>NZ_JBNJOF010000011.1:0-113424 GCF_050113875.1 Vibrio sp. TRT 1302 | reverse complement strand
TCGAACAAGTCCTCACCATCAACCTGAACATTCGAACTGATGCTGTAGCTCACTACATCGCCCGCATCTTCATCGGTAGCTGTCACGGTACCGATCACATAGGTGTCAGAGGAATTTTCGTTGTAGGTGAACGAATAACCGTCAGGCTGTTCAAACTCAGGCGCTTCGTTGAGATCCAACTCGGACAAATCAACATCCACTGACGTTTCGAGCTCACCATCCGATGCCACGACCGTGATAGTGTGCTGGTTGTCTGGCAATTCATAATCGTTAGTGAAGGCGGCTACCCCTGCTGCGGTGAGGGAGATTTCACCAGTTGCACTGTCGATTTCGAACAAGTCCTCACCATCAACCTGAACATTCGAACTGATGCTATAGCTCACCACATCGCCCGCATCTTCATCGGTGGCGGTCACGGTACCTATCACATAGGCGTCAGAGGAATTTTCGTTGTAGCTGAATGCATAACCACCTTCAGGTTGATCAAACTCAGGGGCTTCGTTGAGATCCAACTCGGATAAATCAACATCCACTGACGTTTCGAGCTCACCATCCGATGCCACGACCGTGATGGTGTGCTGGTTGTCTGGCAATTCATAATCGTTGGTGAAAGCGGCTACCCCTGCTGCGGTGAGGGAGATTTCACCAGTTGCACTGTCGATTTCGAACAAGTCCTCACCATCAACCTGAACATTCGAACTGATGCTATAGCTCACCACATCGCCCGCATCTTCATCGGTGGCGGTCACGGTACCTATCACATAGGCGTCAGAAGAATTTTCGTTGTAGCTGAATGCATAACCATCTTCAGGTTGATCAAACTCAGGTGCTTCATTGACATCTAACTCATTTAAAGTAACTAAAACTTGGGAGATGTTTGTACCATCACTGGCCTGAACAACAATGTCGTGGCTATTTAAGCTACCTTCATCTTCAAAATCATTGGTGAAGGCGGCGGCCCCTGCTTCCGTCAGTGATATTTCCCCTGTATCTGGATCAATGACAAAGTAATCGGCTAGTGGATCACCATCTTCAAACACCAAGGAATAGGTGACACTGTCACCCTCAAGATCCGTAGCAGAAACGGTTCCGATTACCGTACCTGGTTCTGAGTTTTCATCATAAGAGAAATCGTAACTCTCTGCGTCAAACACTGGCGCTTCAAGTTCAATAACAAGCTGTGCCGCAACAATATCCAGTAAGGCAAGGCTTTGCGTTTCCGACAAACCTTGAGACTCCAAACCCGAAGTATCAAATTGAGTCTCTGCTAATGTTTCTGCACCAGTGCGGTCGATATCTCCCGAGCCAGTAAGACTTGAGCCATCCTGTCCTCCGGCGGCGGTCGCGAAATCATCGTTCTGTGTTGGGTCGACACCTTGCTCAATCTGCTCAATAATCGAAGCGATTTCATTATCTAGGTTGAGATCGAGGTTTCCCCCTTCTCCGATTAACTGTGCCTCTATCCCAGTCGGTGAATCAGCATTGGCTGTAGCGTCTTGCCCCAAGACTACTATCACTTCACCGGGTGCCGGAACTTCGCCTGGCAACAACTCTCGGACATCACCATTTACGTTAATCACAACAGTTGTGCTGGCAAGCATAAACGGCGCTAAGCTCTTCGCATTCATAAGCAGGTTCCCCATACAAACGGTATGCGCTCCCCCCCTCTCCACCAGTGTGAAGATACAAATTACGCATACCTCTACACCTTAAAAACTAGCCCCGAAGCTACTGACAATCTAGTTAATAGCAACAAAGTGCTAACGAAAGTTACTAAGTCATTAATATTAGGTCTCACTTTTGTGACACAAAAATTCTCAAATTACAGATATGTCAACTAAGCTTTTGATACTCGCCACAGGCTAAACACACGCTTAAAAAGTGCTGGAAACATAGCACTGATTAAGGAGGCTACCTTGAACTGGAAAAAGTCACTCATTGCAAGTGGTGTACTGCTAGCTTGCCTATCGGTACAAGCACAGACACTTGAGCAAGCGGTCGCAATTACTCTTGCAACCAACCCTGAAATAAAAAGCACCTTCAACGAGTTCCAAAGTGCAGTCAAGCAAGCAGATGCATCAACAGGTGCCTATCTGCCAAGCTTAGATTTGGACGCTGGTATTGGTTATGAAGGCATTAATCCCGCTGAGTCGACCGGACGATCGGACACCGATCTGACAAGAAAAGAAGCAAGTATTAGTCTGACCCAATTGCTGTGGGACGGTAATGCAACTTTAAATGATATGGATAGAACCGCAGCAGACGCTGAATCTATCCGCTATCAACTTATTGCTGATGCTTCCGACATAGCACTTCGGGTGACACAAGTTTATCTGGATGCAGTAAAGGCGACAGAGGTGCTTGCCCTATCCGAAAGTAACCTTGCGGTTCATAAAGAGATTTATCGTGACATATCACGTCGCGCGAGTTCAGGTATCGGTTCAACAGCTGATGTTTCACAAGTAGAAGCTCGGATCGCCAAAGCACACGGCAATCTATTGGCAGCACAAAACAACCTCATCGACACACACACTCAATTCCGTCGCTTAGTAGGACAAGAGCCATTAGGTCTGATTTACCCGCGAGCTGATGAATCCAAGCTGCCATTGTCGTTAACGGACGCTCTTGTCGAAGCCTTTGATAAACATCCAGTTATTAAAGTGTCTCAAGTCGACGTCGATTCTGCTCGTTTCCAATACAAGCAGTCTAAAGGTAACTACTTCCCCACACTTTCGATTGAAGCAAGCCAAACATGGCGAGACGATGCCGGCGGTGATAGAGGCAGCAGTGATGAAACACTTGCGATGCTCCGTATGCGTTACAACCTTTATAACGGCGGATCTGACAGTGATTTGTCGGAACGAGCAGCGTTCCAACTCAACCAAGCTAAAGATTTGCGCGATAATGCATATCGCCAAGTTGAGGAAAGCCTTCGCCTATCTTGGAGTGCACTAGATTTAACACTGCAACAGAAAAACTTCTTAGCCGACCACGTTGATTCTGCATCTGAGACAGTCATTGCCTATCAAAAGCAATATCAGATTGGCCAACGTACCTTACTTGACCTACTCAACACTGAAAATGAACTGTTTGAAGCGCGTAAGGACTACCTTGATGCACACTATGCTGAACAATACGCCAAGTACCGCGTTATGAACGCAACTGGCAATCTGTTAGATGCGTTATTGGTCGATACCCCTGAGGCTTGGACTAAGCGAGTGGAGTACTAAGTATGATGAACAAACACCTAATCCCTCTCACTTTACTGTTTATCGTTCCATTCAGTGCAGCCAATGTAGAGGACGAATATGACTACATCGAAACGCCTACCGCCAATCAAATATCAGACCTGACTGATGAAGATAAAGATGGTGTGGTGAATGCACGTGATATATGCCCTGGCACACCGGTTGGCGCCATGGTAGATAATGATGGTTGTGGCGCAGCGATTGTCGAACAAGAACAGCGACAACTCAGAATCTTGTTCGCCAACGACTCTTATGAAATCAACCCAATCTTCTCCGATCAGATCCAGACTATGGCGGAATTTCTTGATAGGTATCAATCTGCGTCAATTCAGATTCAAGGCTATGCCAGTAAAGTGGGTGATCCCGACTATAACCTTGAGCTATCAAAAAAACGGGCTCACGCCGTTGAAGACGAACTACTTTCGTATGAAGTGGATCCAAAGCGCGTCACCATCGTAGGTTACGGTGAGTCGCGTCTGGAATCAGAAGGCGATGACGAAACCTCTCATGCTTTAAATCGTCGCGTAACCGCAACGGTGGTAGGCCTGAAAGAAGAAGTTGTTGAAGAGTGGACTATTTTCACCATCATCGAAAAGTAGCCCAAAAAAATCCATAGGTAAAAAAACGCCCCGTCTTTACGGGGCGTTTCTAATACTAATGCTGTCTTTTTTAATTAGTGCTGAGAGTTCACTTGCTCACTACCCTCAACACTAGCGACCTTCTTTGGTAACGACACGTGTAGTAGGAAGTAGCCCAATACAGCGGCTGTCGTTGAGCCCATTAGGATACCCAAACGAGCGTAGGTATCAAACTCAGCGTTGACAGAACCAAATGCCAGTGAAGAGATGAAGATCGACATGGTGAAACCGATACCACACAACACAGACACAGCGAAGATATGCACAAAGCTGATACCTTCAGGCAGTTTCGCAATGCCTGATTTCACTGCTAACCAGCTGAACGAGAAGATACCTAGAGGTTTACCAATCAATAGACCAAGCGCGATACCCAGAGGAAGCATGGATGTTAGACCGTCTAACGACACACCTTCCAACGAGATGCCTGCGTTTGCAAAAGCAAACAGTGGCAGGATACCAAACGCAACGTATGGGTGAAGCGCATGTTCCATATGTTTCAGTGGCGAGTGCTCCCCTTTCTTACCTTGGAGAGGAATCGCAAAACCGATCACAACACCTGCAAGCGTCGCGTGGACACCTGACTTCAACACCGCGAACCACAAGATAGCACCCACAATCATATAAGGAGTTAGCTTAGTCACTTTCTTAGAGTTCAAGATAAACAGTGCCGCTGTCATTGCGAAGCCAACCGCCAGCGCTGAAGTAGAGAGATCACCCGTGTAAAACAGAGCGATGATCACAACAACACCAAGGTCATCAATAATAGCCAGCGCAAGCAAGAACACTTTCAGACTCACTGGTACACGCTTGCCGAGCAGCGCCATGATACCTAAAGCAAACGCAATATCTGTGGCTGCTGGAATCGCCCAGCCTTGAACAGCTTGTGCATCATTATAGTTAAACAGAATGTAAACCAAAGCTGGAGCCAGCATACCGCCAACGGCTGCGATTGCTGGAAAGATAGCTGTTTCTTTAGATTTAAGAGCGCCTTCAAGTAGCTCTCGTTTTACTTCTAAACCGATTAGCAAGAAAAAGACAGCCATCAAGCCATCGTTGATCCAATGCGACACAGACATACCAAATACGTAGGTATGAAGAAAACCTTGGTATGCATCATTCAACGATGTATTTGCGATTGTCATAGCAACTGCAGCCGCAATTACCAGCAGAATGCCCCCGGCAGACTCCATTTTGAAGAAATCGCGAATCATGTCATTCATTATATTGCCCTTATATTTATTATGTTAATAAGCGATTAACAAAGAATACAGTCGAGTTTATAGAGTTCGCCAACACAGTAAAAATCGCTTCTTTAGAGTAAATAATTCGGTTTTTCCGATAAAAACTATTCGAATGCCATTTATTTTCCTTAGTTAATTATAGGCAAAGTCAAAGTTTTTCCATATAAAAACGAAAAAGCCACTTCACATTGCAAGAGAAGTGGCTCTAGTAAGATGGAAACTCGACAGTTTGTACTAGCATCAAAATCGAGATTAGTAACCGGTAAGTTGCATGAACCCCTTGGCTTTGTGACTTCCCGTGGTGGTAATTGGCCCTTCCCAATATGGCAACACAAAAGGAAGCCACAAGTTGGAGTTCAACACTTGGGTATTCAATCGGATTCCATAATCAGGGATATTGATTGCCCATTGCATAGGAATCGAGCTTCCATTACTGAAGTCGGTAGACAGCACAGGCGTGATATCAATTTGATCATTGGTGAGCGTAACGACTTTACCATCATTGGTTGATAGCGTGCCGAACAAATAAGGCAGCTGCTGATCATGACGATAGCGACTAACCGATAAGGTTGTCTCATCATCAAGCTGGAACACAAACCAATCCCAGCCTTGTTGCCCTTCGGCTAGCAAACCGCTTCCCCACTCTTTGCTCATCCAGCCTTTGCCTTCTACTGCCACAACCTTGTTTCCGCCAAGATCCAACAGGCCTTTAACGTTCAAAAATGGCGCCGTTATATTGTGAGAGGCGATGGGCAACAAATCGTGTTTAACAACGTAACCACGTTCACCGGGAATGACAAAAGGCCCGCGCGTCGACGTGGTGAGGCGAAGACCAAAAGTGTCCGTCTGAGCTTCCAATAGCCCAGGGAAAGGTGTCTGTCCCAACGAACGCCAGAACCAGTTATCAATCCATAATTTGAATGGTTTGACCGTCATGCCGGCTTGTCCGATCCCACCCCTTGCGACTCGCTGCTCACGCCAGACACGGTGCTTATCAGAAATAACAACATGAGAAATATAGAGTTGAGGGCTTTGCCAACCTGATAAGTTACTGTCGCTGTTCGCGATACGGAAGTAACTCCATTGGACACCGTATTGGTTGCCTCTTTTATCAACGACATTAGCAAAGAAGTGCCACCAGCCATGCTGATATTGATTGTGAAACGCGAAGTCTTCAGGCAACACCACAGGATTGTCAGGCAGTACTGGTTCAAACACTTTATCCGCTTGAGAGCGGAACATCGCATTCATTCCATTGTGGTTGTCGACGCTGTCGGGTTGGTTCGAGTGATTAAAATAAAGTGCTGAAAATAAACCTGCCGCAATAGCGATAATTGCTATGATCACGAGAGTGACTTTCGAGCTCTTCATTTACAACGCATCCCTTAATGACTTCATCGGCGTATTTCTCACCATCCGTAGAACAGGCAACGCCCCAGCCAACATCAAAGAGAGCATAGCTAGCGACGCAGTCTGAAGATATTCGGTTGGTATGAATTGTAATTCCAGAGTCCAACCAAATGACTGTTTAATGATGATATCCACCACAAGGCGTGCCAAAGCAAGCCCCAACGGCATGGCAATCAACATCGAAATCGCACCGAAAACAAACAGCTGCAAACTGCCCATTAAGATCAGCTCTCGCCCAGACATACCGACACAACGAAGCAAAGCGATATGTTTCTGACGAGAAACCTCCCCCGCGACTGTTGCGAAGAAAATACCAAACACCGCTATGACTAACGTAATATTGCCCAGCGTATCCGCAATGGAGAAAGTACGGTCGAACACGCGCAGCGCATGTTTGTGAATATCACTGTTATCGAACACTCGCTCAGAATCAAGCCTAAACACCGCCTCAAGACGTCGTTTCAAACCAATCGGATTGACATCTTCCTTGAGCACTGTGCCCAAAGCGACCATACCGCTTCCGGCAAACGCGTAAAGCCAATTTCGATGGGACAAGAGCACTTGGTTATACGGGTTGCCATAGTCATAGTAAACCCCAACAACTTGCCAACCTTGCCCAAGCTTTCCATCAAGATCGATGTAATCTCCGGGGCGAATCCCAAGCTTAAGTGCCATCGATTCACTCACCATAACACCCTTGGAGTGATGGAGATGATACCAATAGTCAGGAATACCAAGCTTGACCGTCAGAGCGCCTAACTCCCCTTCAGACGATCCGGTACTCACCACTTGCAGTGCACCATAGGAGGTAGAGACCTCTTTTTCCCATCGCCACCAAACCGACTCAACCTCTGGCTGCTTAGCTAACCAACCACTCATACGAGCCGCGGTACTGGTATTTGGATAGATGTAGAGATCTGCCGCTAAACGCTGACTTAGCCATTTATCCGTGGTATCCCTAAAACTGCCGACCATAGTTTCAATACCGATATTGGCCGCCATCGCGAGCATAAAGGCCATTGTTGCGACACCTCGATAGCTCATACTTGCAGCCGCATCAGCGAAGAACCAACGCACTTTTACCCAGCGAAGTGAATATGAAAGGCTTTCGAATACTCGCCAAATAATGTAAGGCGTGAACAGCGCGACACTTAACAGCATCAAAGCAATAATCGCAAAGCCCGACTCTTGTGTCTGAGGAGCCTGATAAATCGCAATCGCAGCCACACAGAACGCACATGCCAGCAATGCTTGAATCGTGAACTCAGCCCCCGTAAAGCGAACCAGTGACAATCGCGTGGTAAGACGAACAGGCTGAGAACGCAGTAAGCGCACCAAAGGCCACGCACAGGCAACAATGGCTCCACCGGCAGAGAGATACAAACTGTAAAGACTCGATTGCCAGTTCCAGCTAATCGCTAAACCAACGTTAGCATCGTAAAGATCGCTTAAACTTGCTGACACTGTTGGAATCAGCTGGTTTGCTAACAACATGCCCAGCAAGTTACCGCATAACCAACTCACCAAAACCAATGCAAGCAGCTCAAGCAACAAGGCCTGCGCAAGTTGCCAGCCTGATACGCCAGTCTGGCGCAAGATACCCACTAGTCGTTGACGTTGAGTTAGAGATAGCGACATCGCCTGATAGAAGATAAACAGACCGACTAAGAAAGCCAACATCCCCATCGCACTCAAATTCATGTGGAACGCTTGAGTCAGCGATTCTAGCTCTGCACGCGAACTGCGGTTCAACTCCATACCATTAGGTAGAATAGATTTTAGCTTAGCCAGTTTTTCAGGTGGCATATCGCCACACGCAATCACGGAGATACCAGAGCTGCGCGCTAATGTTCTCAGTAGCGAAATATCGGCGAGAATACGAGTCCCATTTAGCTTCCCTTCTTGGTCGACCATAATTGGACCAAGCGTACTACCGTTATCTAACTGAATAACATCGCTGTCTTGCCACTTCATTCGAGCAGCCAGATCCGAACTGACAAGGATTGGATAAGGGGGACGCATCAAAGCGAGTGTTGACTGGTCTTCGAGCAATACGCCAGGTTGAAAACGCAGCATTGCGACAGGGTCGATACCAATCAGCATCAAATCGACACCGCTCGCGGTATCAACTCTTAAACTTTCAAACGGAGCACATTGATGGAATCCATCACGACGCAGCTGGATGTAAAATCCTTGCGGGATCTTGCTTGTGGCATGCTTAGGACGAACACGATATGGAAGAGGGTTAGAAAATAGCTTTTCACCATGCTCATAACTTTGACGAGCATGGCTATTAATCGCGGTCACGCCAACTAAGAGTGATACACCAAGAGTAAGACCGAGCCAGACGAGAAGGATTTGAAAAGGATAACGCCTGTAGTGGCCAAGTAGTGCTTTAACTACGGGCCATAACATGCAACTGCCCTCCTTGGAGCCTTATCCTGCCTTCCATATGCTCCGCAACGCGCTCACTGTGCGTCACCAACAATAAAGTACAGTCAAGCTGTCTGGTTAAGCTCGTTAACAGACGCATCACCGCTTCTGCATTTCGCTCATCAAGACTTCCCGTAGGTTCATCAGCAAGAAGAATCTTAGGTTCCATATATAACGCACGAGCAATCGCAGCACGCTGCTGCTGACCACCTGACACTTCTTCAGGATAGCGGCCTAATAGTGGCATTAAATCCAAAGCAGAGAGAATTTGACGCCATAGACCCTGATCTTCAGGCAAGCCTTTTAACTGGCGACAGAAACGGATGTTATCCGCGACATTCAAAGTAGGAAGAAGGTTAAATTGCTGAAAAATAAGGCCAATATTATTACGACGGTAAGCGGTTCGCTTGGTCTCTGCGACAGAGTTCATCGCAAAATTGGGGAAAAGAACTTCACCAGAATCAACGGTATCAAGGCCTGCAATCAGGTTGAGTAAAGTGCTCTTTCCAGAACCACTTTCGCCCATCAGAGCAACCTGCTCCCCTTGTTTCAATGACAACTCAGCACCTTGTAAAACAGGGTGAAATTCACCACCGTCTAAGTAGCCCTTACATAGGTCTGTCAGTTGTAACATCGATTCTCTCGTTAACCTTACAAATAGGAATGTGAATCTACACTAAATCGACCCATCTAGGAAGTAATTTGGATACTAGATCACAAGATATGCACCTATACACATCAAATAGACGCTCAATGTCTAATTTTCGATCAAATTGCGTATCCATTTGCGTGTATTCATCCTAAACAGCGAACCAAACCATTTAATCAGTTCTTCGGTCAAAAACAGCAAATAGATCCACTCTGGCGGCCAACCTAAGACAATCGCCGCAAACGCCGCAAGAGGAATACCAATTAGCCATTGAGCAACCAGATCTTGGTAGAGGCAAAACTTAACGTCACCACCTGCACGCAACACGCCAACGATGGTCATCATCGGCACAGAGCGAAGTACGATACCAACGCTCAATACAACCATAAACTTTTCCGCCAAAGCGCGGGTTTCGGCCGACAACGCACTAAAACCATCAAGCACAGAGCTTTGGACAAAGAACAGCAAGATCGCAACCACAACACCAACAAGTAAGCTGAGTAGCGTGACACCAATCGCTTGATAATAAACCGCATCATAGTTCTTAGCGCCAATCTGATTACCCACCAACACCGCGGCGGCATTCGACATTCCTATTAGCAATGCTAAGGCGATAGACTCAACAGGCGTCATCACTGATAGCGCAGCCAAACCTTGAACTCCGGATTGCCCCATAATGGCGTGATAAGCAAACAATCCACCAGCCCAGGCCAAGAAGTTAAATGTGGTTGGCAGGGACAGTTTTAAGAACTTGATGACTCTATTCCACTCAATGACTCGTCGAATATCATCAACTCCAAACGCCAGTAAATGCTGCTTAACATGCAGATAGCCAAATAGCGTTAGTACCTCTATCGCGCCGCTCATCACCGTGGCTATCGCCGCCCCTTTGATCCCCATTGCAGGCACACCAAATTTACCAAAAATCAGTACCCAGTTGAGAAAGATGTTCGACACAATACCGATGCCACTAAAAAAGGTGCTGATACCCGGCTTATGCATCGCTCGCAAGCCCACCGACATACTCGCAACACAGGCGACTGCGAACATGGTGACTGAGGTGATGACCAGATAGTCGCTACCAAGTTGATTGACCTCTGGATCATTGGTTGCTAGCCCCATAATCTGGCTAGGGAAAAGAATAAATAGCAGAGCAGTCAGCGCAGCAAATAGCGTACAAACCAACCAAGTTAAAGCGGTACTTTCACGCACCCCTTGTCGATCACCAGCCCCCCAATATTGCGCCGTCAGCAAGGCTCCACCCGTGGTCACACCGACTAACATGATGGTGGTAACAAACGTTGCCCTAGCCGCGACACCGACCGCCGCGATTTCTGCTTCGCCTAGTTGGCCTAACATCAGAACATCGACCAAACTACGGCTGGAGAACATGATACTTTGCAGCGTGATAGGTAGAGCGATAGCAATCAGACGGCGGATAAAGTCACCACGGGTATGGTGCATGATTTGAGAATGCATAGACAAACGCCCACCTTGAGCTGCAACAGCATGAAAATAGAGAAAAAAATACTTGGTTATTATATGATCGGCTTAAATATGAAACCATAAAAATATCAAGGACGATAAATGAAGAAAGTGCTGGTATTGGGGGCGTCAGGATACGTGGGTTCTCAACTCCTTGAACAGCTCTGCCAACGTGGTTATCAAGTTACAGCAGCGGCTCGACAAATCGAGTACCTTCGTGCGCGCGTGGCACCTCATCCCAATCTAACCCTGCGCTATCTTGATCTTGCCGACCAAGCGGCAACCATGGAGCTTGTGCCTCACTTTGATCTTGTCTATTTTCTAGTCCACGGTATGGCTCACGGCCATGATTTCCTTGATTACGAAATCTCGCTGGCGGAGAACTTTAAAGCCGCCCTAGCCCACAGTAATGTTCAGCACGTCATCTATCTGAGTGCGATTCAACCTCAGACTGGCAATTCAAAACATCTGCAAGCGCGGCGAATGACGGGGGATATTATCCGTTCCTCTGGCGTTCCTATCACTGAGTTACGCGCTGGAGTGATCATTGGCCCAGGTTCTGCTGCTTTTGAGATTATGCGAGATTTTGTCTACAACATGCCGCTGTTGATCACCCCTAAGTGGGTCGATTCACGAGCGAACCCCATTGCACTAGAAAATCTGAATCACTATCTGTTAGCTGTCGCGTTAGAGTCACCAACCGAACATCAGTTGTTCGAAGTCGGCGGGCCCGACACTCTCAGTTATCGCGACCAGTTTAAAGTCATAGCACAGACAATCCACAAACCAATATCGATATGGTCAACCTCTCTGTTGACGCCAAAAATGGCATCACATTGGCTTGGCATAATCACGTCTGTCCCTTCAAGCATCGGTGCAGCACTGCTGTCTGGGTTAAAACATGATTTTATTGCTGACTCAACAGCTATTAGGCAGCGCTACCCTCAGCAACTCGTGAGCTTTTCTGACATGGTCAAAAACAGCATAGAGCGTGAAGGGACTTTCGTTCGTAGTAATGTTTGGGGATTTGACCCTGCGGCTCTCTCACGTTGGCAACCCGGATTTGGTTATTACCCTAAACAGACCGGAGCCAGTATTGAGACCGAGCTAAGTTCTGAGCAACTTTGGCAACTGGTCAAACAGATTGGTAGCAGGCAACAAGGGTACTTTTTCGCCAACAGTTTGTGGCGCACGCGAGAATGGCTTGATATTTTTTTCGGTGGTGGCCGCCCTATCAGACGCTCCCCGCCGGGGCCACAATTGCAAGTAGGCGACTTTATTGATTCATGGAAGGTCATCCGCTGTGAAGAACAGCAGTTCATCTCTTTACTGTTTGGTATGAAAGGGCCTGGGCTTGGTCGATTAGAATTTGTGATTGAGGATGTAGGTCAGTTCAGGCGTTTAACCGTAACGGCATGGTGGCACCCCCAAGGCTTTAGAGGGCTTCTTTACTGGTTTGCGATGATGCCAGCGCACATGTTTATTTTTAAAGGAATGGTCAAAGCCATTGTTCGAAAAGCAAAAGAGCTTCCACTCTCGTAGAAGCTCTTTTCGATTACTGCTCGATAACTATACCGTCAAACTCAGAGGTATTTCTGCAAGCTGATTGCCTCTATTGGCTGGGAAAATCAAATATTCACCGTGGTATTTCACGTTTGATTTATAGTCGGTAACTTTGTGTACCATAAAGCCTGCTGCGGATGCTTTCTCAACAAAATCCGCATGATGACCACGAACAAACCAACTCATTGGTTTCACTAGCTCTTCGCCATCAAAACAGTTATCACACTGATCGGAACAGAGCGCCAGTGAGTTTGGACCTTCAGTGAAGATCTGAACTTTACCGCAATTAACTAATGGTTCTGAGGTCGAGATCTCCCATCCTTGCTGCTCCATTGCATCAAGAAACGCATCAATCTCTTTGTCTTTAATCACGCGTTCATCTTCACCTTGTGGGAAAAACTGCGCATAAAACTTAGAGATTCGCTGGAAAGTCTGCATCAAACTCGCTTGATTACCTTTCGAACGACCGCTTTTTTGCCAACGAGTCAGGTCATCGACCACAATACGTGGGTACTGCTGCGATTTTAGCGCTTTGGTCACCCAACGAACCAAATAAAGATTGTTTGCGACTGGTCCATTCACCAGCTTACCCGCTTTGTGCTCTCGAGCAATGTCATCCAATGCCGCGTTCACTAATTTTTGTATTTCTACCGTATATTCAGACATTACGCCTTTCTTCCAAATACCCAATAACAGGTAGCCGAGATCACCGAGCACAAGCTCATCACCGTTATCATCGGCCAGGTTACGCCGCCGGGCAAAAATGCCACAACAGCACCAATAATAGACCCAGTACCAAAACGTAGAGTCCCTGCCAACGAAGAAGCAGTGCCTGCCATCGTTGGATAACCACTCAATAATAGTCCCATGGTGTTACTGCCGATGGTCGACAATGTGCCGATGAACATCACCACAAACACCACCGTGCCCCATAGACCTGCGTCGAGCAACCATGTAACAAATAGACCAATACCCGCGATAAGTTGAACCAGTAAGCCAAAGCGCAACATATTGTGCGAGCCGACCTTTTTAACTAATCTGCCGTTAATGCTGGTCATAATGATCATTGCAACGATATTAAGCGCAAACAGATAACCAAACTGATCCGGTCTCACTCCATAAATATCAATATAGACAAACGAACCCGCGGTCAAAAATGCAAACATGCCTGCAAAAGAAAACGCGCCCGAGAAGATGAGACCCATCGCCACAGGATTTTGAAACAAACGTAAATAGTTGCGAAGTGTATTTCTGATCCGCAGCGGTTGCTTGTTTTCTGCACTTAAAGTTTCAGGAATCTTCCACAATACAAGGGCGATAACAACCAAGGAAAATGCCGCAAGAATCCAGAAAATCGCTCTCCAACCGAACCAAACCGCAACATATCCGCCAATCATAGGCGCAATCAGCGGAGCAACCGTCATAACCAATGTGACAAATGACATCGCTCGAGTGAAATCTTCTCGGTCAAACATATCTCGAACAACCGCTTGGATAATCACGGCGGCCGCTGCACCAGCAAAACCTTGAGCGGCGCGAACCCAAGTCAAGGCATCAATGCCATGGGTTGTTGCACTGACTACCGATGCTAAACCGAAAAACAGCACACCCAGTAGCAAGACTGGTCTGCGTCCATAGCTGTCTGCTAATGGACCATGAATTAACTGACCAATGGCGAAGCCTGCGGTATAGGCAGTCAAGGTAACTTGTACTGAACCCTCACTAACACCAAGATCGCGGGCGATGGTTGGCATAGCAGGCAAGTACATATCAATAGCTAAAGGGGTCAGAGCACCAATCGCACCCAGCACTAAAAATAGTAGAAAACTGATATGTGGAGTATTGGATTGCGCTAAGGATTTTTCAGACATAAGTCTCCTACTCGGCGGCGTATAAGATGCAGCCTCCGTGCTGCAACCAAACAGTATGTATAAACATCTACGATGTCGTGATCCGATCTATCCTCAATCAAATCCGGATAAAAGACTAGTTCCAATTCGGAAACAAAGCATTTCCTAAACTATCTATTAATTCCAGACAGAATCAATTTCTTCTTGAGTCAGATAACGATATTCACCCGGTTCTAAGGTGTCACACAACTCAATTTCACCAATGCGTTCGCGGTGCAGATGTTCAACTTTATTTCCCAGAGCGGCAAACATACGCTTAACTTGGTGATACTTGCCTTCGGTGATCGTCAGTAACACTTCATTTTCTTCCGCATTCACCACTTCTAGGCTGGCAGGAAGCGTCAGTTCTTTCTCATTGCGCAACTGAATACCGGCCACAAACTTGTCTGCGTAGTCCTCTTGAACAGGATCTGCCAACCATACACGGTAGGTTTTCGCGCACTTATGCTTTGGAGACGTAATACGGTGCGACCACTGACCATCATCAGTAATCAACACTAGACCTGTCGTATCCACATCGAGGCGACCTGCAAAGTGAAGGTCTTCAATTTTCACTTCGTCTAGCAACGCAAAAGCTGTTTGATTGAATCCATCTTCATGCGAGCAGACAAAACCATCAGGTTTGAACAGCATGATATAACGTGGGCCGGGTTTATGTATTTCTCTACCCTGCCACTCAACCGTACAATCTTCAGTGATCTTAACCGCACCACTTTTTTGCACGACGTCGTTCACTGTTACATCGCCACTTTTAATGATTTTTGTTGCTTCTTTACGTGTTGCACCTAATGCATCACATAGATATTTATCTAAACGCATGAATACCTCATCTCAGTCAGGTGGGGTATTATAGTGCGACTAAACTAAATAGTTGAGCTATTTCACACATTTTATGTATACACTCCGCCCTTACCAGTCTGATTCGGTAAAAGCCGTAATCCATCACTTTCGTCAACACTCAACACCGGCTGTTTTGGTACTGCCTACCGGTGCTGGAAAAAGCTTAGTTATCGCTGAATTAGCGAGGCTGGCAAAAGGCAGGGTTTTGGTCCTTGCCCATGTGAAAGAGTTGGTCGAACAAAACCACGAGAAGTACGAAGGATACGGACTCAAAGGCTCAATCTATTCAGCAGGTTTAGGGCGTAAAGAGACAGACCAACAAGTGGTCTTCGCATCGGTTCAATCTGTGGTGCGCAATCTCGATCAGTTTGAAAATCAATTTTCACTCTTGGTCATCGACGAGTGCCACCGAGTACCCGACGATAAGAACACCAGCTATCAAAAAGTCATTACCCATCTGCGAGACCTCAACCCAGGCATTAAGGTTCTGGGGTTGACCGCAACACCCTACCGACTTGGAATGGGCTGGATCTATCAGTATCACTCTCGTGGTTTGGTGCGAAGTGAAGAGCCACGTTTCTTCCGCGACTGCATTTTCGAACTGCCCATTCGTTACTTGCTTGATGAAAAGTTCCTCACTCCGGCGAGAATGATGGACGCACCAGTGCTGAGTTACGATTTCTCGCAGCTTAAACCTGCCAGTACAGGTCGTTACAAAGAGTCGGAAATGGATATGGTCATCGACAAAGCCAAGCGAGCCACCCCGCAAATTGTCGACCAAATCATTCACATGTCTAGCCAGAAACAAGGCATCATGATATTTGCCGCTACGGTTCGCCATGCTCAAGAAATATTTGGCTTACTTCCTCAAGGGGAAGCCGCCATCGTCATTGGCGATACCCCGACACCTGAACGTGACGCCATTATCAGCGCCTTCAAGCAGCGAAAAATTAAGTACTTGGTCAACGTATCAGTATTGACGACGGGCTTTGACGCACCGCATGTTGACCTTATTGCTATCTTACGCCCCACAGAATCGATCAGCCTCTATCAGCAAATCGTTGGTCGCGGATTACGCTTATCTGCGGGGAAAGATGAATGTCTGGTACTGGATTACGCCGGCAATAGTTACGACCTTTATCAGCCAGAAGTTGGCGATCCCAAGCCCGACTCAGACAGTGAAATCATTACCATCCCTTGCCCTGCCTGTGGTTTTAATAATAACTTTTGGGGCAAACTCGACAACAATGGATTTTTGATCGAACACTTTGGCCGTAAGTGCCAAGGCTATTTTGAAGATGATGACACGGGCGAGCGTGAACACTGCAACTATCGTTTTCGCGCCAAATACTGTGGTGAATGCGGCGCAGACAATGATATCGCAGCCCGAATTTGCCATGAATGTGACGCCACTCTGGTTGACCCAGATAAGAAGCTAAAAGAAGCGTTAAACCTAAAAGATGCCTTAGTCTTCGAATGCCGTGAAATGACCCTCTCTGTCCACAAAGATGATAAAGGTAAAAACAGTCTCAAGGTCGCTTATATCGGCGACAACCAAGCGCAAGTTAGCGAGTTCTGGTCACTCTCTACCAAACCGCAAAAGCAGCGTTTTCTCGATCAATTTGTTCGCCCACATTTGGCAGATAAACATCGCCCCTTTGATGAGTCTTCACCGACCAAAGTGGTCAACAATCAACATAGATTCCGCCCTCCTCAGTTTGTTATTGCCAGAAAATCCGGACGCTTCTGGAAGATGCGCGATAAGATTTTTGCTGACGAGTTAACTAACTAAATGCCATTCACTTGGTGTTCATAAACAAGTCCGTATACTGAGCGATAGAAAATGCGAGAAGGTATGATTATGTTTAAAAGTCCGATAGTTACGACGTCTGCCATCGTTGCCTGTGTGCTATTCTCATTTCCAACAATGGCTAAAAAACATGACGAGCAAGATGGTCATGCTTTGGTTCAAGACGTACATAAGCCGGGAACTCGAATTGAGTTCGAAGAGGATCAGGATGAAGTCTATGAAGCGGTCAAAAATGGCGACATTCGCCCTTTTTCAGAACTCTACGCGGCCGTTGAACGTGACTTAAACGGACGAATCATTCACGTTGAACTCGAAGAAGACGACGATATCTGGGTCTACGAACTCAAATTAAACCACGACAATAATATAATTAAAGTCGAGTACAACGCCAAAACTTTGGAAATGCTGCAAATCAAAGGCAGAAACATTAAACAAGCACTAAAAAACTAAGAAGAACTGAATATGAAAATTCTTGTTGTTGAAGATGAGCCACGCCTTGGTGAACAAATTGTAGAGTCATTAGAGAAAACAGGCTGGGTGCCTGAACTTTCACAAGATGGTATCGATGCCCTCTATCGCGCGACCTCTGAAGAGTGGGATGTCATCGTGCTTGACCTTGGTTTACCTAAATTAGATGGTCTAACCGTTTTGAAAGGCATTCGAGACGAGAACATCAACACGCCAGTAGTGATTCTTAGCGCGCGTGACACCTTGACTCAACGCGTAGAAGGACTCAATGCCGGAGCCGACGACTACCTGACTAAACCCTTTGAAATGGTCGAGCTGACCGCTCGCATTCGTGCGCAGTTGCGCCGCGCTTCAGGCAACGCATCTCCTGTGATGCAAATCGGTAACCTCAGCCTCGATACGCGTACATCCAAAGTCATGTGGCAAGGTCAAGCGATTAGCCTCACTGCGCTGGAATATAAAGTCGTCGCCTACTTTATGCATAATCCCGAAAAGGTTATCTCGCGCACCGAACTGGTTGAACATATCTACAAACAAGACTTTGACCGTGATTCAAACACCATTGAAGTTTTCATTGGCCGTATCCGCAAAAAAATCGCACCAAAAGTGATTAAGACCGTTCGTGGCTTAGGGTATCAACTCAATGCCGAGTAACAAACGAACGCTGCTTAAACGACTGAGTCTTAAAAGCCGCCTCGTCCTTGCGGCCATAGTCTGGCTAACAGCGATGATTATTGCAGTTGGTGTCAGCGTACCCAATCAGGTATTCAACTACATGGTTGATGACACCAAATCACAGCTCACCATCTATATGGATGAGATCTCAGCATCGCTTGAAGCCGATAAAACCGGCAACCTTACCCTCACGAGCACACTCTCAGATCCACGATTTAATCGTCCCTATAGTGGACTTTACTGGTCAGCTAAAACAGACAAGGAACTGCTTCGTTCACGCTCTCTGTGGGATAAAAAAATCACATCAGAAAAGAAAGAAAAAGAGTATTTTGGTGCACGAAACGAGAAGCTCATTTACATAAAAACCACCCTTTACTACCCAGACTATGACGGTCCAATCGAAGTGATTATCGGCATCGATGAACAACCTATCGAAGATACCGTCGGCAGCCTTATGAGCCAATTGTGGATTATTCTTGCCCTGCTCTATTTTGGCGTTCTGGCAGTCATTTTCTTGCAGGTTCAATGGTCACTCAGCCCGTTAACGAAAATGCACAAAGAACTCTCTCAGTTACGTTCTGGTGAAAAAACTCAGCTCGATCAAGACTACCCCAAAGAAGTCGCTCCGGTTGTGTCTGACCTCAATGCGCTGGTATTCCACTATCAAGAGCTACTTGAACGCGCTCGACACCATGCTGGAAATCTATCTCATGCGTTAAAAACGCCTTTGTCGGTGTTAAAAAACGAAATCGCGGCGCTTGATAAAGAAACACAGCGCTACCTACAACCACCCGTCGAACAGATTCAAAGCCAAATTGACTACCACCTTGGCCGAGCTCGTATGGCTGGCTCAAAAAATATTCTTTCGGTTCGAGCGAATCCTTCCCAAAGAGTTGATGCGATTTCAATGGCGTTCGATAAAGTCTATGCAGAGCGTGGCGTGACGCTTATCAACGAACTTGATTCAGATATTCAAGTGGCGGTTGATAAGACAGACTTAGATGAAATGGTCGGTAACTTGCTCGAAAATGCGTACAAATGGTCAGAAAGCATCATCCGTGTGCATTCTGAGACCTTGGCAGCTGATGACATCGCCATCATCATTGAGGACGATGGCCCCGGGATACCCGATGAAAAACTCAAACAGGCAATTGAGCGTGGTGTGCGCCTTGATGAGACAACACCAGGCACCGGTTTGGGCTTAAATATCGTAAGTGAAATGGCACACAGCTACCGAGGGAAACTCACCCTGTCACGCAGTTCCATGGGTGGATTGAGAGCAGTATTAACATTAAAGCTTTCATAATTAGCCAAACGACCATATAAAAACGCCTATTGCAGGCGTTTTTTTAATCTTACTGATCTGCAAAAGAGCGAAATCACCCATCATTCCAGCTGAGTAATCTCATCCTTGGAATAGACCTTGTTAACCTTATCCCACGGAATCGGATCGAGCGTCGCACCAAGTTGTTTGGCTCTTTCTGCCATCCGCTCGCCATAATTAATTCGATAGATTTCTGCATCGTTGCCAAAGGTGTCAGCGTCTAGCTCTTCAGCAGGCGCAAGTTCTGTGACAAACTTGTACTCGGCACAGCCACGTATCCATATTTTGGTTTTTCCGTTGGGTATGAACCCAAATACAATATCATTTCGATAACATTCAAGTTCGACCCCATCCCATGTTATGTATTTATCTTTAATGACCATTTGATCTTTTAGTCGGTCAGGTAACTCAAATTGAGTGACAAACGACTTTGCGTTGCTTATTGACGTCCAGTAAATGGTAACGCTATCGGGTAAGTTATTTGTACCTGCGACTTGGCTTGAGTAACCAATTGGTGCACCAAGAGCGATGCCATACCCATCATACGATGGATACGATTTCTGTATATAGTCATATTCAGTTCTATAAAAATACTGTAGATAATTATGTACAAAGGAAATCCAACCTCTCTGCTTATTTTCTCCATAAGCTTTGGTTACTTTAACAGGGTATAACGTTGACATTGCGTACCCTACACGCCATTTAGGCATATCTTCGGGCACACTGGAACTACGGTTAAATGAACAGTATGTGGTTAACACTCCTGCAAGTAATATCAAGACAACTCGCAGCATCTTGCCCTCCACTTATCTTGGAAAAGGTCAAAACACATCATAGTTCGAGCTTAGTAATTTTTTCAGTGGAATAGACCTTGTTAACCTTATCCCACGGAATCGGGTCGAGCGTCGCACCAAGTTGTTTGGCTCTTTCTATCATACTCTCGCCATAGTCTGCTTGATAAGCTTCGGCAACATTGCCAAAGGTATCCATATCGAGTTCCTTAATAGGTTCAAGCTCTGTGACAAATTTGTACTCACCACAACCATCTAGCCACACTTTTGTATTCCCATTAGGTAAAAAACCAAAAATAATATCGCTTCGGTAACAGTGAGTTTTAAAGCCGTCAAAGCGTGTGAAAGGTTCTTTAGTGCTCATTACCTTTTTCATCTTAGGTGTGAGATCAAATTTGGTCGCAAAGAACCTTTGATTGGTGACTGAAGCCCAGTAAAGATAAACACTATCGGGAAGAACATTCGTCGGCATAATCTGGCTTTTGGTGGTGACGGGGATACCTAATGCGATACTGTAGCCATCGTAATTCGGGTAGTACTTAATAACCTTCTGTGGCTCAGTTCTGCCAAAAAAAAGCACATCATTATGAATAAAAGAGGTCCAATCTCGGCTGTCATTAACACCATATGCCTGAGTCACTTCGGCAGGGTACAAGGTCGACATAGCATAACCGATACGCCATGCCGGCATATCTTCGGGTACGCTGGAGCCACGGTTAAATGAACAGTATGTGGTTAACACTCCTGCAAGTAATATCAAGACAACTCGCAGCATCTTGCCCTCCACTTATCTTGAAAAAGATAAAAATGCGTTATAGTTCGAGCTTAGTAATTTCCTCGTTGGTTTGGACTTTGTTAACCTTATCCCACGGAATCGGATCGAGCGTCGCACCAAGCTGTTTGGCTCTTTCTGCCATATCCTCGCTGTAATTGTCTCGAATAATTTCCGCATCATTGCCAAAGGTGTCCATATCGAACTCCTTAATAGGCTCAAGCTCTGTGACAAACTTGTACTCGCCACAACCATCTAACCACACTTTTGTATTCCCATTGGGTAGAAAACCAAAAATAATGTCTTTCTCATAACAATCCAACTCAACTCCATCCCATGTTAAAAACTTCCTTTTGACCATCATCTCGCGCTTCAGTTTTTGAGTTATATTGAATTGCGTCAGAAAAAACCTTTGATTGGTGATTGAAACCCAGTAAAGATAAACACTATCGGGAAGAACATTCGTCGGCATAACCTGTCTTTTGATGACGACGGGGATACCTAATGCAATACTGTAACCATCGTAGTTCGGATAGTACTTTCTAATCGTCATTAGCTCAGTTCTTCCAAAAAAAAGCACATCATTATGAATAAAAGAAGTCCAATCTCGGCTGTCATTAACACCATAGGTTTGAGTTACTTTCGCCGGATACAAGGTCGACATAGCATAGCCTATACGCCATGCCGGCATATCTTCTGGTACGCTCGGCACTCGGCTAAATGCATGAGTATTTGTAAAAGCGATAAGCCCCAGTAGTGCAATAAACCACTTCATCTCACGATTCCTTCATGCACGGATAGGTTTCACGCTGATAACCCTCGCCCACTCTGTTAGGCTTATTGGCAATGGTGTTATCAGAAGAATGATGGATTAAATTCGCATCAAATAGCTTGTTTATAATTGGGCTATCTTCAATCTCTGCGACGTTGCTTACATTTAATTCTTCCAATACCTCTCCACTCTTCGCCGTCGCCAGTGCCTTGTCGCAAAAATCAGCAAAGCGATATTTTCCAATATTGGTCGGCACCGAATAATAACTATCTTCTGTGCTATACCAAATTTTTCCACCAATATCACTCAATGGCACACCGTAATGATGTGCTAGTCCAAACATAACCCGCAGGTAAAGTCTGGATAAATCGCCACTTACTACTCTTTTTTGATAGAGCGTCCCTTGTAAGCGTGTTCGCTCTTTATTGCCAGTTCTAAGTATCTGATAGTCAATATGGTAGTCGTCCCTATTCCAACCTAGCGCCACCTCTTGCTCAATAATTGGCTGAAGTTTGTCCGCTATTCTCCGTTTAACTTCATCACCGTTCCAATATCCGACCGGCTTGATGACCCGCTTGATTGGCTTGTTCTCTAATAAAGGCAATAAATAAGGTATGGTTAACCTGCGTTGACGAGATAATGTTGTGTAGGCGTTAAGTGAGTGATAGCCACCACCGATATCAGAATGGGCACCAGGTACCACATACTCATGAAAGTGTTCGGCAGAATTGATGCGGTTTAAACTGAAGTTGCGTCGGTATTCAGTTTTTTTGTGGGCAGTGAGATGGACAACCCGTTTGACTCTGTCTGGGTCGAGCCACAGTCTTACACCACCATTGTTATTGTTGTGCGGTGAAAAGTCTTGCTTTGTAAGGTCAACTATCGCCGCAACAGTATCAAATAGACCAACAAAATTGATTGATATTGCTTTGTCACTATTCCAATCAAAGTTCGCTTTTAATTCGATTTTATTGTTTTTACATGCGTTAATGATCTTCTGCGCAACTGCTCCCTGTTCTCCATCAATAACCAGGTTAGCAAAATGCCTCGCTACAGCAGCTCCTCTGCTGAAGCCAAATAAGTCTAATTTGAAATTCAAAATCCCATCAATATTATATTCATCATATTTTCTATTTAAGCGTAACTCTTTAAATATTGTACAGATTTGATCGATGCCTGTATCCGCTTTTGCTTCAACACCATACTTACCCAACCCCATAGCTTGGCCAATTAATACTGACTCTTCAGCTGGTTTTGTATAATCAGTACTATTACCAGTGCCTACACCTGTTACATATTGCGCGGTTGAGAACACCTTCTTATTTTCATCAAATAGATTAACGGGATACAAGTTATATAGCTTTTGAATATTGGTTGGTTCATTCGCCGCACTGCTCTTAACCGCATGATCTTCTTGCCAGAAAAAGTGAAACTTATCCTGTTCCGGAAACTTAAACAGTTCCTCTGGCCACTCTATGGGAGGCCTATCTTGGTAAAGGTGATACAACGGATACCATTTGGAGTAATAGCTATCGAGCTTGTTCTTGCCCCATTGGGCGCTATAGGTGTTGTTCGCCGTTCCATCAAAGAACATCCCTACGCGTAAAGTAATAAAGTTGAAGCCTCTTACCTTCAGTACATAGCTTTTATCGGTGATTAGTTTAAGCTTATCTGCCTGCCCTTTTTGATGCCTAGATGGTAGAGATTGCCCTTCACTCAATTCGGTAAGGTCACCGGCGGTTACTTCAAAATAACGTGTTGCACTGCCTTTATGGCCTCGATGACTGGCGGCAAACTCTTTTGTTGGATCACTATCTGCTGCGGTGTTAGGAGTGCGCTCGTCACCTTGCGCCGCTGATATCCAGGCATCGCACTCTAGCAGAATCGTTACGGGGCCAGGCGCCATCCGATCAACAAAAATTGGATCATCATCAAGATAGATTGGGAATGCATTCCCTCCGTAGTCAAGGAGAGTTCCTCGCACGCCAGAGAAGGGACGGTTAAACTCATCGCGAACATAGATTTCTATCCAGTGAGTCATCTTGTCACAGGGGAAGCAATATGGGCTTGCGCCGGTAATACTCATACCCAACCCTCCTGAATCACTTTAAGTAGACTTAGTTCCTGCTCGGTGAGTCTTAATGGCTCTAACAACTGTAATAGATGAGAACTGCTTCGTTGCGCTAACTCAACAATCGCACATGCCTCTAGCTCCGAAACGGGATACCCCAACGCAATCCCTCGCTCTAGTGCGCTTGATATCACTTGCAGCGGTTCATCAAGTTGTTCGAGGATATCAGGGATCAGCTCCCAACAACGTTTTTCTAATGAAATGGCGTGATGCTTAGTGTTGTAAATCGGTGCAAGGTGGTGAGGTTGGAGTTTCCACCACGTCTCTTTCTTTAGCTCAAAGTGACTCTGAGCGTGGCGTGTAAAACTAATTAACTCGTCATCAACCAACGCTAGGCGCTCAATATTGCCGAGAAATTGCTGTATTTCTGATGGCATCATCGCCTTTAGCATCGGCCCTATCACCACCTTGTCATAGAAACGGAATAGTACTTCTTCACCATCAAGCGCAGACATCAGCATGCTGCGTAAATGTTGTATCGTGGTTACTGAGCAAGTTGTGGCAATGCCTAAACCCTGATTAAGCAGGCTTTCATCCAACGCCAGTACCTCATCAGATACTGGGATAAGCCATGGTGACAACGCCATGACATCTTCAAATGTATTCCCCCAAAACAGCGGTACTGCATCCTTAAACCCAAATCCATTCGACGTTAGTGCTTGATTATGAGTCCGTGCACAAACCAGCCAGAAGCTGTTAGGTTGTTGTTCTTTGAGCCACGCCTTGAGCATTATTCACCTTCCGTTACAGAATTCGCACCTGACTGAATGGTAAAACGAGGTGCTTGAGTAAATGGTGGCTTCAACCCAAAAGAAAACGCACTTAACTGCCCAATGTCATTTGTCTACTATTGAGCAATAGACCAGCAAGCGGGGATACGCCACAGCCATTGAACTTAACAAAACGATCCTCCCGTTTAGTATCAATTGTGATTCAATTTGCCCGATATCCCGGGTATATGACGTTAATGTGATTTCACTGCCAGATTCGAATGACGGCGAGGTTCAGCTAGCGTCGACAACGCATTACTCGACACGTTGATGAGAGTAAGTGGTCTTTGGCAAAGCGGCTCAAATTCCCGCTACTTCTTGCCTGTATCCAAGTTTGAGAGGCTGAATTTGTTCGCCTTGGCTTTCTTCGATAACCAAGACACGACCATCGGTAAAGTAGTCATGTTTGTTATCCAGAATCACTGGCATTCCATAGCTTCTCAAGGCGACTAGCTTGCTCGGTGCTGTCGCTTTAACTTGTCGAGCCAACTTGTCTCGCTCGTCGTCTACATTCGGGTTCACTCGGTGTAAAACCGTGACGATTCCTGAATAGGGTGTTAGCGACAAGCCATCGTCATAACTCAATGCGCCGACCCATATTTTTTGGCTGGTATTAGCATCTATCCCAGCCTGCCACCAGCGAATATGACTACGTTTAAGTAAGCTGCCCGGTAACTGAAAAGCGAGCTCTTGTGGCATATTGTTCCAAAACAGGTCTGACACTGGCGGCGTTTTTTGCTTTAGTAGCTGTAGGTAGTCCGCTATTTCAAGCTCATGCATGGAGAAGGTTTTGTTTTCGATCCAACCTAGTTGTTGCATTAACGGTTTAGGGCTATCACCAAGGTAGATCACGTTAACCGCCTGTGCATCAAACACTGCCGATTTCCCTGGATATACTTTGAGCTGTAGGTCATCGGGGAGTACCTCAGTCGCCGCCACGATTTTCGCCTTCTCTTGATAAAGCTCTTGGTTATCGTCGGCACGAAAGAAGAAATGCGCGTAGTTCGCATAAAGTGCCGACACGATAAAAAACAGCGACAATTTAGTGAACATAAAGCGCCACTTTAGCTTTCGACCAATCAGATAAAACATCACACTGGCAAGGATGGCGAAAAGGCTCAGTTGGTGCTCGAACACAAACTGTTTGATATCGGTCATGATCGGGAATTGGTCTATGCCCACGGCGGCTAAGTAACCCCATGTCACAAACTGCCCCACACCAAGCAGTAATCCAATGGCTGAGAAAAAAGTAAAACGACGCCAAGCGATGTTTTGAGAGCCCGCGATGAAAGGGACAACCCAGGCAACGGGCCCTAGCAAACGTGCAAATACCAGAACGTAGTTTCCGCGACGCGACATAAGGTATCGACATTTAGCAACGGAACGACGCAATGATGGGCGCCAATTTACTAGCTTTCTTTGTGCCCTTCCTCCCAGACGCTTACCGATTGCAAAGCTCAATTGGTCTCCGATAAAGCCGCCTAATAGAACGGCTATCACGCCAGAGACAATGCCTTGGTGCAACTGATAACCAGCGGCGAGCATAAATGGCTCGCCGGGCACAAATAAGTTGGGGCCAATTAACGCATCCAACAAAGCCCCAACAAATAGGCTGACTCCCTCAATCATTTCAACCACTCTTTATCTATTGTTGGTTGTAATGACCAAACTTGTATTCCATTTCGTTGTTTCGCATCTCACCGAACAAAAAACGTCTGGCATTGGCTTTTAAATAGAGCCATCCCATTTTAAAAAGGCCATCTTGATCTAACCGACGAGGATCAAAGCCAAACGTTAGGTTAAGCAGTCTAAAACGCCATGTTTTACTCGCTCGCTTTACATAGTCACAGTCTTCACACAAGACGATTTGTTCATCAAAACCATTGATCTTCTGGTGAACTTGTTTGGTTGAAAAAATACATGCGCCAACCGCAGTAGGAAATACAAACTGCGTAACAAACAGACCTAAGTTAAACAGTCCATAGCCGAGCTTGTGTACTAAGGGGAGCTCTTTTGCCCCCATATAGACACCAGCGATCTCCAACTGCATGCTCTCAAGCTGGCTGAGTGCCTCGGTCAAGAATGTCGGTGCCAAACGCACATCGGCATCTAAAAACAGCAGTCGATCATGTTTTGCCAATCCTGCTCCCGTATTTCGACCTAGACTCACCCCTCGGTTGTCCATCTTGTGAATGCGCAATGATGGCAATGACGATTCGTAAGCGGATGCAACGTCACACGTTGAATCGTCACTGTTTGAATCAACCACAATGACTTCAAATTCTTTGTGAGTTTGCTTGCTAAGGTCTTCCATCAGACGACCAATTCGTTTCTCTTCATTTAGTGTAATGACTACAATGCTTACTGGTTCCATATTCTTCCCTCACTGATAGATAACGTTGATTTGGTAACTTAGTTGCCATCGTAAAGGGCGGCGTGTTAACCGCGAATGAGAGTTATATTCAGATTCGGTTCATTTGAAAAAAAGCGATGTTTAAGTGAAGAGAACGTACCTAATGAATCAAACTTAACCAGTTGATTATCATTGACGTTTGAAATGGCCCAATTCAGTGATTATCAGTTGCTAGAAATCAGATAGAGTGATAGTATCCGCGCTCGCTTACAGAGTTACTACCAATTTCTCTTGAGCGGTTAGCACACATAACAAGGTCGCATTGTTAGTGTGATTATGAATATCTTAAATTTTTGAGAGTTATACTATGAAATTTGAAGCAGTAGTACGTACTGAACTAGGTAAAGGTGCGAGCCGCCGCCTACGTCACGCTGGTAAATTCCCTGCAGTTGTATACGGCGGTGAAGAAGCAGCTGTATCTATCGTTCTTAACCACGATGACATCGTTAACCAAATGGACAAGCCTGAGTTCTACGAAGGTATCGTTCTAGTAATCGACGGTGCTGAAGTTAAAGTTAAGCCACAAGACGTTCAACGTCACGCTTTCAAGCCAAAAGTTGAGCACATGGACTTCATCCGTATCTAATTCCCTACCAAGGAATTAGTTGGATTAAATCCAGCCTTTTGCATATAAGATAATCGGCCTTACCATCCGAGAAATCTAAAAATTCGAAACCCCGATGCTACCAACATCGGGGTTTCACCGTTTTTGAGCCCTCAAAAACGCTCTCAATTATCTTCAACTTACTGAAACTTAGCCACTTTACCTAAACCCACAATAACCACATAATTTTTGGGCGTATTAAGTGTGGACGAATAGTGGACTTATACAGTAGGGGAAGCGACAGCTAACAATAGTTATATTTTCTTCAGACTCGGTGGGATAAGTGTGACTTGATTCATATCTTTGAGCGCATCGCATAATTACCCTAACCATAAAGTGGTCTTTGTGGTAAATGTATTAGCCAAATACATAATAATTCTCTATTGCACCGCGCTGTATGCCGTTGTGATAAGGAGGCTAGGTGGAAAGCAATACTATCACTGTTGAGAAACAAAATGTCGCACCATACTTATCTGTTCTATTGGGTGCTAAATCAACAAAAGAAGAATCATGTTCAGTGCATGAAGTAATACTCCAATTATTGAAAGAAGAGTCCTCTGATGAAATGAAAGTAGGCTCGACGGTCAATGATGAGGTTGGAGAACTAGGAACAGTAAAAATCACATCGTATACAATTTCAAAGGAACCTAGCTGGGCTAAAGGTTTGGATCTTAAAGACTTAGAGCACCACGTATTCGTTAGCTTTAACGTTAGAGATCACCTCGCTTTTTATTTCTCCGAGAAAGGTAAAAAAGACACTATCCGAGAGTTTTTTGGGAAAAAGCGCTTACCAAATCTATTTCCAATTCCAATAAGCAAGCTGAATGGTAATTTCATTAATGAAGACGAAATCAAAATGCTGTGGCTATCGGGAATACATGGTAGAGATAACTTTAAAGCAGACTCAAAAGTTTTAGGCGGTAATAGTGTTGCTGATACCCTCGACCCTCTGATTGATCAGTCGTATATGATGTCGGCAGTACGAACTGAAGTTTGGGGGACAAAATCAAAAAGCTCCGTGGGCATTAATCCATTTAAGTCGTCAATTTGGCGCGGACCTTGTAAAGATTGGAGTACTTTTGAGAATAGAGTACTAGAAATATTAGATAGACTGTCAGTTAACAGTATTGAGTCAGAGAGCCCTATCGGGATATTGTCTTATCCAATATCTAAACCTGATGACTTAAAAAAACCATATGATTTTTCTCTTGTAGATTACGACTTTCTGCCAGAGGAGGACGGACAGCATCGTAAAGAGTTGTTGAAAAAACTACAGTATGACTTTCATGTTGAATTGGTAAACAGTTTTATTGAAAGTGATATTTCACTCGATATCTTCCACACAGGTAAGAAGGTGGGAAATATATGTGTAGAAGTTGAAGTTGACGACTATAAAGTTACCTTTAAAGTAAAAAGTGAAACACCTGTAACCAAAAGTAAAAAACACTTCGATTTATTCAAGCGAGTGTTTTTGTATCCTGAACTTGTTAAGTGTTGGTTTGAGTCAGGGCACGCTGTAGTAAATGGCATGGTATTCAGAACTGGCTATCGAGATGTAGAGTATGACAAGTTCTTGTGGGCTGACTTTGAAAAATACGACATTAAAAAAGAAAAGCCTGGGACGAATGCTCAAAAACCATCATTAAAAGATATAGGTAAAGAAAAATCATTATTCTGTTGGGTACAAAAATGTTGGAGTGGAAATTGGCTAACATCAGATGAATTTAATACAACAGAAAAACCACAGGGTTGGTTATACTGTGATGATGGCGCTGGAGAAAAAGCCGATTTCATTCATTATGTTCAGCATGGTTCACTGCATCTAATATCGTTAATCCACGTCAAAGCGTCAAAATCTAGTGATGCGTCTCGAAGAATATCTGTAGGTGCACATGATGTTGTACTTAATCAAGCGGTTAAGAACCTAAGATTTACTGCTAGGAAAACCCTCGTCGAAGATCTGAAAGTAAGGCATGATAGTGCGGCTCATAAAGGATGTTGGCACAATGGAAAAGAAGCTAAAGCTGAAGATTTCTTTACTGTTCTATTGGGGTTAAAAGACAACAAACATGTTAAGACTCGTGTTGTAGTCATCCAGCCTCACACCCAGAAAAGCGTTTACCAAAATAGTTCAGGTAGCAAGATAAAAACTCAGCTAGATGTGTTATTGGTTAGTGCCGAAAATGCAATTAGGTCCTCAGGAGCAGATTTCCATATTATTGGCTTAGCCGACAAAAAAACTTAGTATCAAGTTTGAAGTGCACAACAATTAGCAAGGACCGGTATAGAGGACCAAGGTATAGAGGACAGTCACCCCAAAGAATGAAATCTAGGTGAATGATTTACTGGTGCCTGTCCTTCTATTGCCGCTTCTTGTCTGCACCACTCAATCCTTTCGTTGACGGCCCTCCCGCAGCAGGAGCGCTATTACCCATCAACTCAAGGTATCGCTGGTGCGCATACGCATGTCTCAGGCCATGTGCACGCTCGAGCCCCATCTTGATACATGCTCGTTCGTATCTACCTTTGGTATAGAGGACAGTCACCCCAAGGAATGAAATCAAGGTGGATGATTTACTGGTGCCTGTCCTTCTATTGAAAATATTTTTCTATAGATATCTCTGCGCTAGATACTTTGCTAAACTTCGCCCTTTAAAGAATGAGACCCAAAAATTAAATGATGACTGACGAAGAAAGAATCGAACTGCAACAAAACAACCCACTGCACGGGCTAAAGCTAGAAACTATGTTGCAGGAGTTGGTGGATTTTTATGGATGGGACATTCTAGATGCAGCAATGCGCTTTAACTGCTTCAACACCAAGCCTTCAATTGCGAGTAGCGTAAAGTATTTAAAGAAGACTGAGTGGGCGAGAGAAAAGTTAGAGAACTTTTACCTATATCGTTTTAAGCGTATGCCACGAGCGAGTGCAGAGGAATATGATCTACCGCCAAGAGCTCGTACTTTTCCTCATGGGCTTGAGCCTAAAGAGCCAATGCAGCTAACGGTTGATTCTATTCTTAAATCACAGGCCAAAGCAGCCTCTGCATTTAAACAGCGTTCCCCTAGAGGACGTCCTTCTCGCCGATAATACAACGCGTGAAATGGCAATAGAGCCCCATTTGATCTTTCAAATGAGGCTCTAAAAAATTGCAAGTGGATACGCCAGCTAGTTGCCCTCTTATCCACTTACCTACTAGTTACTGATTACGCTTTTTGCTCTTTTTTCCCATTCCGGCTGGCTTTGCACGTGGTTTCATCGGTTGAAAATACGCTTCACTCTGGTCGTCTTCCACCTCAAAACCTTCTACCTGTTCACGTTCAAGCTGGAACTTATTCTTCTTTTCGATCACTTTAAAGTGGTGATAATCATCGTAATCAATCAGAGATAAGCCTAAACCGACTTCACCTGCACGACCACTACGTCCAATTCGATGCATATAATCGGCAGGACTACGCGGAAGATCAAAGTTGATAACCACTGGTAGCTTTTCTATATCAAGACCACGCGCAGCAATATCGGTAGCGATAAGTACTTGAATCTCGCCAGACTTAAAGCCTTCAAGAACACGCGTACGCGCTCCTTGACCTTTGTCACCATGGAAAACCTCGGCGGTGATGCCACGTTTCGATAACTTTTGAGCCAGATGGTTACAAGCATTTTTAGCATTGACAAAAATCAATGTCTGTCGCCACTGGTGCTGTTTAATGAGGTGTGCAAGTACTGCTGTCTTTTGACCTTTGTTCACGCTAGATACACGCTGCACCAAAGTACTCGCTTCAGCGCTTTGAAGTTGAATTTCAATTGGGTCACTGAGCAAGTGCTGAGCCAAAGTCGTTACTTTTTCAGGAAAAGTCGCAGAGAAGAGCAAGGTCTGTTTGTTCTTTGGCAGCAGTTCAAGAATCTTATTCAGCTCGTCGGTAAATCCAAGGCTCAACATACGATCGGCTTCGTCAAGAACGAGCGTTTTTACTTGGTCTAGCTTGATAGCGTTACTCGAGATCAGATCAAGTAGTCGACCAGGAGTCGCGACAATAATGTCACTGCCACCACGAAGTGCGAGCATTTGTGGGTTTACTGATACACCACCAAATACAGCAACTGTTTTGACCTTGTCTCTAAGATGATATGAGTATGATTTTACGTTATAGGCCACCTGAGAAGCCAACTCACGGGTTGGAACTAGAATCAGGTGAGAAACATAATTACCACGACGAGTATTTGAGGGATCTTGCTCAAGAATCTTTTGCAGAATTGGCAACGAAAACGCGGCAGTTTTTCCAGACCCCGTGTTGGCACCACCAATGATATCTCTTCCATTAAGCACATGAGGAATGGCATGCAATTGGATGGGAGTTGGTTGGTGATATTCTAATTCATCTAGTCGCTCGACTAGGGTTGAAGTCAGGCCAAGGTCGGCAAAAGTCGTTTGCTGTGTTGTATCTGTCATTACAATGAGTGGCTCAATACTGGCTAAAGGCCGTGTATCTTATGCTATTTGGCGCGAGGGTGTTAGCTATATTGAATCAACCACAATACTCGCGGCGCATAAAAGAGTTTCCGAGCTTATTTTTATAGGGACAGACACCTTTTTTTGACCCTTTTTTATAGGGACAGTCACCTCAAAGAATGAATTTCGGATGAGAGGTTGATACCTCTACCAAAGATCGCAACAGGATGAGTTGCCGTGTTGTCGTGACTTTCTTAACTTGGATAAATATCGATTCACCAAGGGATTTGAGATGACAACAGCAAGAAAGCGACAAGTATGTGTAGAAGCAACGCCTTATTACCACTGCGTCTCTCGTTGTGTAAGGCGCAGCTTTCTTTGCGGTGAAGATCCGCTAACCAACAAAAGCTATAAGCACCGACGAGCTTGGGTTGAGCGCAAGATGACAGCCCTCTCGCAAATATACTGCATTGATATTTGTGCCTACGCTATCATGAGTAATCACTATCATTTGGTGGTTCATATCAATCGTTCTAAAGCCCAGACACTCTCTGATCACGAAGTCGTTGAACGTTGGCAGCAAGAACACAAGCTGCCGCCGATAGTATCGCGCTGGCTTAATGGTCAAATCACCAGCAAACCAGAAATGGACGTGTGCTCCACGATTATAGAATCTTGGCGTCAACGGCTGTGGAGCCTGAGTTGGTTTATGAAAGAGCTCAACTTTGACATCGCTTGCCAAGCTAACAAGGAGGATCAATGCAAAGGTCACTTTTGGGAGAGTCGTTTTAAGAGTCAGGCTTTACTTGATGAAAAAGCGCTGCTGGCCGCTATGGCCTACGTAGATTTAAATCCATTAAGAGCTGGTGAAGCCAAAACCCCAGAAACCTCTGACTACACATCCATTCAAACACGGCTAGAAGCATTAAAAGAGCAGCAAGAAACAGCTCCATGCCTCCATCCATTCATTGGTTCTCCAACGAATCAACTAGTCGATGGGATTCCATTTCGTCTTATAGACTATATCGAGTTAGTCGATTGGAGCGCTCGTCTGTATCGAGAAGGTAAAGCCAGCTTAGCCGAAAACACGCCACCGATATTACAACGCCTTAATATCATCCAATTAAACTGGCTTGAGGCTTGCACGAATTTAGAACGACAACGAATTACCGCTGTGGGTTGTATCCAGAATGGTATTCACGCCAAAAAGCTGTTTAGGAAAAAGAGGTTCAATCTCCTTCGCTTGGATAGCTGACTCATCACTAGATAATCAATTTACAAACACCCACCAAACGTAAAGCGCGCTTGGTAAATCGCTATGCATCTAAGTTCTTTACGCACTCTCACCCTACAAGAAATCGTAAGATTTACCTTACGTGAGCTTTCATTCGTCTAATAAAATCCCAACTCAATGCCGAGTTTTGCTCTTACAAGCGGCATGTGCAAACGTAATTTAGTGGTGCCTGTCCTCTGATAGTCCTCTGATAAGAGTGCCTGTCCTTCCAAAAATTCAGCTATGCGTCTAAGTTCTTTACGCACTCAAGTCCTACAAGAAGTCATAAGATTTATCTTACGCGAGCTTTCATTCGTCTAATAAAATCTCAACTCAATGCCGAGTTTTGCTCTTACAAACGGCATATGCAAACGTAATTTAGTGGTGCCTGTCCTCTGATACTCTGATATGCTCTGATAAGAGTGCCTGTCCTTCCAAAAAATAACCAAATTGCCAATCTAGGGACGGCATATATAATTTATAGATGCATAACCTACAAGTTTGGGGGCGATGAGTGGTCAATGTATTAACGTCACAAGCGGATTTTGAATCGCATCTACGAACTTGTAGTAATGGCGTGACTTGTGCTCACTATGGCGATCTCTATTTGTGGACAGCCTATCATCCCCTTTACGACAGGGACCTCAACATATTTGGTCTTGAGGCACTTCTGAGGGTTAAGGATGACGCAGGACATTGGATCAACCCTGGTGAACTGTTCTCCAAAAAGAGTTTTGGTACGGATGAGTACTATCACCAAGTCAATCTCGACAGATTGGCTCGTGTTCTGCACTTTCGAAACTTCTCGCTGTTGCACCTTCCTATCAATCTGTTCGTGAATCTGTTGCCTGCAACTGCCCTATCCAATTTAAAATCTCACGGTCAAACTTTGGTGCTCAATAGGCTAAAACAGCTCGGGATCAAGACCGAACAAATCGTGAATGAAATTCTTGAACATGAAGTCGACAACGCGCAAGAGATTGTTGAACTGCGAAAGGCAATTATCGAATGTAGGCACAATGGCTTGCGAGTAGCGGTGGATGACTATGGGTCTGATGGCTCCGATGATTTTCGCGTCCAGAGCTTGCACCCAGATCTACTTAAAATTGATAGAAACCTGCTATTAGAATATTCCGCGGGGCAGTCAATGAGCTTGCTTCGAGGATTGGAACTGGCAAAGCAGCTCAACTGTATGGTGGTAGTAGAAGGGATCGAAACGCGCGATCAACTCTTATCCATGTTTGCCCTTGAAACGCATCTATACCAAGGCTTTTATCTGGCTAAACCCAAATTGCTTGACGAGAATACTCAGGTCGAAAGTTACTTCTCTGACCTAGAATGGAAAGATGAAGCGCTTAGCCACTCTAGTTACTTGAGAAGTCAGCAATAGTACGAATTGATATAGAGAGCGGACTAGATGTACTGGGCCGACATACGCTATATCATTGGCTTTAGTTATCTTCGAACCTTGACCTTCGCTAAGACAGCGACTGAAGAACTCCGACACTTTTCTACTTCAAAATAGCCACCAGCTTCAGATAGCTGCTTTACGTATAACGACTCAGCGCCTAACTTGCTAAACCAATACGGTGCGAGCGAGCACTGAGCAGAGCCTGTTGCACTGTCTTCGTCAATGCCAATACTAGGAGCAAAATACCTAAGCACATAACCTTGATCGGATGATCTCGCTGTCACAATCAAAGCGTGGTAATCAGACAACATGGATATTTTTTCGATGTTTGGTTTGAAGTTGGCTACGTCATTCGGTGACGCCAAGACCACAACAAGATCCCTTGTCGCGAATGTCTCTACAGCATTAGCGTTTAGTTCCGAGAGACAATCAGGCAAAGTGACTGTGTTACCAGACCAGCTTGGCAACTCGATACGATAGAGTCCATTCGTCAATGAGATGGTAAGCTGACCATGTTTTGTATCAAATACAACGCTGTCTAGCTTGTAGTGCGACAGTACAACGGCCCCAGCACCAAGGCTACCATGACCGCATAAGTTGATTTCACCTGTCTTAGAAAACCAGCGAAGAAAGAACTGCCCATCCTTTTCGACAATAAAGGACGTCACCGGTTGGTCTATATCTTGCGTTATTGCGAGAAGCTCTGCGTCAGCAAGCCAGTGCGTTAATACCACTACACCGCACGGATTCCCTTGCGCGTTCTCACCAATAAATACGTCATAAACGAACTTCTTATACGCTTCGTTACTGTCCAAAAAGCACCTCGGTAATCGCTTGTTTCATCAACGTCACTCTCTTTTTATACAAAACACCAAAATGGAATGTAGCGAAGTTGATAAAGCAATATTAACACTTATTCATATAAGGCTTAATAAAAGCGCTATTGATTCACTATTGTTACATAAGCCTATCACGTTCTTACTAGTATCTAAAAAGATATTCAGTTTGTGAAAGTACCCAATAGCTTTCACGTTTTAAGCTCGCTAAAAGCCTCCCTGCTAGGCGAGCTATTTTTTTTATAACAATAATAGTGAATAAGGATTTTTTGCAAAATGAATTTTCTATTAATAGATGCTCAACCATTATTTCAAAAAGCGTTAGAAAGTTTAATTAGGACTATCTACCCAAACTGCATTGTATATAGAGAGAGCTGCGCAGCGAAATCAAGCCAGGTCATACGCAACAAACGTATCGACACTGTGATTTTGGATACTGAAATCAGCAACGGTAGCGGCATCGACTATGCCAAAAGATTACGTTCACTGGGATTTGAAGGTGCAATCCTGTTCATATCTTCATGTAATTCAAAGATGTACTCGCAGATCGCCCGTACCAACCGAGCCAATGGATTGGTGTACAAAACGCAAGATATAGAGACAATTCGAGCTGCGATATCACTCGTCAGTCAGGGGAAAGACGCGTTCGAATCCAATGTGGAAATACCTGTCCAAAAAACGTCGAACCTATCTGCCCGAGAAGCGTTAGTGTTGTCCTATTTGGCGAAAGGATACTCCAATAAAAAAATATCTGAACTTCTCTCTTTGAGCAATAAAACGGTAAGTACTTACAAGTCTAGAATTTTAAATAAATACAATGCCAACTCCATTATCGAAATAATCTCCTTCCAAGGTTCCATTTCTTAATAACTCCCCTCCACCTAATTAAGGAGCTATATAGCTCAGCCATTGGTTGAGTTATATAAGCATGCATTTTCAAATGGCAGGATAACGACGTGATGGGTTGATTCTCGCCGTCAGACATATCGAGCAACGAGAATCAAACGTACCTTAGATAGACTTAGCTAAGAACTTTAAACGATTTGAGTTTTTCAATCGCTAATGGCTTGCCAATGTAAAAGCCTTGGCAGACATCCACGCCTAGCATACGCAGTGCTTCAAATTCTTCTTTTGTTTCTACCCCTTCCGCGACAACTTTTATTTTAGTTCTTCGGCACAGTTCTGTCGTTAAGTCGACGATATGCCTCGACTTCAAGTCCGAAAAGTAACGCTTAGTAAATTGGCGATCGATCTTGAGTTCAGTGAACGGGATGTCCACGAGATTACCGAAGCTGGAGTAACCAGTGCCAAAGTCATCGATGGAGATTTTTACACCGAGCATCCTCAGCCGAGCGATGTTACTTAGCATTGTTGTCGATGGCTGAAAAATTTGGCTTTCCGTAATTTCAAGGGTCAATAGAGACATATCCATGCCAACTTCATCAGCCATGCTAACCAATTTGTCGACGAGGTCGGGGGCCATAAAGTTGTCTGCGGTCAGGTTGATGGATATTTTCATACCATCCGGAATATAGACAAAATCCACTTTGAGTCGATTCATCACGGTATCAAGAAGCAAGTCCGTGTATCGGTTAGTTTCTAGTAGCGGGATAAAGTAGTTGGGGGTCAGTGTCCCTTTAAGGGGATGCTGCCAGCGCACCAACACTTCAAATCCAATAAGCTTGTTGGTCTTAAAGCAAACTTGCGGCTGATAAACATTGTGAAATTGTTCGTTATCTAAACCATATAAGACTTCATTTATAGAGAAATCGAGGTCCTTTTTCACTGGTGCGCAAGACAATAACTCGCTGGTCATCTGTATAAGATTACAAAGGCTATCTTCATAGACAGGTTTAACTAAGGTTCCGACCACGTTAAGGCCGAGAGTTGTCGCCATCTTGCTCGCTAAAGCGATAATGCCTTCATCAACACAGCTAGAGATACACACAGCATTGTTATAATGGCTTTTCTTTAGCTCAGATAAAAACATCAGTCCGTCTTTACCAGGCAAGTCGAGGTCACTAATGATTAAGTCGAATTGGATCCTGCTTAATAGCGACATTGCCTTCTCTACCGAAGTCGCAGAGTGGACATTTTTGCAGCCAATATTTTTCAGTTTGTAGCCAAGTAAGATAAGCTCAAGCGGACTATCGTCAAGGATAAGTATGTTCATTTCTTTGACCTTTGATAGTTCTCGATAAGCGCAATGTTTGTCTGCATCACTTCGGCCAGAATCTCTAGCTGTGACTTAAGCTCGACTTTTTTCCCTCCTTTAATCGAGCGTTCTACCTTGTAAATAATCTTGGCAAGATCATCGATGCCTAGGCTTAACGCACCACCTTTAATCTTGTGTACCGTTTTCTGGAGCGCGGGTAAATCCTCTTGCTGCTCTGCTAATAACTTGAGATCGCTTGATAGACACGCTACCGAAATCTTCCTTAATTGCTCAACCTCCTCTTCACTATATTTGTCTAACCAGTGCGTGATAGGGGCGATTTTAGTTCCATTATCTAACAAGCATGCCTCCAATAGATTCCTTAGTTTCTCTATTCCATAAGGTTTGAACAAAATATGATCGAACCCTGATTCATTAGACTTACTTCGAACAATGCTCGAATCCTCTGCAGTACAGCCAATAATGGTTAGGTGCTTATCGAGATTGGCTTCATTGCGCAGTTTGCTAGAGAGTTCAAACCCATCCATATTGGGCATATGGCAATCCGTAATAAGTAGATCAAAGCCATCAGGATGTTCCATGATCGCGTGGTAAGCGGCTTCACCATCGTCAACCATATTGACCGTAAGCCCTAACTGCTCTAACTGCTTACGAATCACAAGTTGGTTGATAGGGTTATCTTCCGCAACGAGTACCGTTCCTTGCAATTGCTCGAATCTTAGGGGCGTTAATGTCGAGGCTTTGTCTGTATGCTGATACAAGCATTCAAATAGTAAGTCAGGAAATATCGGCGAATTAGACAAAACAATCTGTTGTTGTTCCACTTGCTTAAATCCCTCAACACCATCCTTGAAGACAATACGCCTTTCGAAAGGTATCTCGCTGTCGGTATTGTTGTAGTCAGAAGTGATCAGAATGCTGTGTCCCTTATCTGGAATTTCCAACTCTCGACAACCGGTTAGCGTCGACCAGATAGCAACCCACTCTTTGATATTGTCATTCACGTCACCAAACTGAATATCTAAGCTGCTGAGCTGTCCTTTGTAGGTGCTAACGAGCTGATGCGGGAGCGAAACCGACATCTTAGTACCAAGATTTTCAATACTCTCTACATTGAGTTGCCCATTCATGAGCTCAACCAGCTCAGAAACAATGGACAAACCTAACCCAGTGCCTCCGTACTTCCGTGCAATTGAGCTATCCGCTTGAACAAATGGACTAAACACAGTGGCGAGAACTTTTGTCGACATACCACAGCCCGTATCCGTCACCAAAAAGTTGATTGATGCATCGCTGAGTTCCACTTCTAATGTCACCGTGCCTATGTCGGTAAATTTAATCGCATTGGACAGGAGATTATTAAGTATTTGCGAATACCTGAGGCCATCAATAGAGACCAACCTGACGTTAGTAGGCTTAAAGTCATAGTGTAGGCGGATGCCTTTCTTATCTGCGGCAATTTTGTGGACGCGCAAAACCTCACTGGTCTCTCGCAATACGTCACAATCAAAAGGGGAAAGCTTGAGTTGGTCAGCCTCTAGCTTCGAGAAATCCAGAATATCATTCACTAGAACATTCAGTTGCCTTGCTGACGACGAGATGTTGTTAATAAGTAAAGTTTCCTCTTCATCTTCGATTTTGGCCCCGAGCATTTCAATCAACCCAACCATGCCGGCAATTGGCGTTCTTAGCTCATGCGTCATCGAGGCGAGAAACTTATCGCGTGCCTGAATCGCGGATTCCGCCTTTTTCTTGGCATTCTTCAGATCGTTTTCTCGTTGGTTTTTCTCGGTAATATCATTAATGACCGTTAGGATATATTCCTTGTCATTGAGCGTAATTTTCTTGCAGACATACTCCATCATTTCCATGTCTAGCGGACAGTTATATGTGCGGCAAACATCATTGATCGTCAGATCATTGTGGAACATGTCGTCAAATACTTTCTTATTTTTGTAGCCCATACCGCTTTCGGAAATGTGGCAAGCATTACACTGATTACTCAAATATTTACTGCAGTTTGTGTAGCGGACATTGGATCTGTCGTCATAGATAAAAACAATTGAAGGGATCTGACGAATAACGGAGTTTAAAAACTCATTTTCGATTCTCGTTGCAGCGGCATCTTTCTCCTTGATGATAACGTTGAGCTTCATATTCTTCTGCAACAAGTAGAAAATCACGACGCTAAACAGAAAGACAAACACAAAACCAAACGTCACCTGATAGAGGTATTTTTCTTCATAACCATAGACGACATTAAACGGGTCATAGGAGTTTTTAATTTTGTTTAATTCGTTTTGATCCCAGGTTCTGAAAATGCTGTTCAGCACATTAATGAGGGAAAGCTTATCTGACGAGACGGCCATGGCCAGATTCACAACAATCGGTTTGGTACGGTCGACAAAGTACTCGTCGTCAGCATGAGACGATATAATCATCTCAATGATATCTTCACGTATGTAAGCGATGTCGATCTCACCCGTTTCTAACGCCCTTAGGATTTTTTTAGAATCCCTAAACACTTTGGTGTTCTCGCCAAATAACTGATTTTTCACGTCAACATGCTTTTTGCTTTCAGATAACAGAACACCTTTCGACTCTTGTTTTTGTTCAGCCGAATGTGCAAGGCTAACAGTGTAATAAGTAAACGACATGAAGGCGTCGGTAAACTCGATACTCTCGTTGGAACCCACGGTTATCGATGAATAAGGGACGAGATCAATCTCATTTGATGCCAGCATATCGTAAGCTGACACCGACTGACTCATGGGTACATACTCAAATTCAAGCGTCGTCCTTGAAGATATCAGGTCTAGAACATCCTTGAGATAGCCAGAAAGGCTTCCATCTTGATTCCTAAAAAGTAGTGGAAACGAATCGTCATCAAATGAGTACTTGATGAGATTGCTGTAATTGCTATTGCGAAATGCTCTATTGATCATGTCCGAAAAATAATAAGGACTGATGCTGTTGATGAGGTGATCGCTTTCAATCGAACGCTTGATAATCTTATTAATGATCTCGACTAAACGCTTGTGTTCATCAAGCGACACGATCTGCGCGTAAACGAACCCTCCCCAAGGGGGCGTTGAAATAGAGCTAGAGACATTATCTGTCGCGTTCAGATACTCGGCAAAGCTAATGTAGCTATCAATAAATATCTTATTGTCACTCTTGATAACGCTTTCCGTACCCTCTCTAAAGTTAGCCACACGAGTCACATTCTCTATTCCTCGGCTATCCAAAATATTACAGTACACGGTTCCAGAAACGCACACCCATGGTCGCTTTTCTAAGTTATCTTGGTCGACAGAACTATTGCTCCAATACGCAACTGTGCTTTTAAATATAGGTGCTGAGTAGAACAATCCTTGCTTATCTTTAATCGCCTTCTCGTTAAAATCGAGTATCAAGTCCGCTTCGTTTGCATACAGAGCAGACATCACTTGTGCGGTATTTTCAAACTCGACAAACTCGATCTTCAGACCGAGTTCATTGGCAATTTTTTTCAGATAGGTCACGTTAAGGTTATAAAACTCACCGCGTCCAGATGTAGGATAAACTGGCCGCCCTTTTTCGGACAGCACAGCGATATTCACATCTCCTAGGCTTTCTATGTACTGATAATCCTCCTGTGACATTGAGTCAATCGAGGCGGCATAAACGGTATTAATTGATAACACACTACCTAGTAGAAAAAATACGTTTAACAATTGAGACATCGATAAAACCTTGAAACTGATATAAGTGAGTAATTTCCATTTAAATAACCAGGCCGTTTATTTAATGATATTCACATACCATTAACCTACCAAGGTATCATTCATGTAACATATAGGAATCAAAATTGGAGATGTGTATCATAATTGCAATATATTCATATTAAACACCAACAACCATTCCATTAATTTGATAAAAACACTTCATGTCGAATGTTAAAAAAATCCAAAATAATTCAGTTCGAATTTAATACCTATCTATAAGTAATCAACAAAACCTAACAATGACGTTAATCAATTCTTTGATGGTATAAGGTTTCTTCAAGTAACCATTCACTTGACTATTATCGAGCTCATTTTCCATATCATCGTAACAATGTGCACTGCATGCGATGATAGGAATATCGACATCAAACTCTCTAATCAACTCGCAGGCTTCAAACCCATTGAGATAAGGCATTTCTAGATCCATAAAAATAAGATCGTAGTTACGATTATTTCGATAATGCAATACGAGGTTTTCTCCATCCTCAAAATGCATAAATTTCGTGCCAAGTTGTGTCAACATCTTCATTAGCACAATCGCATTGAGAGGATAATCCTCCGCAATAAGGACATTTATATCTTGAAAATTCACGATAGTTTACAAGTGCATTTAGATGGTCTCTCGGCGAAGATAGAAAATAAGCTCATCCAGATAATAGATTGAAAATCTCAACGAACTCATTATTATCAGATAGTTGTATTCATATTTTTCGTTGATAAAGACCAACTGTCTTAGATGATTGGAAAGTGAGTACAATCCCAACAAACCTGAACTACCCACCAACTTATGTTTACTACGGCTCATGTCATCAATGAGAATAAATGATGAGTTACCAAACGAGCAGCATCGCCCCAACTTTAAAATCTCTTCTCTTAAACTTTGAATGAGTGTCATTGCGTCCGCTTTATCACCAAAACAGACGTTATCAATTAAGTAGGTTAGCTCCTCACATCGGTATTTCATTGGGCCTTTTCACTATTTATTTCGATCTTCTGAAATTCACTTTGTATCCCTTGCCTCTGACTGACTGTAGTTCGACTTTACCGCAGGTCTGTTGACTGATTTTCCTTCTCAGGCGACTAATCGCGAGATCGAGCGCCCGACTCCAACCATCATAGCCATGCCCTTTTGTCGAATAGCTTAATTCTTCCCGATCAGCAAAGAAGTTATCCTGTGACAAAATAAAGAACAAAATATTGGCTTCATTTTTTGTCAACTCCAACACAGTACCGTTATATTCGAACGTACGCTGATCTTTATTAATTTCAAAACAAGGAGTATCGACCTCTTCGTGGAAAACCTTAAATTGCTCAGTCTCTTCCATATTGACTAGTCGATTAACTCGACTTATCAGGATATCTACTCCTCTCTGCTTTAATAAAAAATCAGAGGCCCCCATCTCAAAGCTTTTTAATTCGATTCTGGTACTTTGTTTAGCGGTATAGACGATTACCGGACAATCGAGTATTTTCTTTAACCGAGAAAATGAATCCAAACTTGACCCAGAAGGCAACTGGACATCAAAAATAGCAAGATCAAAATGATTACCCACCGCCGCATGAAACGCAGAGGAAACATCAAATGATTGTACGACTATAAATCCAACCTTTTCCAATGCTCCTTTTAATAGCCTAGAAGTAAAAAGGTCATCTTCTAATAATAGGATTCGTTTCAAGACTCTTCCCCTATCGAAACGCAAGTAGCACCACTACCATAATTTTGCTAAGAGGCCTTAGATCTATCTAATCAAAACGTTATCTATAAACCATCAATCAGAATTATCGGCTATTGAATGTTTACAACTTTGACTAAACAAAGATTCAACTATTCAACATAAACTCTTAGGCAACAATTTAGTTAAGTATTTTCTGACAAAATACCCGCTTACCTTTTAATATCTTTATTGTAACAAAGTCGTACAATTGTGTATCAGTAACAGATAATTTTCAGACTTATCTTACCTAAGATATATGTAGTTTCATTACTCGCGTTGCATATATTAAGGAGAAGAGTGACATTTAATTCGTTTTAAATCTGCTAATTAACTCCTTCTGGTCCTCGGCCATTGATGCCAATTCTTCTGAAGCTTCAAAGCATTGATTAATTCCTAAGCTATTTCTATCGACAATTTGCGAGACCATTGAGATATTTTCGGATACCGAGTGGGTCACATTTGCTTGCTCAGATGAGGCGGAAGAAACACTCATCGTCTGTTCTAAGATCTGATTAACAGCATCAGAGATTTGACTGAAAGCGTTCATTACTTCTTGCGCATTCTCCTGATTTTCATTTATCAAATCGACGTTTTCATTCATGATTCGGTGCACATTCTCAGATTGGCTTTGTAGCCCTTCGACCACTTCTCTTATTTCAGCGGTAGAAGCCTGCGTTCTGACTGCAAGACTTCTGACTTCGTCCGCAACCACTGCAAATCCACGTCCTTGCTCACCCGCTCTTGCCGCTTCGATTGCCGCATTGAGCGCTAATAAATTTGTTTGCTCCGAGATGTTATTAATCACTTCGATGACCTGGCTAATATTGCAAGAGCTATTCTTTAGCTCCAAAACCAGTTCTGCCGCTTTGTTGATTGATAAAGAAATCATATTAGTGATCTCTCTTGATCTATCAATACAAGCCTGACCAATGACGACTTGGCTTTTCGCATCATCAGACGCTTTTTGCGCATGATTCGCGTTGTTATTGACTTCTTGTGCGGTGCAAGACAGTTCGGTTACAGAAACACTAATGAGGTTGAACTGCTCTTTTTCTTGGTTTGAATGCTCACGTGATTCCAACATTGTCGAAGACAACTCTGTCGCGGCCGACGCAACATTTTCACCATTTTCAAGTATGCGGTTAAGTGTGTCACCGACTGACTTACCAAGGGTATTGATAGAGTTTGCTAAACTGCCGATTTCATTGCTCCCTTCAATGTTGCTTCTTACCGTAAAATCGCCATCAGCCATTTGTTTTAACTTCATTGCGATGTCATTTAATGGATCAGAGATTTGTCTCGCAACGAACCAAAACAAAAGCACAGAAATGATCGAAATAAATACGATTTTGATCGCGCTGCTGTGCATTAATTCGTGAACTTCTGTGGTCGCTTTTTCTAATCGTGCTTCAAAGTGATTAATTTCTTCTTCGCTAAATTGTTCCAAGGCTCCAATAAGTCGAGTTGCGTGTTGGTCAGCATTTGATTGATACTGCTTAAACTCTTCACTCTCTCTCGTATACTGCTTTTTGATCTGAGGTAGCTTACGCACATGCTGATAATAGCGTTCAAGACTTTCTTTTCGTAATTCGGTGTCTCTATTTTCAGCAGTGTCAGCAAGATTTTTCAGACTACTTGCATACCATCGGTCTATTCTATCTGTATAGTCCGCTTCATCGATATCCCTCGCAGAAGCTTTCAAGAACATCAATCTGATATTGTATGTTGCGATAACATCCTTACCATATATTTTTTCAATCGAATCAAGTGAATGCTGACTATTAGCATTGCTTTCTTCGAACTCACTAAATACTGACATTACAAACATGGAAAATATTAATGAGATGGTCAGAAATACTAGTGAAAACAGACTAATTAGCTGTGTTTTAATGGAGAGATTTCGAAAGTTTAGTTTCATAGGGTCGTCTTATCGTATTAGGTAATTTTGACACAATATTACAAAATCCCCGTTATTATGTATCAACACAGTAACAACAAAATCACAACAATTAGACTACCCTGCACAGGCATACGAAAATCAAACCAAGTCATTGAATTTAATATACATTCCATAAAATCAGATTAGACGCAATCAGTGATGAACACCCCATACATTGCGCAGAGTTCAAGCCAAATTAACATTCAAAACATTGAGTAAAATTCAATTGATTTTATTAGAAAATTATCGGATTATTCCAATCCATTCAGAAATATCGTAAAGCTCAGATTGGAAAATCAAGCATCTAAATTGTTAGTTTGTTCAAACTAAAATAATAAAGTGATATTTATCAAAATAATTAATTGTGTTTCAAATAGGAATCAGCAGTGACTAGTGGGCTAAGAATCTCAGTTTCCATTGTCTAGTTTGAGACTATTGTTGAGAAAAAAGGCAAGATCACTCAGCATATCGATATTGAGCAACTCGATACATAGTTTGATAATTTATGAATGAACAAGAACTAATTAGTACTATAAGAAATAAGAGACAGCTCCTTGGAATGACTCAAGATGACTTGGCTCAACTGTGTAATACTTCCCCTTCTCATATTTGTAGAATTGAAAACGGGCAATCCAGTCCCAAGTTGAGCACCTTAATTAAAATATATGACACGCTATTGATCTCTATGACGATTCGCTGCGAGAACAGATAACTCTATCTTGTTAACGCCTTGAACTATAGACGGTCGGTTTGAGCAGGAGAACGTTTGTTGCAAAGTTCAGTATGGCTGGATTGATGATTAGACTGAGTGTGATCTCTTAAAAGAATGAAAAGTCATGCCACGAATGTTACGCAACTCGTTCTCTTAAACGTGCGAAGAAGACTGGATATTTGTTTTTAATATGGCGCTGTTCATCAACCATAATTTTGAAGGTTGGGCCAACACGAAGTTGAATTATCACTTCATCGTTGTCAAAACGCAGTACCGCTCCCTCAATGTCCACAGAGTTTTCATCATGAAGGTTCAGAACACCTTTGACGACTAGGCCCTTGTACATAGACGTGAAGTTGTTCATTACCATTCTTATCCCACCCTCGGACACCTCAGTGACTTGAAACATTTCATCTGCGAACTTTACAAACGGCCTTGCTCGCTTTGGGTATTTAAGACGGTAATATTTCCGTTTCTGATCAAAGTCCTTCATGCTCTTGCTCCCTACAACTCAGCATCCAGCTATATACATTAATTATAGTACTTCCTATTTAGTCAGTACTTAAGGTGATAACAATCTAACATACAAGGACTTACATCTACAGACCTATTGCCGTTGTTCTCTCTCTACTGAGAGCGAATCCCCGTTTCTCATTCGGCGGGCGAGTTGTCGAGTTGACCACACCCCTGAAATTTAACATTTTTGTTACTTATTATTCTACCAGCCATGTATGAGTACAGAACAATGCTCCAAACATTATTCAGTGTGCGACTAATTTCTTTACACTTTAGGTTGCAAGTAATAGATTTTTCTAACGATTTATTTACATGAGGTCATTATGTCTGACCATCGTCTAGGCAACGGAATGGCAGCCTTTTCTTTCGTAGTATGGGGGTTGTTGCCTTTGTACTATCAATACCTTCCCAACGCTGCGAGCGATGAGCTATTGGCGATACGGTTGATCGCCTCTGTTCCTCTCGGCGTGCTCATCGTCCTCATGTCTACCAAACACTTACCTAATTTAACCGCTATCTGGTTAGATAAACGCTCTCTCCTATATACCTTTGCTGCCGCTATTGTTATGTCTTTTTCGTGGCTGGCGTTCACTTGGGCGTTAACTAATGAAAGAGTCATGGAATCAAGTCTTGGCTTTTTCATCAGTCCGATTGTAACCATGGCGCTTGGGGTGATTTTGCTTAGCGAATACCTGTCACTAGGCAAAAAAGTCGCGCTCGTGTTGGCATGCATTGGGCTTACTTATCAAATCATCCATTATGGTGAGATCCCCCTTGTCGCCATTTCGATCGCTGTGTTTTTCTCACTCTACGGCTGGTTGAAAAAACAAATCGGTTACGATTGGGCTACGAGTCTGTTTGTCGAGGCCTTGGTTTTACTTCCTATTGCAACGATCTACATGCTGGTTAAAGAGGTAACTTTTGGTGCGGTATCCCTTCACTCAGATACGACGACTCTTATGCTGTATCTTGGTTCCGCTCCAGCAACACTGCTTCCCTTGGTCTTCTATTCGATCGCAATACGGCTGACCTCTCTGACAACAATTGGCTTGATGCAATATATCGAACCTTCTATCCAGTTTCTTCTAGCCGTTTATCTATTTGGTGAACTCTTCGATGAAGTAAAACTCATCAGTTTTGGGCTTATTTGGGTGGGTTTAGCATTCACTGTGCTGGAAAGCGCACGATACCGCTATACAGCCAGGAGCCGATAAAAAAATCCCCCGCAATAACGCGGGGGAAGTGTCAAAATCCGATACTAAGGCTGCCTTGCCACAGCAGAGCCATCGAGAAGAGCGCTGTTACTCCAAGCATACTTGCTCCAAGCTTTTCCTTTCCCGCGAATGGATTCACGCCTTGTTCACTTTTCGCCTTGATGTAGAAATACAGTCCAGGCAGATAAAGTATTGCGGACAACAATAAATAGTTGAGACCAGACGCGTATAACAGCCATAGTCCGTATACAGATGCACCGAGACCAATAAAAAGTAAGCTGCCTCGATTCTTCTCTTCAATCGCTATTTTTAGGACAAACGCTCCGACTAAGAAATACGGTACCAAAATCATCTCTGAAGCGATAATCAGCAAGGTGTCGTAAGTACTACCAGCGAACATGACAAAGATTAGGGAAACCTGAATCCAGATATTTGTTAAGGTCAGCGGTTTAACCGGACTCCCCGCTTCGTTCAGTCGCGCATAACTTTTAGGAAACATCTTCTCCTTAGCACATAGATAAGGCGCTTCAGACGCAAGAACTGTCCAGCTAAGAAATGCGCCACACACGGAGATAAGTAACCCAATACTGATGATGTATTGTCCCCATGGACCTAAAATGACCGTCAATACTCGCGCCATAGATGGGTTTTGGTATTGAGCCAGTTCAACCGGTTTTACCACCCCCATTGAAAGTAAGGTGACAAATACATAGATTGCTAACGCAGTAAGCAGCCCCAGAATCGTTGCCCGCCCGATGTCTTTTCGGTTTCGAGCTCTACCAGAGACAACAACAGCGCCCTCAATGCCGATAAACACCCATACCGTCACTAGCATCGTACTCTTCACTTGCGACCACAGACTGTGCTCCTCACCAAAATGAACGCCGGTAAAGTCAAGAGTGAAAGTGTTCCAGCTAAAGGCGAGCATCGCGCAGACAATAAACGCCATTAGCGGGACCAGCTTTGCGTACGTTGTCACCATATTAATCAACGCGGCAGTTTGAACACCACGTAACACAAGCGCATGCACCATCCACAGTAAGCAAGATGCACCAATAATCGAAATTACCGTGTTACCTTGACCAAATATAACGTTATCCGGTGTATCAAATAGCATCCCAAGTGTGCTGAATACGATAACCAGATAAGAGACGTTGGCCAACATTGCGCTTAGCCAGTAGCCCCATGCAGAGCAAAAACCAACAAAATCCCCAAATCCCGCTTTTGCGTAGCCAAAAACACCGCTGTCGACATTTGGTCGATGTGAGGCAAGCGTTTGGAAAGAGAGCGCAAGAAAGATCATACCCACGCCAGTGATTGTCCAGCCAATCATCACAGCGGCAGGACTCGCTACCGAAGCCATATTTTGTGGCAAGCTAAACACACCAGCTCCAATCATCGAACCGATGACGATGGCTGTCAGGGAGCTCAAGCCAAGTTTGTTATCCATGTTGTTTCCACGGGACGCAATCAGAAGGAAGGGATTTTACGACGATTAACTTTGAATAGGCAGACCTGATGTGAGGCATATCGCATACATAGCAAACAAATCTCACCTTTCATTGTCATCGATCAATGGTTGGAATTAATAGTAGTGAATTAGTCCAAATAAATGCAACTTAATAATAATAATCGTCGGATTAATAACTACACCGCAGACATATAACCTAGCAAATGTAGGAAATGCAGTATTGGAAACATCGGAATTCATAAAAGAAATCCATTCCCCAATCAGAAATTGATCTAATTTATAGAACGACAACTCGCCAAACTAGGATCATGGACTAGACTCAATAAAGGTATCAATGGCTGAGTGCACATTGCTAACCTATGATATCCATTACTTCCTGTTTGTGCGGTCGCTGAAAAGCGGCCATTTTTTTGCACAAAAAAGCAGCCAGTTAGGCTGCTTCAGCGTTTAGTTAGTGTGTCGAGCTATCAGAGCGTTGACCAAACTCAGCTTGATGATAGATCTCAGCGAGACTCTTGTCTCTTCTCACTTTAGATTTGAGTTTTTTCGCAGCACTATTCTGCTGCTCTTGAGCTTTGAGCGCCTTTTCATGTGCTTTGGCTGATTGAATAAATTTTGGATCACACAAAGCCTGTTGACGTAGGCGGTTAACGCGTTCGATGGTGTCTAACAACATACTAGCCTCCTATACAACTGTATTTATAAACAGTATAGGTACTCAATTCACGACGTCAAGAAAACACTGTGTAAAAAAACAGGTATCACTTGAAAATCGCATAATGCATTGCTACACCTTGATAGATTGAAGCTATCACAACGATATAGACCATCCATTATCCTCCTGCGCTACAGCTGGTTAGACTCCAGTTATCGATCGTTTTGAGTTGAGGACACTATGAGAGCAATTGTTGTTGAAGGTGGTGCGATGAGAGGTATCTTCGCGGCAGGAGTGTTAGACCATTTTATTGAACATGATTACTACCCTTTTGATTTTGCTGTTGGTGTATCAGCGGGCGCTTCTAATCTCGTCGGTTATTTATCAAAGCAGCAAGGTCGTAGTTATGATGTGATTACCCAGCTTGCCACTCACAGGCAGTTCTTTGACCCTGCACGCTTTCTCAAAGGGGGACACTTAGTTGATGTTGAGTGGCTGGTATCTGAATCTCAACGACGCTACCCACTTGATCTCGAAGCGTTATTTTCAAGCTTACCTATGCTAGCGACAGCAACCAACATCAACACCGGTGAGGCTGACTATTACCAAGTTACCCAGCAAAACTTGTACACCGTATTGGAAGCAACCAGCGCACTACCGATCGCGTACAAACAGACGCCTTGCTTTTCGGGTGGCTGCTACACAGATGGTGGTGTGGCTGACTCCATACCTGTTATCGAGGCATATCGCAGAGGTGCAACAGAAATCACGGTCATCTTATCCCACCCACTAAGTTACCAAATGCCGAATAGCAAAAGCTCTTGGCTTGTTTCAGCATTGCTGCATCGCTATCCCATGATTGGCAAGGCAATGGCGAACAGAGCGAGTCGATACAATCAGTCACTAGCGTTCATTCGCAATCCACCACAAAATGTGACAGTCCGCGTCATTGCGCCACCTGAGACATTTTCAGTTAAACGTCTGACTATGAACAAGAGATTGCTTGATGAGGGTTATACGATGGGACGGCAACAAGGTGAAGAACACCTTGCGAGTCGACAAGGTGTTCATGGGTTAACAGCAGACAATTGCCACTTCTGTTTTTAGAGGATTAACGGGCAATATCGAGCAGGTTGTCTTTAACCCCGTTAACGCGGAACCATCCAGCAATACTGTATCGATCCGCGTTTGTAGGCAACACTTCATGCGGAAACTGTTCAGAGAAAAAGACCAGCAAGCGTCCTGACTTTGGCGATATCTGAGCGAGCTTATTATCATCCAGATCGTACACCACCAACTCACCTGCGTCTTGTTCGTTCCAAGATTCATTCATGTAAAAAACCGTCGTTAGTCGACGGTTCTCATTGCCGTTGAAACAGTCTAAGTGCTTTTGATAGAAATCGCCTTTTTCGTATTTCGCGAAATGTGCTTCATATTCGAAAAGACCTAAGAAGAAGTGGCGATTTGCTTCCTGCCGAATCTGCTCCATTTTCGCAAGGAAACACTCGACTGGAAATCCCATTGTAGGCTGTAACCACTGAATTTTGTCGCTACGAATCTGACGTTCGAGTACCCTTTCTTCGTTACGTCCAATTCGAGCTTTTTTCCAATCTGCTGGAATACATTCTCTTAACTGTGCAACTTCATCTTCATTTAAAAAATCGTCCCATACATAGTAACCGTGCGTAAATAACGCATCGATGAGTTGCTCCATTGCCAATTCTGCCCACTGATGAAATAAGTGAACGCTTTTACACAAGCGGCGCCATTGGAACAACTCAGGTTATTTACCGAGTGGACAAGCCCTATTTGTCGAGAGCAAAAATCGTTAGATTCAGATCAATCGCGTCGCCTAGCCAGTCGGCATAATCGGTGTGATCTTTTAAGTCATCGCCCGTCACACCATGTATTAAGATTGAGTGACCGTTGCGTTCTTGATCTAACCAAGGAATGAGGTTGCCGAAGTCTTTATCGGTAAAACTTACCGAAAAACTCCACATTGTATGAGGCCCGACTAGCCTTTCATTGAAGCGTCCTACCGGCAGCGTATAGGTATTTTTAACCTTTTCACGTAGCTGACGAGCAAACTCGCGAGTTGTTTCATCGAAATAGACATGAGCGTGGTAGTGTTGATGAGCATTTATTATTTGAGACATACATGTACTGCTAAGAAAAAATCGACATTTACCTTAACACTGCACTTCAGCAGAGTCGCGCATACTTACGTTCATTACAAATCAGGCAACAATACCTTTCTCAAGCGCGTACTTAGCCAGCTCCGCCGTACTGTGCAGGTCAAGCTTATGCTTGATATTCTGACGATGGGTTTCCACTGTTCGATAACTAATGTTCAACAAGGAGGCAATTTCCTTACTACTCTTGCCTTCCGCCACCAGCTTCAAAATCGCCTCTTCACGTCGGCTAAGTGGATTGGGTTTCTTACTACTCGGAATGACTTCTTGAGAGAACAAGGTCTGAGTTACTGATTCACAAAAGTAGGTCGACCCTTGGTAGACTGTTTTAATCGCTTGAACCATTCGACGCGCACAGATTTCCTTGAGCATATAACCGACAGCTCCCACCTGCATCACTTTCATAATGTACTCACGATTGTCATGCATTGTGAGCATTAACACCTTTACATCAGGCATCTCTTCTTTGATTAGAGCGGTCGCATCAATCCCATTCATCAATGGCATACTCACGTCCATCAATACTACGTCGGGCATTAGAGCTTTGACCACTTCTATCGCTTCCACACCGTTGCTGGCAGAACCAACCACCTCAATATCATCTTCAGTTTCTAAACGAGCGATAAATCCATCTAAAACAACTTGGTGATCATCGACAATCACCACTTTTATCGGTTTATCCATAAACTAATCCGTCCAATTCCAGTAACACGGTTATTTCCGTTCCGAACCCCGGTTCACTTTCTACTTCGAAGTCACCGCCAATAAATTCAACCCTTTCGCGCATATTTCTCAGCCCGATACCGCTTTTCCTAAGGGCGCTTCCGACATCAAAGCCAACGCCATCATCACGGATAATCAGTTGCAGCATATTGCCCATTTGCTGCAGTATCACACTGACATTATTTGCATGTGAATGTTTTTCTATATTAGTCAGTGATTCCTGCGCCACACGGTATAAGGTCGTCGCAGCATCGGATTGCAACTTACCAGGCTGAGTCGATAGTGACGCTTCAATTTCGACGCCAGAGTGGGATTTAAAATCGAGCAATAAACTATTAAGTGCGGCTTCCAAACCAATATCATCAAGGGCGCTAGGCCGCAAGTTGTGCGAAATGTGGCGAACTTCATTAATTGCTGTGGTCAGCGACTGCTGAGACTTTTGAAGATGTTGCTGCAATGCGGCATCGTCAATTTTGCTCGCCAGCAACTCCAAATGGCATTTGCTCGACACCAGAAGTTGATTGATGCCATCATGCAACTCCCGAGCTAAATGCTTCTTCTCATCCTCTTGGAACATCACTGTCTGGTGCGCTAGCTGTTTTAAGCTTCTATCAGCCAGTTTGTGTTCATGCAGATTAACCGCCAAGGTGATCACGACAATAACACCCACGGTAACCACCACAATCACAATTACAGAGAAAAAGGTCGTCTCTATATTGCGGTTAACTTCAGATTTCAGATTGGCGACTTCATAGGTGATATCTTCGATATAAAGCCCAGTGCCGACCATCCAATTCCATTTATCTAACCATGCGGCATAACTTAACTTGGTGACATTTTCCCCTGTTGAAGGTTTTTGCCACAAATATTGATGAAAGCCGCCACCATTCTGAGCTTCAGCCAACAACGCTTTAATCAGGTAGTCGCCATTCTTATCTCGAATATGCAGTAGATTTTGTCCAACGAGGTCTGGCATAACAGGATGGACAAGATTGGTACCGTTTTCGTCGTAGGCAAAGAAATAACCGTCTTTATCTTTGCCGTAGCGAAGCTTAGTCAAGACTTCTTTGACCTGTTGTTTCGCTACTTCTTCTGGTAACTCTTCATCATTGTAGATGTGCGAAATCGCGTCAAACGCCAAGTCCACTTTGTCTTTAAGTGCCGTTTCTTTTGAACGGATCAGTCCATCTTCAAATATTTGGATCTCTTTCTCACCCAATGTTTTTGCTTGATGAATGGAGATCCAACTGGTCAAAGCCGTAACTAGGAGTAGTGGCAATAAGCTGAGTACAATCAGCTTGGCTTGTAGAGGCATTCCCTTCCCCTTTAAAACAACATAGGTTGCTTACCCTAGTGGGCAAGCAACCTAACTTTAACAGGAGTTGTAGACTAACTGTAATTAAATGATCACATTCCGTAAAATTGTGGGAAGACAAGGAGGGTTATCAATACCGCGATTTGTATGCCGATGAATGGCATTACACCGCGATAGATGTCTCTTGTCGTCACTCCTTTTGGCGCAACACCTTTGAGATAAAATAGACTGAAACCAAATGGTGGCGTCAAGAAGGATGTCTGTAAGTTCATCGCAATCAGAATCGCAAACCAAGTCATGTTGATGCCAAGGATTTCGGCAACCGGCGCAAGAATCGGTACGATAATGAAACAGATTTCTACGAAGTCGATAAAGAAGCCGAGGATCAGAATAACCAACATGGTAATGATGAGGAAGCCCCACTTCTCACCAGGTATTTGCAGCATCCACTCTTCGACTAAATAGTCACCGCCAGTGTAAGTAAATGCCATAGAGAATGCAGTTGCGCCCAACAAGATCGCAAATACCATCGCCGTCACTTTCACCGTCTCTTTTGACGCTTCGTAGACCATAGACCAACTGAACTGGCGGTATAGTAAAGCCAGTACGATAGCACCCGCACCACCTAGCGCCGCAGACTCAGTTGGTGTAGCGATACCAGCAAAAATAGAACCTAACACGACGACGATTAGCGCGAGCGGCGGAACAACCGCTTTCAATGCTTTAATGACTTCCTCTTTGCGGCTGATATCGCCGTCACTCGGGATCGGTTGAGCCGCTTCTGGATTTAACTTGGCGTAAATCAAGATGTAGACCACGTACGCACCAACGAGGACGAGACCAGGCCAAACCGCGGCTTGAAACAAGTCGCCCACGGGGACACCGAGCACATCACCCAATAGAATCAATACGATAGATGGCGGAATGATTTGCCCTAAAGTACCAGACGCACAGATGGTGCCGCATGCTAACCCTTTGTCGTAATTGTACTTGAGCATAACAGGGAGAGAGATTAAGCCCATTGCGACCACAGAAGCACCCACCACACCAGTAGATGCAGCAAGTAAGGCACCAACCAAAACGGTAGAAATCGCGATACCTCCACGTACCCCACCGAACAGTTTGCCCATAGACTCAAGTAACTGTTCCGCGAGACGTGTTTTTTGCAGCACCAAGCCCATAAAAACAAACAGCGGAACGGCCATTAGAACCGTGTTTTCCATTATCGACTGAACACGGTAAGGCATGAAGGCAAACATATCCCAGCCTTCAGCCCAAACACCAAAGATAAGAGCGATACCACCAAAGGTAAACGCGACAGGGAAGCCAAGTAGCAGAGCAAACAAGGCAACAAAAAACATTACAATACCAACCATTTTCCTGTCTCCTTACTTCTGTTTTTCTGCGTAGATTAGATGCGGGTTAACGATCTTGTTTAATGAATGAAGAAATAGACCGATACCGCTAATAGCCATAAACAAGAAAGACAATGGAATCATAGCTTTGATAATCCAGCGGTAAGGTAAGCCACCCGGATCGCCCGATGTTTCGCCCAGTGCGTAACTCTCTTTGGCGAAGTCGATACCGTAATAAGTAACAAGGAGACAAAATGGTAGTAAGAAAAAGAGTGTTCCAAGCATATCGATGATTGACTGAGCTTTATGAGACAAGCGCTCATAGAACAGGTCTACTCGAACATGGCCACCCGCTTTAATGGCATAAGGAATGCCGAGTAGGAAAACCGCTGAGAATAGATGCCATTCCATTTCCTGAAAGGCAATTGAAACATCATTAAAGGCATAGCGCATTACTACGTCATACACGACGTTAGCCAATAACAAAATGAACAATATACTTGATAACCATCCGAGGAAGTCACCAAAGCGATTAAATACTCGCTCGATATAAATTAGGCTTCTCATTCCCTACTCCATGGAATTTTGAATGTACGCCATGCTAATTGGCATGGCGTTTATTAGAAGGTTTTCTTGGGCTTTTTGCCATGCGTGACAATGTCACGCATGGTAATTTTAATTATTATTGTGCTTGGCTGTTCAGATAAGCACGGTGTGAAATATCTGTCCACGAACGAACTTGTTTTAGGTAATCTGCTTGAGACTTCTGAATCTCTTTCGCAAGATCGTCTGACTCAGCATGCTTAGCCAGTAGACGGTCATTTGCTTCACGCAGTGCATTCATTACCTCAGGTGGGAAGTCTTTAACCTGAACATCAGGGTATTCAGACTTGATAGAAACCCAGTTTTTGCCGCTTTCGTGCGTTGCTTGCGTGTACATATCGTAAGCCGCTGTACGCATTGCCACACGTAGGATTTCTTGTAGATCTTCTGGTAGTCCTTCCCAAACACGTTTGTTCACTAGGAATTGAAGTTCTGAACCTGGCTCATGCCAACCCGTGTAGTAGTAAGGTGCAATTTTGTGGAAGCCCATACGTAGGTCTAGTGAAGGTCCAACCCATTCCAACGCATCAATCGTACGACGTTCAAGCGACGTGTACAGTTCACCAGGTGCGATGTTGGTTGGTTTTGCGCCCAATTCCGCTAAGATTTCACCAGCAAAACCTGGGATTCGCATTTTAAGACCTTGCAAATCTTCGACTGAATTGATCTCTTTCTGGAACCAGCCGCCCATCTGAATATCAGTGTTACCACCAGGGAACGACAATAAGTTGTGAGGTGTATAGACTTTATCCATCAGTTCCATACCACCACCATGGTAGAACCACGCGTACTGCTCTGCTGGTGTCATACCGAAAGGCATAGAAGTGAAGTAAAGAGTGTTAGGTACTTTGCCTTTCCAGTAGTAAGAGCCTGAGTGACCCATGTCATATTGGCCAGACTTAACCATATCGAAAATACCTAACGGCGCTTTGTGCTTGTTCGCTGAGTCGATACGAATTTGCAAACGGCCATTAGACATTTTCTCAGCCATTGCCGCCATGTTCTTTGTGGCGTCACCAAACACTGGGAAATTTGGTCCCCAAGTTTCAGCAAGCTTTAAGCGATAAACTTTTTCAGCTGCGGATACTGAAGTCGACATAACCGCGAGAGCTGCTGCCATCGCCGTCACTTTTAATACTCTTTTTAGAGATTGTTTAATAAGACTCATGTTCACGTCCTTTGTTTAACGGTCATACCCATCTAGGTACCTTTTGTTTCACTTATAGATTGAGTCATCTATTAACAAGATAAAATCAGCGAGAACACTGATAAAATTTAACAGCGACACGTAAAATTCGACTAAAGAATTACGTATTAATACGTAGACGAAAGACCATTCATAAATAAAAATCCATAAAAACAAAGTATTAAACATAGGCGGAAAACTCAGTAGTGTGAAAATATACTTAGTAAGTCGTACGCGATAGAAGACAAATATATTGATAAAAAGTGTGACTTGGACAGATAAAATTACCACTAGATATGAAAAAGCCCCGACATAAGTCGAGGCTAATACACATTAATCAGCAAAGCACTTAGGCTTGCAGTGATTTGTCCAGCGGCAATTAAACTGCTTTATAGATAACTTTGTTGCCCGCTAGTTGCTCTTTGACTACTAGATTTTCTTCTAATAGTTTCTTCAGTGCGCCCGTTGCCCAAGATGCTGCTTTCGCGTCGTCTTGACCTGCTGCCAGACCGATACCTTTAGGGTTGATGCCTTCTGCGTTGCTAACAACGATTTCTAGAACTTGTTGCTGCTTTGGAGTAAGCGCAACGTCAGTTGTTGCTGTTGCAGCAACGACTACTTTCTCCGCTGCTGGTTTTACAGCTACTTTCTTCTCAACTGCAGGCTTAGCTTTCTTTGTTGCTTGTACATTTGCAACTGTCGCTTTGATGCGTTTTTGCAGTTTTGCCTGCACTTTGCGCTTGTGAGCAAGTCTCATCGAGTATGTCTCCATTTCACTGCATACGGAGCAGTGGTGAAAATTTGAAGCGCGATTTATACCAAAATTTTGCACCCATTTACAGAGCACGGGTGGTTTTATGCCACAAAAATGCGCGATATGCTTGGATCAGACTACAATTTAATCAGTCTCTCCAGTGATCAAATTCGTCACTACTGAGTATATAAACAGAGGTATTACACTTACGGGTTGTGGAATATGCAAACGGTACACTTAACCAATCAGCCTTTCCTCATTTCATCGATTACGAGTCGCTGGTTAGTCGGATTTTTTTTAATCGGCTGCCTGTTTCTTATGCTCTATGCGCCAGGATGGCAACAAGCCGTTTTGACCGTGATTGCGATTCTTTGTCTGCTCGGATTCGGCTACTTGTTAATACTAAAAAGTACCGTTCAATTTACCCTGACAGCCAGTCACTTTCAGCAACACCTGTTTAAAGGTGGATGGGTACTCAAATGGAACAACATCCAAAAGATAGGTATCTGCCATTATGATCAGGAGGGGTGGCAACAGCCTCTTCCTTGGATTGGAATCAAGATTAAAAACTACTCCCCTTATTTAGAGAGCATATGCCCACGGATAGCAACTGAAATTCTGCTCAGTCAACGCGCCCTGCTCTATCTGGGCGCTCGTCAGCATCATCAAAGTGAACGATTTGAAGAGATCGTTTTAGACTCACAGTCTTATCGAAACTCAAGTGGTAAGGAATTTAAGGGATTGCAAGCGATGTTAGCGAATCGAATGAGATATCAGCGTGAGTATTTCGATTACGATATTTTTATCTCAGCAAATGACCTCGATAGAGATGCCGAAGACTTTGTCGGTCTTGCGCGACGTTATTTAGCCGCTGCCGATCCTGAGGACTGATGGAATGACTTGTCGGCAATGTCCTGCCCATTAAAAAAGGTCGCATAAGCGACCTTTTCTGTCTATGCCACTAATAAAGAGGCATTTCATCCGCAACGAATGGATTCGAAGCGCGTTCACGACCAAACGTTGACTCTGGCCCATGACCAGGGACAAAGCGCACATCGTTACCTAATGGCCAAAGCTTGCTCTTAATCGAGTGAATCAGGGTATCAAAATCCCCTTTCGGGAAATCGGTGCGCCCTACAGAACCATTGAACAGTACATCGCCAACAAAAGCCAGTTTCGCTTCTTCGCTGTAAAGTACAACATGGCCCGGAGTGTGTCCTGGAGTATGAATGACATCCATAACCTGTTGACCAAACACAATCTTATCACCGTCATTAAGCCATTGATTTGGCTCAAACGCTTGAGTCAAAGGGAAACCAAACATTTGGCTCTGGCCTTCAAGGCCTTGTAGCCAAAAGTTATCATCTTTATGCGGACCAATGATTTCTACACCACCTAACTCATCAGCCAACGGTTCTGTACCGCCAACATGATCTAAGTGACCGTGGGTCAAAACAAGGTTAATCACTTTGACACCAAGTTCTTTGATTAGCATCGCGAGCTGTTTCACGTCGCCGCCTGGGTCAACAACGATACCTTCCATGGTTTGGTCACACCAAACAATGGAGCAGTTTTGAGAAAACGAAGTGACAGGAACGACTTGATACTTAAGTGACATAAATAAACCTTGATAAACATCTTAACTCGCTGAACTATGACATTTGCCAAGCGCTTTGACAACACTCGACCCACGCCCTAGTGATAAAGCTATGACCAATAACGAACTGGACCTGTATCAATATGGACAAAATTACTACTTGGATAGTAACCCACGCCACCAAGTTGTAGCTCTCTAGAAACGTCTCGCACGCGCTTGAGACTGACACCATCTAGACGAAAATCTATCGCTTGACCAAGCATATGGTAGCTCTTCTTTGCCACGCCTTTTGACTTACCGCGCAATGATTCGTTCGTCGCTGGAGAGCGGTAGCCTGAGATAATCTGAACTTCGGCTTCGACACTTAGCGCTTTCTGAATCAAGCTAATATGATCGAACAGTTTCTTATCCATTGGATAAACTTCGTCACGTCTAAAATCGCGGCAAAGGTGATTCAGTCGGTTAAGTTCTCGTGAAACGTAGCGGGTACCATCAAAGTAACATGTTTCAAGCGCTTCTCGCGTATGGAGGTTTGTCAGTGCAAGCGTTCGAGGTTGGTCTGGGTATTTCGCCAATGCGACACTAGGAATACAACTCGCTACTACCAAACCACTTCCGGCCAGTTTAATAAAATCTCGTCGGGATAATGCCACTTTAAAATACCTTCACAATAATTGTTGCTCAAACGTGTCGACTGGTGACACTACCTAACTCTGTTGTGAAGTGCAAATGCATAAAACGTGCTCAAGGTGGCACTTGAGCACGGTCTTTTTGCTTAATTGTTGAACCTATTGATAAAAATAGTTTTGGGCGACCACGGTGAAGGTTTGGTCAATTTTATCCCTTTGTGTAACTAAATCTGTCGAGGCGGTAAATGTCTTCCCTGTAGTGGACATTGCCTTCCTCATACCATGCCGTTTGGTAAATGATATGGACTGGAATACGATTTTTGAGAGGGATCGACTGATTGGGGGTCGGTGTCTGTTGAGCTTCTTCATCCATCACTAAACCCTGAGTTTGCAGTAAGGTATCCGCAAACACATCTGCATGCTCAACTCGAATACATCCGGAACTAAACGCTCGTTGTGTTTCAGCAAACAAGTTTTTACTTGGTGTATCGTGCAGATAAATCGCTCGTCGATTAGGCGTATTAAATTTATAAAGGCCTAACGCATTAGCGCGCCCTGAAAGCTGCGTCATACGATAAGGAAACTGTTCTGGCTTGAGGTTTTTCCAGTCAATATCGTTAGGGTCTATCACTTCTTGTGAGCCCCACTTGGGAATAATCTGGATATTGTGATTGACGAGATAATCCCTATCCTGCTGCACTTTCGGGATAATATCTTCCACCATGATTTTCCAAGGGACATTCCAAGTGGGATTGAGAATCAATGAGTCTAATTTCGTCATCATTAATGGTGTTGGACGAGCCTTTTTACCCACCACAACTTTTGATTCGAATACCGTTTGTCCCGAATTCCAGTATTTCATTTGGAAGCTCGGAACATTAACCACGATAATCGTGTCGCGCTCTGCTGGCCAGTAACGAATGCGCTCAGCGTTAATCGCTAAAATGGCTAGCCGCTTCTCGATGGGTAAGTTAATCCACTTAATGGTTTCTGGGCCAATTATGCCATCGGCCTTTAAGCCATGTAGTCGCTGAAACTCTTTCACTGCGTTTTCTAGTGAACTGTCATACCAACTGACGTCTTTGCGTACATCCAATAGGTTAACGTCGACTATTTCTAGCCTTTGAAGCAGTACCTCCCGATTGTCCAGCTTATCTCCAACCTTAACCAAACCTGACTGTCGATACACTGGTGTATCGATTTTTTGGTATTTGACCATATGCAGGTAGGTATCAACGAGATCCTGATAGCCAGAAGAGTCAGGAGTATACGCTTCAATCAGCTCACCCAGTTGCTGCTGCACAATCGCTCTGTGGGTGGCAATTAATGCACTGTTGGGAGGAAGAGGAAGAGATTGCGTCATTTTGCGTTCAAAGAACCAGTCTTGTCCGCGAGTCTTCGCCACTTCGGCATAGCTCATGTAGAGCAGTAAGGTATCGGTTGCAAGTAAGTCATACTCGTACCAGCGATTACTCTTGCGGTAAAACTGCAAATAGCTTAGTTGACGGGAAAATAACGCGCTAAAACCAGCGTGATCGATGACTTCAAGCTGAAACTCTAACTTGCTACTTTGTTGCAGATCGAACCAGATCATCTGATTGTTGTTATTGCGGTAAATATCTTCAACCACAGCAGGGTATTGCAGCAATCGATGCAGTAGACTGTCCGACTTCAACCATCCTATCTGATTAAAATAAGGGGCAGATAGCACCGCTGAAGGAGTCAGACACAATAATATCAACCAATAAGCCCATCTTCGCATTGTCACATCCCTGCCATACGTTTAAGTAAAGTATGGCAGAGATGAAAGCGCTCGGTATGACTTGTTTTTAAGACTGACGGGAGTGTCTTAGTTTTGAAGAAATTAGCCGCTCAGTCTCGCCCAATGATTATCCCACTGCACGCCAGATTGAACGATCTCCTTAGCGCCTGGCGCTGACTGGCTAATAACACCACCGCTACCTGAACTAACTTTAAACTGATCACTTTCAACGACGACTCCAGAGGCATCAGGCAGTGGAGCCAACTCAACAAGCTGGTGCGTCTCTTTCGACCAAATACCGTAGCAGTTTCCGCGAGGAGAAGTCGCTAAAATCCACTCTTGCGTTGCCGCTATACTTGCAATGTAGTGATCAAAGCGAGCCCATTGCTCAGGCTCTGCTTGTAACGGCACAAGCTCTCCTCCCGCTTTATGCATAGCCAACAGCGAAGGATATTCATCCGGCTCACCTCGGTACTGCTGCCCACAAAGTACCGTGTCTGAACCATCGTGGGCCAAATGTCGGATACTGAGTTTGTGATCGCTCAGTCCCACTTGCTCGATAAGTTCGCCATTGTTATTTAAGTAACTCAGACTCGGCATCATTGTAGCCAAGTTGAGCGGCTCACGCCCATTGGTATGCACCCCGCCGACACCGATAACCAAGGTATCATTTGGCATCACGATCACTTCATGAGGGCCGACACCAAACCCGCTAAACTCAGCGACTTTTTCGTAACCTGCAGCAACATCATAAACACCAATAATGCCTCGGCTGGTTCCACGCTCACCTTCAGTGGCATATAACCACTGTCCGTCATTCGAGTAGACACCATGTCCGTAATAATGACGGTTGCTGTCCGCGGCTCTCAGTTTAATCGCATCCCCCGTCTGAAAGTCAAACACCTGAAAGTAGGTCCCCGGCCGACGTCCAAAGGCCACGGCGTGATTCAGTTTTGCTAAAGTAGCGACGCCATGTCCTCTTTGCGGAAGAGGTACTGAGTGGATTGGCATACCATACGAGTCTGCAACCACTGCACTGTAGCGATCTCGACCTGCAATAGCGCATCCAACCAGAGCGGGTTGCTTCATTTTCGGTTTGGTAGAGACACATCCAACAAGAGGATAAGCCGCTCCAAATAGAGCCGCCTTTAGCAATTTACGACGAGTATTATTAGTCACCATCAGTTGCGTTAAATCCTATAATTACGCCTAGCTCAATCGCGACTTCTTCATGAATCAGATATTTCAATTGCTCTAGTTTATTGTATTGAGAGTACGCGTTTTGGTAGCCTTGCTTGGTTTGCAACATATCGAACAAGCTCATGTCCGTTGGCCAAGTCTCAATGGTCATTGCAAACTGATTAACCACTCGATCAGCAAGATCCGATTTGCCTTGCTCACGCAGTATCGCATCCAGTCCATTGCCCTCGGCAAAATAGAGTTTTTCTATCGCAACTATATTGGCACGAAGGTTTTGCATCGACGTTTTAGAGCGCCAAGACTCTGAAAAATATGGGCGAGGTTTACCAAAATTCGCCAGCGGGCGGCTCATTTTTTTCATGCTGTATTCGAGCTGGTTAGACAGCAGCGCAATATACTCTGATTGCCATTGCTGTTTGTTAAGCTCAACCCAAGGGTTCAACGTCCATGCGTCAGCAATTTTATTGGCATTACTTTGAAGATTTTCTGCGATCGACGTTGCGGTCTGACAAGTTCGAGGATTGCCCGTCAAATCAGAGGCTTGATCAAACAGCAACCATTCAACTGAACCTAGTCCCTGAACGGTGACACTCTGAAGCGCAATAGCTTGCGCCGACCAAGCATTAGGCTGCTTGATCAATGCACTCATTTTAAGCCCAGTGGTATTTTTTTTGTCGGGCCAAAACTGGACGTTCCAACTTTGTGCCAAAGCAGCTTCTGGGCCGCGCTCTTGTCCTTGGAGCGCCATCCAACTCAGCATAGTCTGATGCCATTGAGATTTGACTGCTTCAATATCTGTGGTCGAAGCACAATAGCTTGATATTGAGTCGGTGAGCTTATCTGCCTCTGTTCTAAACTTCTGCGCAGACATAAACTCGACTTGATAAACGGCCTGACTATAGTGATCCGTCAGTTGAGGCTGATTTGCATCATTTCCAATACTTTGGCAACCCAAGACTGACAACGAAAATGATGAGGCTAGAACAAGCTTGGTATAGTTCATCTGTAATTCCTATAGCGAGTTAAGAAATGCAATCAGTGCATCTCGTTCTGTCTTATTAAACTGCAACACCTTCTGTTTTGCGGCTTCAGCTTCTCCGCCATGCCACAGTACCGCTTCCATCAGGTTACGTGCGCGTCCGTCATGCAGAAAATAAGTGTGGCCATTAACTTCTTTGGTATAGCCAATACCCCATAATGGCTGTGTTCTCCACTCCTGCCCATTCGCCAGATATTCTGGGCGATTGTCAGCAAGCCCTGGCCCCATATCATGCAGCAGCATGTCGGTATATGGGTGAATGGTTTGGTTAGACAAGGATGGCAGTTCTTCGCGTATTGCCGTCTTTACGTTGGTTTTATGACAGCTTTCACAACCCGCTTTTGCAAACAATTGTTGCCCTAATTTCACTTCCGGCTTTTCGACATTTCGTCTCGCTGGAACCGCTAAGTGCTGTGAATAGAACTCTACGAAATCAAGAATGTTATCACTGACCTCAGGTGAACCACCGTTAGGTAACTCGCTACAAAGTGTCTGCTTAGCAGTACAGTTCTCATTTGGAAATAGCGTGCTAGTTAGACCTACGTCGCCGTTAAAAGCCGCAGCATTCTGCTGCATTAAGTTCGGTTGTCCCGCTTTCCAGCCAAATCGACCGATAGCAAAATCATTGCCACGAACGTCCCAGACGATATTCAGTTTCCCTGAGATACCATCTCCATCCTTGTCTTGCTCATCTGCCCATGCTTTTAGTGTTGCATCAGGAATACTTTCTAGCAATCCAAGACCTATCATTGGTGGCGCAACACGAGCAGACATTTGCGTTTGCGGGTGCATCTCGCCGTAACCCAACTCAACAATCGATAAGTTCGGTTTACGCAATGACACACGGGTTCCGTCAGCAAAAGTCACCGGAACTTCTTGGTAGGTAATTTTTACTTGGCCTTCCGCCTTTTGATCTTGCAGAGCAAAATCTTGTAGTTGACCACCATAAGTTGGCTCAGGAATAGTGCCATCTTTGATATACGCCTTTTTCTGCTCAGCAGTCATTGGCGGAATACTTAATCGCACCAACATCGAGACCGCGTGAAGATCATTGGCCTCTGGTGGATGACCTCGCCCATCTTTAATGTGACAGTTTTGGCAACCATTTGTATTAAACAGCGGCCCTAACCCATCACGTGCATCGGTAGACGCTGGCGCCTGAACCCAAGGGTTACGGAAAAAACTGTTGCCGACACTAAAGTCCAGACGTTTTGACATAGGCAAATTGCCCGCTGGCAGCGAGAAAGCATTGGGGCCTTCTTTATCGACCGTTGTTTTGCCTCCCGACGTGACGTCATAAGCAAAGGATGAAATGGAGGTGCTAAGCATTAGCAAACAGGTTAAGACGGGTTTCAAGTACAACTTCATTCTGATGGCTCTCACAAGGCGCTATAACCGCACAGTTTAAATGGGAATGATTCTCAAAAACACATTGAATAAAAAACGGCAAAAGGGCTCTATTGAGCCCTTCGGTTTAAGTCATCGAGCGATTAAAACTCGTGATCGGCGGTGTCTGGATTCAAACTCGTGATACCGACAATTTTTGCCGCTCGTTCAATTTGAGCTGTCTGCGCCACTAGCGACATGATGGTTTCATTCACCAATGCGTTACCTTGCGTGTTACCGGCAGCAATCAACTGGTCAAAGAACTGGTTGTTCTTTTCAGCAGAAGTCACTAACTGACCAACTTGTGCACGAGTGACATCAAATTGCTTTTGAATCTCTTTGGCTGCTTGTTTGTCTTGCTGAGCAACAAGTTCGTGAATACTAGGACCTGATAACAATGTACCGTCTTGACGCTGATATGTGCCCGTGTAGACGTTGTAGATGCCTTGCTCATTGTAGTAGTGTGAATTGTGCGTATTGTCCGAGAAACAGTCGTGCTCATCTTCCGTTGAGTTGGCTTCTAGAGCAACTTTCATACGCTCACCAGCCAGTTCGCCAAGAGAAAGTGACCCCATACCAAACAACATTTTACGCAACCCTTTATCTGCGGAATCGTTGATCAACTCCTCACGGTAGTTGCCTTTAACATCCGCTGACCACTGCTTCTCCATCCACTCTAAGTCCTGAACTAACAACTCAGCGGCGGCTTTTAGATAGTCACCACGACGGTCACAGTTGCCGTTGGTACAGTTTTCACCGACCACAAAATCGGTGTATGCACGCGCTCCTGCTCCTGCATTAGTGCCATTTAAATCTTGTCCCCAAAGAAGGAACTCAATCGCATGGTAACCAGATGCTACGTTCGCTTCTGAACCACCGACTTCGTTTAGCTCAGCAATCAGCTCTGGTGTAATTTTCGCTACATCTAGTGTTGTTGCACCGATCGTTAGCTGCTTATTGGCAACGATGTTGGCATTTGCGCCTTCATTACCCAGTTCGTATTGGTATTCAGATGATACGTAGTCAATGAGGCCCTCATCCAGCGGCCATGCATTTAGCTGACCTTCCCAGTCATCGACAACAGCGTTACCAAAACGGAAAACTTCAGACTGTTGGTAAGGAACGCGAGACTCAAGCCAAGCTTGTTTAACTTGCTGGAATTTTTCGGCAGTTGGGTTCGCCAGAAAGGCTTCGACCGACTTCTCTAGCGATTGCGCTGTAGTCAGTGAATCGGCAAACACAGCATGAGCAACGTCAGCATAGTGCTCAACAACTTGTTCTTTGGTTACATTTGCTGCGAATACTGAGCCACTTGCCATCAGTAACGACGCTGCGACTGATTGAGCCAATAGAGATTTTACATTCATTTGAAAAGCATCCTTGTTGAGCTTAATAATTATTCTTCATTGCTAGTGCTAATTATTATCATTTGCACTACTAGATGCGAATAATACAAAGTTACAACTTTTTTGCAAGTAGCAAACAAAAAAAGCCTCACAGAAGTGAGGCTTTTATCAACATAGGTGATTCGTGGGATTACAAGTCTAGGTTATGTTTACCGTGAGACATCTTTGCTTTCAAGTAACCTTCGTTACCATCTTTAACATGAGCAGAAGTATTGACAACCTGTTCGATCTCAATGCCGAATTGCTTGAGATCGTTTACTTTCTTAGGGTTATTAGTCACTAAGCGAATTTTATCAATGCCGAGTGCCTTTAGCATCTGTGCGGCTTCGGTAAAATCACGCAAATCGTCACCAAAACCAAGGTGATTGTTCGCTTCGTAGGTGTTCATGCCTTCGCTTTGCAGCTTGTACGCGTCGATCTTGTTGTATAGACCAATACCGCGACCTTCTTGTCTCAAGTAAAGGATAATACCGCCAGATTCCGCCATTCGATTAATCGTCTCATCAAGTTGCTCGCCGCAATCGCAGCGGGATGAATGGAATACATCGCCTGTAAGACATTCAGAATGCATGCGAACCAGCGGGGTTTGCTGAGTTTGATCGGCATGTTTAAAAATGACAGCAACATGCTCTTTTTCGGTTTTCAATCCATGGAAAGAAAGAAGTTCTGCATCGATACTGCTGTTAGCACCGACTTTGAAGTCGACTCTGGCTCTTACTTCCGCCATATTTTTACTCACTTGGGTTTCTTGATATTTTAATTCTGTCGCTGCATTCATTGAAAATGCTCCACTTGAAGATAACTATGGGGACTCTTACTCTAGAATTCAACGATTAGATCACAATTGTTATAATATAACACTTGATATTTATGGCAATAAAAAACCTCGACGATCAGAAATCGCGAGGTTATCAATATTCAATGGTATGACTACAGGGGCAGACGTGTTTAATCTTGTTGGTTTTTCCACACAGAAAGTTCAATCCAACATGCTTCTAACTCTCGCACCTCTTCATCAGTCAGAAGCGACAAGGTCGGCTTGGATTGTGGAAGCGCATAAGCTTGAATTGCACTTATATGAGCATAAAAATCTTCGCGTAATTTAGATATGTTCATGGCCACTGCTTTTCCCTAAGACTCTATGGTTTGTAGAAACTACTCATTGAATTAATTTGTCTAAAAAATGATACCAAAATACCAAATCCACGCAAAATATAGGTTCATTATTGGGATATAAATCACATCATTTTATTGATCAAACTCTTTACTTTTCCGGCACTTATTAGATCCAGTAATGATCTTTTAAAACAGTTCCACATCGTCATCTGAGTTACCATTTCGATTGGAATAATCCCCTTCATAGCAACATATTTGATTACGCCCTTGCTCTTTAGCGTTGTATAGAGCGCTATCGGCATGATCAAGAATCGTCGGTAAATATTCGGTTCGAGTAATGCCACACACTCCGCAACTAAAGGTCATACTTGCAACCTGTGGGAATCGAAAGGATGCGATATGTCGACGAAAGCTATCAAGACGGTTAAAGCATGCCTGCTTATCCATCTGAGGAAGTAGCACGACAAACTCCTCTCCACCAAAGCGAAACAACTGTTCCTGCTCGGTAAAAAAGTGCTGCATTTGCTGTGCGAACATTAGCAATACCTCATCACCAATCATGTGACCGTAGGTATCGTTAATATTTTTAAAATGGTCCAAGTCAATAATAGCGACCCAAGCATTGATCTCTCCTTGCGGTTGATGCGCTGCTTGGAAGCAATAACTAAGTCGTTCTTCCAGCGTTTTTCGATTCAATAAACCCGTGAGTTTGTCTCGTTCACTTTCGTGTAAGATGACCAGATAATTACGGTAGATTTTCGCAAGCCCATTGATCAACAAATCATATTTATCCGGATTACGCGAAAGAGTAACCTTTAACTCGGCTGAGCTGTCATCACAGATTGGGATCGGATAGATACAGACAAACTCCCTTTTGCCGACTTGTTCATTGGTCACCGTATCTCGTTGATGATCATGACGCTCAGATTCTTGGGCTGGAAGGTCATACTGCCATTCCAACTCTCCACTGATAGGGTCTTTGCAGACCTTTGCAACCACAATCGATGTGTTGTTGACGTAGTGATTCAACTCAACGGATGTGATTGGCATCATTTCAGTTAGGGTGGCGACAAGACAGTGACCAAGCGAGACAGAATTCCTTTGTCCTGTAATTTCGATGATCGAGCGTATGATCTGATCTTCCATTATGGCCTCAACTCATCAACTTGCGATTAGCATGAGTATAGACCCGACTCCGAGACTGTGACACATGTAGCATATAAAAAGAGCAGCCATTGGCTGCTCTTTTTATTTTCGAAATCCCATTTTGACATTGCCTTTGGTATCAAACCAAAGCGCTTCGCCACGGCGACGGCCTATTAAAATTGGGCCATCATCGTAAAAAAGAAAATTCTTCCAATGCTTCTTAAACACCGACCATTTGGTCTCAATGATATTGTACTTCTCATAGCAAAAGTACACCGTAACGTCGTCTTGCCAGTCAATAAAAGCGTCAACTTCCGCAGGTAACGCTTCATCATCGGACTCCCAAGCAGACATCCAGTCCACCGTCTCTTTCCAGTTAGACTCTTTCATCGGCCAGTCACTAGAGCTAAAACGCTCTGAGTCAGGACTTTGAGCACTGATGTTTTCTTTCCACAACTGAGACGCTCGTGCTTGCGACATCGGTTTGATTGATTCTAAGTCAGCCTCGGGAACTGGCATAGATTGGTGAGTAAAAATCCATTTTCTTTGGTATTCGTCCAAAGTTAGGTATGACATTAATATTCCTCTTAAAGCGTTATGCTTTTAGCCAGCCATTGAGAGTCGCATCATTAATAATTTGCTGCGCTTTTTCCCATAGAGCCTCAGAGCCGTACTCTATTTTTTGATTTACTGTTAGCGCTTGTTGTCGTGTAACACCATGCTCTTGCCAGCTTTGCCCCTGATTATGGTAATTCAAAAGCATTGGAATAATCCTGTCCAATGCTTTGGCAAATTTAGCATCTGCTGTCGTCGCAGATTCAAACTCTAGCCAGAGTTCTAGCAAAGACTGACCTTGGTCACTTGGCAGCATACCAAACAAACGTTGGGCGGCTTCAAGCTCTTTCTGCTCTTGCTGTGCCGACGCTGCAACATCATAGACAAAGGTATCACCTGCATCAATTTCTACCACATCGTGGAGAAGCAACATTTTCACCACGCGAGAAATATCTACTGGTTGATTGGCATGTTCTTCCATTAAGATCGCCATCAAAGCGACATGCCAACTGTGTTCAGCACTATTTTCTAGCCTTCCTTGCGCGCTTTTGACTCGGGTGCGTCTCAGTACGGATTTAAGCTGGTCAAGCTCCATGAGCAGAGCCAACTGTTGTTCTAATCTCGAAGTGCTCATACTTGTGTCCAATTCGGATTAACTAATGACGTTAAACAATGATCTTCCCATTGCCCATCAATGAGCAAGTAGTCTTTCGCAAAGCCTTCTTTTTGAAATCCTACCCTTTCCAATACCGCTTCACTGCGAACATTGCGCGGCATATAACTCGCCATAATGCGATGCATGTTCTGAATGTTGAACATGTAATTGACCGCTAATTTTAATCCTCGTGTCATCGCGCCTCTTCCCTGTGCACCGTGTGCTAGGGAGTAACCGACATTACACGCATGGAATGGGAACCGAGAGATATTGCTAAACGAGATTGTGCCTAACATTTCATTTGTCGAACGGTCAAGGATCAGCAAATAGTAGCCCAGCCCCATTCGATGAAGCTCAGCGAGTTTGATGAGTCGCTGAGTCCACCCGGATTCTTCAAAAAAGGCTTCGTCTCGCTTGGGTTCCCACGGTTTCAAATGCTCTCTGTTAGCAATAAAGTAATCAGAGATCAGTTTTCCATCCATAGGCTCCGCACTACGAACGACGATGTCCTCATCCCACTCAAAGACTTGAGTAGGGGTACTCACTCTTTCCATTTAATTTTTTCTTATTCCGTATTCACGTAACTTGTTTGCCACTGAGGTGTGAGAAACATTGAGTCTCTTGGCGAGTTTACGACTAGACGGGAATGAGTGATATAAGCGTTCTAGCACCTGAGATTCGTACTCTTTCATGATCTCATCAAGTGAACCATCCAAACTCAATATCGGCCCATTTGATGTCGGCGTTTCGAGCTGAGGAAGATGGAAAAGATCCGCCGTCAAGTCGTCCGTTTCAAGCTCGGTCAAAGCGCGAAGCACCATGTTTTCAAGCTGGCGCATGTTACCTGGCCATTGATACGTCACTAACTGGTCAGCCAAATCATCTGCGATGTTCGGCTTCGATATGCCTAGTTGTTTTACGTACTTAGCAACAAACAACTCAAGCAGCGGTGCAATATCGTTTGAGCGTTCCCTTAACGGTGGAATAAGGAGTGTAAGCACGTTGAGACGATAAAAAAGATCTTCACGGAACACGCCTGACTCGGCTAAATCAGCCAGTTGATGTCTGGTTGAAGCAATCACCCTAACATCGACATGAACTTCATGCTCTTCTCCGACACGTCTAAACGTGCCATCTTGTAGCAATCGCAGTAATTTGATTTGCAGATGCGGGCTCATCTCCCCTATTTCATCAAGGAAAACCGTACCGCCATTCGCTTGCTCAAATATACCTTTATGGCCTTGCTGATGGTTGAATGAACCCGGTGCGTGACCAAATAATTCAGTTTCGGCAACATCGTCAGGCATCGAAGCGCAGCTCAAAACCAAGAACGGTTTAGAAGCTCGATTTGAACGGTTATGACATGCACGAGCTAGCATCTCTTTGCCAGTTCCCGTTTCACCTTGAATGAGCAGCGGTTGATCTAGCATTGACAGCTTCTTAGCTTGGCTAATCAGCGCCTTATGTCTATTTGACACCCCGACAAAATGCTCAAACCCAAGATTATTGTGTAGTGGCAAAGAGTCATCAAATATCGCTTTTTCCTGTACGGAACGGATGATCATCACCGTACTCGCCAGCACAGACTCATTTGACTCATCACTGATATAGACAGGCATGATTTCCATCATGTAATCCAAACCACCGATGACAATATTTTCTCTCAATCGAGTTATCTTACCTTCAACCCACTTAGCGAAATTGAAGTTAGGCAACAACGAGGTGATCTGATGACCAATGATTTCCGCTTCTTCACGACTAAATAGGGTCAACGCGGCGTGGTTTGCCATATCCACATTGCCTTTTAAATCGATAGCCAATACCGGTTCTGGCAGATTGTTGAGCAGAGAAATTAGCTCATTATTGTGGCGTTCAATTGGCATGAATTGGATTTTTCGAACGTCATTAACACCTGAGATACGGCGAATTTCAGCCATAAGCTCACTAAAGGTATCAAAGTCGATATCCGGACAGTTGAGGTAGATAATACCGCTCACATCGATTTCGATACCGCGAAGATCAATGTTTTTCGAAGCAAGAATATCGAGCAATTCACGAGTCAGACCAAGTCTGTCTTCACAAAAAACTTCTAGACGCACGGATGAGTTCCTAACTAAGGTGTCACGAAAAGTTGACAGTAGTTTCTACTAAGCCTAGATCCTCGTCAAGCAAACTGATATTACTTGCTTCACATTCGCACTATTTGATTGTAATAGCGGCGACTTTTTCAACGATTTGCTTGCGGATCGCCCCTAACCTAACTTGGCGCTCTTTGTTCCACGGTAAAGGTCTAAGTAAAGCCATCGCTTTGAGCCCCAATCTGGCGGTCAGAATGCCAACACCCAGTCCTTGACCCGCTCTGGCAGAGACTCTTCCGGCGAGATCCATCGACATCAGATCCATTCCTGCATCAACCGCCAATTCACTCGCTCCAGCAGCAGCCATATTGACTAGAGTAGCTTTGAACAATTTGAGTCTAGACCAGTAACCCAGCTCTACTCCATAAACGTCTGCGAGATTGTCGATCATTTTGAAGTTCCGCCACGCGACAAGCAACATATCAGCAATGGCAAGTGGACTAATCGCCACCAAAGCCGCCGATTCCGTCGCATGCTGTGAGACTATCTTAGTGGCGATTTTATCTTGCTCCGCCACCACCATGGCGTCATACATTTCAAGCACTTCGCTATCACTGTGCGAACCATTGATGCTATTGATCCAACGGTCATAACTTGGTGATTCAGTACGAATACCTGACTGTTTCGCTACTGACTGACAAAAGGCTTTCCCTTGGCCAACACTATTGGCCGCAAGCAACGCCTCACTTTGCTCTTGTACACTAAAGTGATGGCGTAGCTTACGCAGCTTATATAGTTCGCGTCCAATGGAACCAATTCCAAACATCGCGATGGTCGCGATAAACCCTGACCACCCCAATGAGAGCCAATCTGCGCTTTGAATAGCAGTGACAACGCTATCTATCGCTTGCCACCCGACCAAGCCTGAAAATGCAGTTAGCAACCCTGTTGCAAACCACTTTGAACCCTTTTGGGGCCGAATAATTTGCTCTAGATTTTGCTCTGTCTGGTCATCTTGATGTTCAACTTCAATTTCAGCGGGTACAAATTTTTCTTGCGGCTCAAAGTGCTTCTGTGAGGTCAGTTCTTGTTGAAGGGGGGACGACTCATCCCCAAACGTCTGGTCAAAGACGTGTTTCTGTTTTAGTTGCGTTTTATCTGACGTACTCATCTCAGCTTATCCCCAATCAAATACTCTAGTGCCTTGTCCATTCGGATATGCGGTAGCGGGTCATCTCCACCCCACTCTCTCGGTCTAAATGATGTGAACTCAAACCCTTGGTTCTGCCAATAATCCGCTGCAGGAAGCTTTTTCGGCACCTCACCAGGAAACACCGTCATAGCCTCTCCATCAAGCGTCGTTCCACGAATGGCAGGGCAAGACTGTTCACCCTGACTGATATACCCCGTCTCCGTCGCCTGTATTGACGCCATCGTCATGCAATTCATCTCGATGTTTTCATAAGAGGCGGTTTGCCATGCAGGATGCACCATTTGTTGTAATAGCGAGACGAGATGTGGATGCTGTTCTGGTGTCACATGGTCTGCTTTTGTTGCGGCAAACAATACTTTATCGATACGCGGAGCAAACAGGCGCTTGAGCATGCTGCTACGACCATAACGGAAACTATGCATGATTTGCTCTAACGCTTGGCGCATATCGTGAAAGGACTCATAACCCGCGTTAAGCGGTTGCAAACAGTCCACCAGCACAATTTGACGATCGAACGTTGAAAAGTGGTGCTTATAAAACGCCTTAACCACTTTTTGCTGATACTCCTGATAGCGAGCCTTCAACATGGCCAAGTTTGAGCCTTTCGGCACCTTGGCATTGTCATCAAAGGAGCAAGGGAAAAACTGCAACACAGGCGCCCCTTCCAGTTCGCCGGGTAACACAAATCGCCCCGGTTGTACCCAGTGTAATCCTTGTTCTTTGCATGAGAAAAGAAACTCCGTATAGCTCTGAGAGATGAGAGCGAGTTCTTTTTCGTTCAATGGCGCTGAAAGATCCAGCTTATCTAATTGCGCTAACCAAACCTCAGCCAGATCTTTACGTACACCCTTTAACGCCTCAAATTGCTTTTGAGACCATTGATGAAAGTTCATATCCAACAGAGGTAAATCCAGAAGCCATTCGCCCGGATAATCAATAATGTCGATATGTAACTTTGCCGTACTGCCAAACAGCTTCTTAGTTTTCTTGGTTGGCTTATACTTGAGCGCCAAACGTATCTCACTGACGTCGCGCGTTGGCTCAGGCCATTGCGGTGGTGAAGCAAGGACATGATCCATCGCCTCATCATAACCAAAACGAGGAACGAGCATATTGGTTTGCGGTTCACGCTTTGCGCCAATCAAACGCTTGTCACGAGCAGCACTTAACAGAGGTAAGTTATCGTGAGTGGAAGTATGAAGAAGTTGGTTGACTAGCGAACTGATAAACGCCGTTTTACCTGCTCGAGATAAACCCGTTACTGCAATACGAACATGGGAATCGACGCTTCTGCTGATTAAATCATTCACTTCTTGAGTAATATGCTTCATTCACTATCTCTTTTATACACACTGACGACTAGCTTACTGATTGTAACCTTAATCCTAGATGAACAAAAAAGCCTCTGATAAAAATCAGAGGCTTAACGTTGTAACACTAAGGTTGAGCACTAATCGTCTTCAATCAACTTGTAAACAACAAACAGTGCGATTTCAAGCAACACAAACAAAGCACAAGTGATAGTCACGTATTTTTCATCAAAGATACTGATGCCATGAAGAATGAGGTCATATCCGACGAATGCGCCGATAACCACAGCAATGATTATCTGAAGAATTTGAATAAAGCGAGGCATGTGCTCTCCTGACGTTTAGAATAAGAATAAATTAGAGTATATAGACAAAAGGTGCAGCTTTTGCTCCACCTTTGTCAAATATCTGCCAATTAAATCTGTGATTTCTCACAAACTTAACAAACGTGATTAAGATTGAGATTCCATTTCCTGAATCTTCACCTTCCACGTATCAGGGCCGATTTGGTGAGCGTTTGCGCCGTTAGAATCAACCGCAACGGTGACAGGCATATCTTCCACTTCAAACTCGTAGATCGCTTCCATACCTAAGTCTTCAAACGCAACAACACGCGCTTTCTTAATCGCCTTAGCAACCAAGTAAGCCGCGCCGCCAACCGCCATCAAGTAAACCGCTTTGTGTTTCTTGATTGACTCAACCGTTGCTGGGCCACGCTCAGCTTTACCAATCATACCCATGATGCCCGTTTCTTCCAGCATCATGTCCGTGAACTTATCCATACGCGTCGACGTTGTCGGACCGGCTGGACCGACGGCTTCGTCGCCGACCGCGTCAACTGGGCCTACGTAGTAGATAAACTTGCCTTTGAAGTCGACACCTTCTGGTAGACCTTCTCCGTTTGCAAGCATCGTTTGAATACGTTTATGCGCAGCATCACGACCAGTGAGTATCTTGCCTGAAAGCAGTACCGTTTCACCCGTTTTCCACTGTTCAACATCAGCCTGTGTTACTTCGTCGAGATTAACACGGCGCGTGTTCGCTCCCGCTTCCCAAGTAATATCTGGCCACTCTTCCAATTTCGGTGGCGTCAGATCAGCTGGACCAGAACCGTCTAGAGTGAAATGCACGTGACGAGTCGCCGCACAGTTAGGGATCAAACATACTGGTTTAGATGCCGCATGAGTGGGTGCTGTTTTAATTTTTACGTCAACCACTGTGGTTAAGCCGCCAAGACCTTGTGCACCAATACCCAACTTGTTCACGCGGTTGAAGATATCAAGACGAAGCTCTTCTTCTGCATTTTGTGGCCCACGGTCGATAAGCTCTTGAATATCGATGTGCTCCATCAGTGATTCTTTTGCCAGCACCGCCGCTTTTTCAGCAGTACCGCCGATACCGATACCAAGCATACCCGGTGGACACCAGCCTGCACCCATGGTTGGCAATGTTTTTTCAACCCATTCAGCAATGTCATCTGATGGGTTTAGCATAACCATCTTGGTTTTGTTTTCACTACCGCCGCCTTTTGCCGCGATTTGAATCTCTACTTTGTCGCCCGGTACCATGTTGATATGAACAACCGCAGGTGTATTGTCTTTGGTGTTAATACGTTTACCCGCTGGATCCATGAGGACCGACGCACGAAGTGGGTTATCTGGATTAGTGTAAGCCTGACGAACGCCTTCATCGACCATCTGTTGTACCGTCAGATCCGTCGAATCCCATTGCACAGCCATACCGATATTGACGAAACAAGTGACGATACCAGTATCTTGACAGATTGGGCGATGCCCTTCTGCAGACATACGAGAGTTAATCAGAATCTGAGCAATGGCGTCTTTCGCCGCTTGGCTCTCTTCACGTTGATAGGCTTTTTCTAGGGCTTGGACAAAGTCTAATGGGTGGTAATAAGAAATGTACTGGAGCGCATCAGCTACACTGCTGATCACATCCTGTTGACGAATTACGGTCATTGCATGCCTCGTTATTTTTGTGCTTCCTTTTCTCGCCGTACACAAGCGTTTGCTTATTGATTTTATATTTGCGAAACACTGGTGTAGCGACCTTTGATGCCATTATGATACTCTTGCTTTTCTCAACACGCCACGTAATCAACGATCTCTTTGTCACAAATTAAACAAATGAATAACATCAAGCCAAATCGCTTAGAAATCAAACCGATCCCTTATAAAAATGACCTTGCGGTTTCGCTGTTTAATCACATCGAATCTTTGCCTTGGGCAATGTTGCTTCGTTCACCTTCAACCACTCATGTTGATAGTCGTTTTGATATATTGGTCGCACAACCCATCGCTAAAATCATCACTACGGGCGAGAGAAGTACCGTAGAAATGGCTGATAAGAGTGAAGTCTCGGACACCAACCCGTTTGAGCTAATCAAACACGTTCAGACACGTGTGTTGCCCGATATTGAGTACGATGGAGAGCTTCCTTTTATTGGTGGTGCTTTGGGGTATTTTGCGTATGACTTAGGGCGTCGGGTCGAACGCATGCCTGAGTTGGCAGAGCATGATCTGAAAACACCCGATATGGCGGTCGGATTATATGACTGGGCGCTGATCGTCGATCATAAACTTCAGAGCGCAAGTATTGTCGGACAAAACGTAGATAAACACTGGCAATGGTTGAACCAACACGCAGCAGAAAAAAGTGACCCGTTCGCACTCGTTGGTCCTTGGTGCTCTAATATGACCAAAGAGGACTACCGTGGCAAATTTGAACAAGTTCAGGAGTATCTTCGTTCAGGAGATTGCTATCAGATCAATTTGGCGCAGCGATTTAAAGCCCCTTATCAAGGGAGTGAGTGGCAGGCTTATCAAAAACTTGAGCAGGTCAATCAAGGGCCTTTCTCGGCATTTATTCGTACCGAACATGGCGCGATAATAAGTGTTTCTCCCGAACGTTTCCTTCAAGTCAAAGCGCGTCTTATCGAGACCAAACCAATCAAAGGAACTCGCCCACGTAGCGATGACCCTATCATTGATCAGCAAGCTGCAAACGACTTAGCCAATGCTGAAAAAGATCAAGCTGAGAATCTCATGATTGTCGACTTACTGCGCAATGATGTCGGGCGAGTAGCCAAACCTGGCACTGTACATGTCCCTAAATTGTTCGACATTGAAAGTTTTCCCGCCGTTCACCACTTAGTGAGCACTATTCGCGCTCAACTTGATGACCAATATAGCGCCGCTGATTTACTGCGCGCGTCCTTTCCGGGAGGCTCTATCACAGGCGCACCCAAAGTCCGTGCAATGGAAATCATCGAAGAACTGGAACCTCATCGTCGTAACGCCTACTGTGGCAGTATTGGTTACATCAGTCGTCATGGACACATGGATACCAGCATCACAATACGAACACTGGTCGCTGAACAAGGGCAATTGCATGTCTGGGCCGGTGGTGGTCTAGTCGCTGACAGTCAGTGTGATAGCGAATATCAAGAAACGCTCGACAAACTGAGCCGGATACTTCCAGTCCTTACTGAGTGAGTGGACAGATCTCAAGTCCACTTTTCGAGCATCAGTTTCAAGTCTTTGGCGGTATAGGGTTTGGTTAAGATGTCATCCATCCCACACTGGATGCATTTTTCGCGCTCTTCTAACGTCGTCCCTGCCGTCAGCGCGATAATAGGCAAGGTACACTCCTGTTGACGAAGATAGGTCGTTGCTTCAAAGCCATCCATCTCAGGCATTCGGCAGTCCATGAAGACGATATCGTAATGACCCATAGCGACCGCTTTGATCGCTTCAATACCATTCGTGGCAATGTCTGGGGTAATAGACAGTTTTTTCAACATCTGATTGATAATGACTTGATTCATGCGAATATCGTCGACAACCAATATCGATAAATTGTCGAACGATTTAATACTCAGTCCCGCCTCCTTAATCGCCTCTTTATGAGGCTCGGCTTGTGTCACTTTAAGCGGGATCTTGACTTCAAAACAACTTCCCTGCCCCAGTTCGCTAGTCAAAGAGATCTCACCCGTCATCAGTTCAACTAGGTTTTTGCAGATCGCCAGTCCAAGGCCTGTCCCTTCAAAATTTCGTTTTGCCGACCTATCGACCTGAACAAAAGGGGTAAAAAGCTTGTTGTGTAATTCCTTACTGATACCAACGCCACTGTCAATAATGGCAACACATAAGCTACCCGCTTGCCACTTGGCAACTAACTTGACTTCCCCCTGAGCGGTAAACTTAATCGCATTGCCAACAAGGTTCACCAAAATCTGTCCTATTCGCTCGAAGTCACCGATAAACGCCGCAGGCATCTCCGTTGCTCGTTCAATTTTAAATCCGACCCCCTTCTCCTGAGCTTTTGGCTGGAAAATTCCGCTAATCATGTCGTGCAGATCTTGCCACGTAAACTGTGAAGGAATGAGCTCCATCATTCCGGCATTCATTTTACTGAAATCGAGAATATCGTTGATAATGTGGCGCAGCAGATCGCCTGAGTGACTGAGATTAGAAAGTAGGGTTTGCTGCTCTTCATCGAGAGGTGTGCTGGCAAGCAGTTCAGCACTACCAAGTAAGCCATTCAGAGGGGTTCGTAGCTCATGATTTATCATCGCGACAAACTCTTTGGTTGAACGCTCAGACTCCTCTGCCCGAGCACGTGCTTCTTGATGACGGGTTACAATAATCTGTCGACTAATCGCACTACACAGCAGTTCGCCAATGAGCATAATCTGACTGGTGATAAAATCCCGGTCAATGTCAGTGCCGCTCACACGCACAGATAGCTCACCAGCCGTTTTATGATCAATTTCGATCGGCAAACACAATACATCGCCTTGCCAAACTGAGTAGGGTTTTACCGCACTAATCTCACGCGCAGACACCGGACCAAACTCAGTTCCCTCGATGGTCGAAATTAAATTGGATTCAATAAAAAGTGCCGCACGTTCAATGGCTTTAGTTGAGGATAATCGCTCTAATAGGCTGGCAATCATACCATCATCTAAGGTACGTCTAAGGAAGGCGCGACCGTAGTGAATTAGCACTTCATTGATCTGCTGCTCAAACTCTAATTTATCGAGGTCACTGCGCGTCTGATGTTTAAGCTGCGTCAACACTAACTCTAATTGTTGGTTGGCTTGGTATAGCTCCAAACTCTTACTTTCGAGCAACTGTTCGGCTTGCTTGCGCGCTTCTATCGCACGCTGCAGTTTACGCTCCAACGGCGAGCCACTTTGATTATACTTGTCCAATCAGCTCCACCTTAAATCTAACTTGGCTGCCATCACTTGAAACCTTATCCATAGAGATTGCCAGTTCATCATTGTAAAACTGAGCGCATCCTTCAATAAGACCAAAGCAGACATGAGACATGCAACGAACACTCACATAGTCAAAAACCAATTTCGTGCTGGATTCGCTAATAAAGTCAAATCTTGGCGGGTTAGCCTCTGGGTAGAGTTTTTTGACCTCAGTATGAATGTAGTCCTCGACTAACTTAATGAATTGAAAAGACGATTTACAATCTTCTAGGCTACAATTAGGAGGTAGACTGTTATACAGGTTCTTAAAAACGGATTGTCCGAATACACGCTGCAGTTCTTCTGGTGATATTCCTGTGCGTTTGCTGAGATGTACAATGAGTCGAACAAGTTTGCGATGATCATAGCTACCGACTGTGGTGTACACACCGCTATCTTCCGCTGCTAAAAGTAAGCTATCCAACTCATCTAAACCAAACTTTTGCTCCACCAGATCCATAAACTCAGTGAAGATAATCCCTTTCATATTTGGCGCTATCCTTGCTTGTTTGAGTATAGTAGAAAGCATGAGTCATATTTACGCCTTTTTCAAATATATGAAGGAGCTAACGTGTTGTCAGAACTAAACAAAAACCACATTATTCAACGCTTTCAGTTGCTGCAGACTGTCGATTATAACCAAGAAGCATTAAAACGAGTCGCGCACCTAAAACAGAGCCATCTTCGTAAAGCATCAGTTCTGATTGGGTTCGTTGAACGCGAGCACGGATTAAACATCATTTTTACGCGCCGAGCACGGCACCTCAAACACCACCCTGGTCAAATCAGTTTTCCTGGCGGTAAATACGAAGCTTCCGATTCGAACTTAGCAGAGACAGCGTTAAGAGAAACCTTTGAAGAGGTCGGTATAGATAGAAATAAAATAGAGATCTTTGGGCAAATGCCTGAACTGGTGACGATTAGTAAGTTTACGGTCACACCTTTTTTAGCGTTTATCTCGCCTGACTACGAAATCCAGATCGATGCGAATGAGGTCGACGAGCTGTTTGAAGTCCCTGCCTCCATCATTCTGGATAAAAATCACCTCCATAGTCAGAAATTTAAGGTTAATAATTTTTCACATCGTGTCTTTGGTTTGTCGTATCAACACCACTTTATATGGGGAATGACCGCGCAAATCATTCACGCCATGCAGAATCATATAATGCATCAATACTAATTTACTCATACAACAACATATTCTGTTCACATTAGTTAAATTAACTATCAATAAGGCAACCGTTTTCTTGCGACAAAGATAAAACAAAATAATAACAACATTAGTTTTTCTAATATCACGCATTAGCATAAATCACTAGTAGCACATCATTTTCGTGAGCAAAAACCTGTTTTTGACATATCATTACATAGCTCGCATCAATTCATGATTTAGATCTAGTTTTCCTGCAAGATTTTTATGCAAAATTGCCCCCGACTTATTTCCTGTTCCCAAAAATGAGTATCACAAAATGAATACTACAACTTCTGCGGCTTCAACCGCACAATCGTCTAGTAAGTTTACTTACAAAGACTTCACTTGGTGTCTGTCGCTTTTCGGTACTGCGGTAGGTGCTGGCGTACTTTTCCTACCTATTAAAGCGGGTGCTGGTGGTTTTTGGCCATTAGTTATCCTTGCTCTAATCGCGGCACCAATGACTTGGTTCGCTCATAAATCTCTAGCACGTTTTGTACTATCAGCAAAAAACCCAGAAGCTGACATTACAGACACTGTTGAAGAACATTTTGGTAAGACTGGCGCAAACCTTATTACTTTTGCTTACTTCTTCGCTATCTACCCAATCGTTCTAATTTACGGTGTTGGTATTACGAACACGGTCGATTCATTCCTAGTAAACCAAATGGGTATGGAATCCATTCCTCGTTGGTTACTATCAGGCGCACTTATCGCAGCAATGACTGCGGGTGTGGTATTTGGTAAAGAATTGATGCTAAAAGCGACTTCAGCAATGGTTTACCCACTTGTTGCAATCCTTCTTGCTCTTTCTTTCTACCTTATCCCTGATTGGAACACGTCGATGATTGAAGTAGCACCAGACTGGAGCGCAATGCCATCAGTTGTATGGCTAGCAATTCCTATCATCGTGTTCTCTTTCAACCACAGTCCTATCATTTCTCAGTTCTCTAAAGAACAACGCCTACAGTACGGTGAAGATGCAGTTAAGAAAACTGACTCTATCACTGGTGGTGCTGCGATGATGCTTATGGGCTTCGTAATGTTCTTCGTGTTCTCTGTAGTACTTTCTCTATCTCCAGAGCAGCTAGCGTTGGCTAAAGAGCAAAACATCTCTGTTCTTTCTTACCTAGCGAACGTGCATGAATCTCCACTGATTTCTTACATGGGTCCTCTAGTTGCATTTGCAGCGATTACTTCTAGCTACTTCGGTCACTTCCTAGGGGCACATGAAGGTCTAGTTGGTCTAATCAAGTCTCGCGCTAAATCGCCTGTAAGCAAGATCGAAAAAGGTTCTCTGCTGTTCATCGTTATCACTACTTGGATCGTTGCTATCGTTAACCCGAGCATCCTAGGCATGATTGAAACAATGGGTGCTCCAATGATTGCAGCTATCTTGTTCCTAATGCCTGTATTCGCTATGCAGAAAGTTCCTGCAATGGCTAAGTACAAAACTAGTACTCCAGTACAGATTTTCACAACTATCTGTGGTCTTGCGGCAATTAGTTCTGTAATCTACGGCGCTCTTTAATCTAAAGACTAAATTTAGTCTGATTAATCCAAGAATATAACGATAATAAAAAGCCTCCCTCTCCCCCTGGGAGGCTTACTTTTGAGGTAATCGATATGATTAGTGTTTTTGACATCTATAAGATCGGCGTTGGTCCTTCAAGCTCACATACAGTGGGACCAATGAAAGCGGGTAAAGAGTTTATTGATGACTTACGCTCAATGGGAAAATTGCGCGACATCACTAAAATCACCGTGGACGTTTATGGATCACTATCACTGACAGGGAAAGGTCACCATACAGATATCGCCATCATCATGGGTCTTGCAGGCAACACCCCTGAGAAAGTGGATATCGATTCTATTCCGGGCTTTATTGCACGCGTAGAAGAAACTGAGCGCCTTCCTGTTGGCATGCACTGTCATACAGTATCGTTCCCGAAAGAAGGTGGTATGAACTTCCATACGACCAACCTAGAGCTACATGAAAACGGCATGCAGATCCACGCTTGGATCGGTGACGAGAAAGTGTACTCGAAGACTTACTACTCTATCGGTGGTGGCTTCATTGTTGATGAAGAAAACTTCGGCAAAGAAGAAGAAAACCCGATTAAAACACCTTACGAATTCACAACCGCTGAAGAGCTTGTGAATCAGTGTAAAGAACACGGTTTATCTATCAGTACACTAGTGATGAAAAACCAAGCAGTTCTGCACTCAGATGAAGAGTCACGTACTTACTTCGCCAATATTTGGAAGACAATGCGTGACTGTATGGATCGCGGTATGAATACAGAAGGTATCCTACCTGGTCCACTACGTGTGCCACGTCGTGCAGCGGCACTACGTCAACAATTGCTGACTTCTGAAAAAACCACTAACGACCCAATGTCTGTTGTTGACTGGGTAAACATGTTTGCGTTTGCCGTTAACGAAGAAAACGCAGCGGGTGGTCGTGTTGTAACAGCCCCAACTAACGGTGCTTGTGGCATCATTCCTGCGGTATTGGCTTACTACGATAAGTTCATTCAGACTGTAACTGAAAAAGACTACATCCGTTATTTCGCTGCTTCTGGCGCAATCGGCGGTCTTTATAAGCGTAACGCTTCAATCTCAGGCGCTGAAGTAGGTTGTCAAGGCGAAGTCGGTGTTGCCTGTTCAATGGCAGCAGCTGGTCTAGCCGAACTGATGGGTGGTAGCCCAGAACAAGTTTGTATGGCAGCTGAAATTGCGATGGAACATAACCTAGGCCTAACGTGTGACCCAGTAGCAGGTCAGGTTCAGGTACCATGTATTGAACGTAACGGCATCGCTGCGGTTAAAGCCATTAACTCTACGCGTATGGCGCTGCGTCGCTCGTCGGCTCCAACCGTTTCTCTAGATAAAGTTATCGAAACCATGCTAGAGACAGGTAAAGACATGAACGCTAAGTACCGTGAAACATCTCAAGGTGGCCTAGCAATTAAAGTTATTTGCTAAACTGTACCGATTAAAAAAGCCCGAGCATCTTTGCTCGGGCTTTTTATTATCTCGACGTTAAGTACCCTTAGATAACTTGCGATACCAGTAAGAAACCACCAAAGACCAAACCAAAGATCATCATCATATCTCCACCTTCAGCCGTGTATCTCTCATCTAACGTCTTAGCTAAACGTAGTTTGTAAACCATCGCCAGCGGAACAAATACCGCAAGGAATACGAGGATAATACCCGCGTAAGCCAATACAGATAAGAACTGGTCAGCAGCCCATACGGCACCAACTAATGGCAATACAAAAGTCAAAACGTAAGTCACCACTCTATTCTGGTTGAACGTATCGCTGTTTTGATGGAATAGCGACATCGCCACGCCAAAGAATGAGGTCAATAACGCCAAACCAGTGAACACAGAAAGGAATCCACCCACCCACGGAGCCTGATGCTCAAATCCAGCCATCAATTCAGAAACACTCGCAAACTGTTTTAATTGGTCTGACGGCAAATTACCAACCACCGCAAACAACCAACACAAGTAACACACCAATGGAATGACCGAACCGATTATCACCATATTGCGTAACTGTTTATCTGTTGCTTCATTGTTGTAGGACACCAGACTCGGAATCACCACCATAAAGCCGAAGCTCGTAAACAGTACTGCGCTAGTTTGAATTAAGCCCAGATGATCTTGATTGTTCACTTGGCTCAAATTGGCAAATGAAAACTCAGGAAGTAATATGGCTAATGTCATCAATAGACTGGCAACCATCACAAGGAATAGCAGACGGTTTAGCTTGTCTATCACGCCTGTACCGCAAGCAACAATTAAGCCTGTCGTAAGAGTGAAAACGATTTGGCTATGCATAAAACTGAGCTCAACGCCAACCGCTTTCATCGCCTGAACGAGCAGATCTGCGGCGCCAAGAATATAGGCCATCAACAGACAGATAAGCAGTGCGTATAGCAAAGCATTCGTTAACAGTTGTCCCCCCTTTCCTAGCGTCTTACGTGCAATTGAGTTTAGCCCCAATCCGCCACCTGATTTGATGGTTGCTTCTAGTAATAGTAAGGCGGAGTATGTGGTTCCAAACCAGATAAGCACCATCAACACAGTGCCGTAAAGTAGACCAAATTGAGCAAGTACCATTGGAATTGCAAGCATGCCGGCGCCAAGCGCTGTGCCAGCGATAATTAAAGCGCTGCCGATAAGTTTTGTATTCATTTTCTGTAAAACCGTAATTATTTAAATTTATTGAGACGTGCAGATGCACAGACGTAATGGCCCTAATCAGGAATCAATACGAAAAATAAAATCGAGAAAACGAATATGGCTGCAATAAGGAATTGCTAAGAGGGGGAAAAGCAAAAAAAGAAGAGAGAGAGATGCGCGACGATACCGCTTTATGGGGCGACCCTTCAGTGGGCTCCAAAATAGGTGTAGTAATCTTGAAAATCATTTAGATGTCCTAATACAACAGACAATCCATTGGAAACGCGTAACCCTTCCTGAGTTACGTTATCTCAAAGTGAGATAAATCCATCTTATAGACTAAGACGTCAATTGCAATGGCCTAACTACCAAGTGGTCAAAGAACCACCAGCAATTCAAAGTGACAGCGTTACTATTCGCTCACTACTCGCCCTTTGATCTCATTGCCCGCTTCTCTTATTAGATCTATCGGAGAGAGGATGACCCCTTTCACCGCTCCCTGTGTCGCCTGCTTGGCGATCTCTTGACTCTTATCCATGATTTGTTCGGTTTTCACTGCCAGCGCATCCGCCTTAACCAAAATGGGTGGGATATCTTGACGCAATGCTTGTGACTCATTGATCAACTGTGGAACGGTTGTTTGACGGTATCCCTGACTTTCAATCAGCACCTTGGGTAGAACATCGGTACGGTAGCGTTCAACCTCACCCACTAAGGGAGGAACGACGTTGTGGCGATATTGGCTAAGCTCTTCGAGAATGCTTGGGATTTTCTGATCAACAGACGCTGCCGTCTTATTGGTCTCGATCACCGCAGCCGTCACTCCATCCACGCTTTTTATCACGCTTGGCATTAACGACTCTAAGGTATCAGCCATCTCTAACCACTCTGCGACTTGTAAGCTCTCAGACAATCCCTTCACGTCTTCAAGCATCTTAGGATAAGTATCAACAACATGCGTGATTTTTGTCGTCATTGCATGGATGGAATATCCCAGATAAAAAATCGAGATAGCGAGGAGCAATTGAATTGCCGAACCAATTTTCGCTGCCATATATATCCCTTACAGGTCACTGAACATTGCCAATCATAGCCCAAATCAGGCACAAAAAAAGCGAAGATAACTTCGCTTTTTTCACTCTACATCAGGGGATTATTCACCCTTGTAAATACATCCCGCGGTACAGGTTTCTTTGATTTCTACTTTGCTGAGAAGCGGAAGACTCGGCTTAAGCTCGTTCCAGATCCACTTTGCCAGCACTTCACTGGTCGGGTTCTCTAACCCTTCGATATCATTTAGATAGTAGTGGTCTAGTCGATCGTAAATAGGCTTAAACGCAGCTTTGATTTCAGCGAAGTCGACAACCCAGCCTGTATGTGGGTCAACTTCACCTTCAACATAGAGGCGAACTAAGAAAGAGTGACCGTGCAAGCGCCCACACTTATGACCTTCTGGAACGTGTGGAAGGTGGTGTGCCGCTTCAAACATAAACTCTTTGTATAATTCAGTTTTCATTTTGATTCTCAGGCTTTTCGAAAGAGACGCAATACTAAGGAATAAGTATAGTAGTGACAAGCTTTGCAGGTCAGATTGCAATAAGGAAATCGCTTGCCCGCAGAAAAACACCTCTAGCACGTCGAAATAACGTCGCACGTCAATTATTTGTTTACAGCCCCCTTACATCACATTTACAAAAGCCTCACAGAGAGTAAGGTCACAGTATAAAATTTACCGTCTTCCCTTCCGTCGATAGATAAGGGAAACTTTTTGATGTCCATTCCAATTATTAATACTATTTCTGATAATGCGCATATCCATAACAAATAAATTGCTCATCACACTGGTTACGGTCTTCGGCTTAGTACTTGTTGCATCTACCACCTACCAATATTTACAGCAGCGAGAGTTAATAAACTCGGTGTTGAGTGAACAACTACACGACAAAGCAAGCAACTATTTCGACAGCCTGAACATGATGATGTTGACGGGCACAATGGCGCAAAAAGAGACTTTACGACAAAAAGCATTAGCGCAAGACGGTATTGAGCAAGTTAAGGTTTTGCGTGGTGAAGCCGTCAGTAAGTTATACGGCCCTGGTCAAGAGAATCAGAAACCTGTCGATGATATCGACCAGCGTGCTCTTAACGGTGAGTTGGTTATAGAACCTTTCTCTGCTGATTGGGGCAAAGGCATCGTTGTTGCCTTACCAATGAAAGCAAGCGAAAACTATCGCGGCACCAACTGTGTTGCCTGTCATATGGCACCAGAAGGTGAAGTTCTAGGTGCAATTCGTCTTGAATACAATCTCTCTCATGTTAACGACCTCATTAAAGACCGCGCGCTGATCGCTCTAGCCATCATGTCAGCGTTCGGTTTTGTCGGCTTTCTGATCACTCTTGGGCTCATCCGTAAAATCATCGTTAGACCGATTCAGAAAACCTCAGGCTTTATGCAAAGCCTCAGCGAAACCAAAGATCTCTCTCAGCGTCTTGATAGTCAGCAAAATGACGAGATCGGCCAGCTATCTGGTGCGATTAACTCGTTTATGGACACAGTCAACGATAGCCTAGTTCAGGTTCAATCCACATCGCATAAAGTCGCAAGCAGCGCATCTGAACTGACCCAAGTTGCCCAAGTGACAGACAGTGCGGCGACCAATCAGCAAACAGAAACCGCTGAGGTGCAATACAACATTGAACAGATGCAGTCTCAGCAGGTTCAGGTTGAACAAGCGACCGAAGACGCCTCATCGTTGATCAAGCACACAACGCGTGTCGCGGAGCAAAGTGCTGAGAAAGCACATGGTGCCAGCCATGAGATCAAGGGGCTAGTGACTGATATAGAACAAGTCAAAGATAGCATTGTCGAACTCAATAATCAGACTGCGGAAGTCTCTAGCATTCTCGAAGTCATTAAAGGTGTCGCGGAACAAACCAATTTGTTGGCGCTTAATGCCGCTATCGAGGCCGCTCGAGCGGGCGAACAAGGTCGTGGTTTTGCTGTGGTTGCCGAGGAAGTTCGTAATCTAGCAAGCCGCACCGCTGAAGCTACCGGCAGTATCGAAGCAATTATTTCTCAGTTCCAGCAAGACAGTGAGGCTTCGCTGGCTTCCGTCGACACGGTCTGTGGAACCGCTCACGAACGTTCAACAGAGATCGAAGCATTATCCCATGCGATGTCTGAAGTCGTTCAAGAGATGAAACAAGCTCTCGCTCATGCCAATAGCATCCAGCAACAATCCAGCAATACGGCCGAACTGAGCCACCAAGTCCAAAACAAAGTACAAGTCATTACCCGACATGCCAATCAGACATCAGAGTCAGCGGCTAAGACCCATGATATCAGTATGAATCTTGAGCAACTTTCTGAACATCTTGAGACTCTACTCGATCAATTCACACTTTCTGGCAAGAAATAGGCGAATTATGGGATTTTTTGTTCGACTAAGTGACAATAAAGGTTGAAGCATAATATTTGAAAGGTAATATGTTCCATTGAATCTATAGAATTCTATCCAACCCAATGTTTGCTCATTATTTATTCTACTGAGTATCACGCATTGGGTTGAATTTTTACCTCAATGGAGAATATTTCAAACATGACTTACGCGCCTGTATCAGACGTTTTGAAAGGTCAGCTAGCAGTAGACAGTGAAGTGACTGTTCGTGGCTGGATCCGTTCACGTCGTGATTCCAAAGCTGGAATCTCTTTCCTTGCCATTTATGACGGCTCTTGTTTCGACCCGATTCAGGCCGTGGTCCCTAATAATCTTAATAATTACAACGACGAAGTACTAAAGCTAACAACAGGCTGCTCTGTCGAAGTAACAGGTAAGATTGTTGAATCTCCAGCAAGTGGTCAAGACTTTGAGCTTGCAGCGACTGCTGTTAAAGTCGTTGGTTGGGTTGAAGATGCTGAAACTTACCCAATGGCAAAAACTCGTCACTCTATCGAATACTTACGCGAAGTAGCGCATCTACGCCCTCGCACTAACGTAATCGGTGCAGTTGCACGTGTTCGTAACTGTCTTTCTCAAGCGATCCACCGTTTCTACCACGAACAAGGTTACTTCTGGGTATCAGCACCACTGATCACGGCTTCAGATGCTGAAGGCGCAGGTGAAATGTTCCGCGTATCTACGCTAGACATGGAAAACCTACCTCGCACTGACGCAGGTAAAGTTGACTACAACGAAGACTTCTTCGGTAAAGAGACTTTCCTGACTGTATCAGGTCAGCTAAACGCAGAAGCTTACGCTTGTGCACTAAGCAAAGTTTACACTTTCGGCCCAACGTTCCGCGCTGAAAACTCTAACACCAGCCGCCACCTAGCGGAGTTCTGGATGGTAGAGCCTGAAGTGGCATTTGCAGAACTAGACGACGTAGCGAAGCTTGCTGAAGACATGCTGAAGTACGTATTCAAAGCGGTACTAGAAGAGCGCCGTGATGACCTAGAGTTCTTTGCACAACGTATCGACAAACAAGCTATTACTCGCCTTGAGCAGTTTGTATCTTCAGACTTCGCACAGGTAGACTACACTGACGCAATTCAAATCCTTCTGGATTCTGGTCGCGAGTTTGAGTTCCCTGTTGAATGGGGTATCGACATGTCTTCTGAGCATGAGCGTTACCTAGCAGAAGAACACTTCAAAGCGCCAGTAATCGTTAAGAACTACCCGAAAGACATTAAAGCGTTCTACATGCGTCTTAACAACGACGGCAAAACAGTTGCAGCGATGGATGTCCTAGCTCCGGGTATCGGTGAAATCATTGGTGGCTCTCAGCGTGAAGAGCGTCTAGATGTTCTAGATGCACGTATGCGTGAAATGGGAATCGATCCTGAGCACATGAGCTGGTACCGTGACCTACGTCGCTACGGCACTGTGCCGCACGCTGGTTTTGGTCTAGGTTTTGAGCGTCTTGTGTCTTACGTAACAGGTATGGGCAACGTTCGTGACGTGATCCCATTCCCACGTACACCACGCTCTGCAAACTTCTAATCATCGAAGTTAACTCAATCTATAAAAACCTCCGCCAACGCGGAGGTTTTTTTATGCCAGTTACAATTCAAGTATAGAAATTTGAACACTTACTTATCATAGCTGGTATTAGAAAAGCACCACCAAACGAGCTAATGTAAAAGTATCTTCAACGCAGTAGAGTGATGATTATGAAACTATTTAAAATTGAAGACCTCTCTTACAATGGCGTAAAAGAAGGCGTTCATAGCTGGGACCATCCACAGGGCGAGCAACCCTACTACTGGCACCCAGATTGGTTACACGTTGCCGAAGACATTACTGGGTTACACGGTAGACAGCCGTTAGATTTGAAAGACGGGGAAACGGCGAACGAGCAACATGCCAAACAAGCAATTGTCGATCACCTCAATAAAAAGAATAACGACTAAGTTAAGTTAGGCCCCCCATTTTGCGGGCGGCCTAAGATGTCTCTTTGGCTGTATATTCAATCGCGAGCTTTAGCGGCGTAGTAGATGCCAAACAGACACAACCCCAGCATAACAAACGGAATCGCCGCCGCGGTGTATTCTGTCCACGCCAACTGCGCAAAAGACTTGGCCAGAATAACATGCCCAAATACGAGCAGCGCCGCGCATACTACAGCGACGATAAGTAGCCGAGACTCATGCCGATAGTGTTGTTTTTCCATAACTTATCCCTTGTTTGACGATTGGGACAATTGCAACACATCTTCACTTTTTGGCAGCACTACAGTTTCAAACAAAAACACCCTATCAGTTGTTGCTCTGCTCCACTAACAGTTTGCCAAGCTGCCTTATCGCCTGCGACAACGTCTCGCTGTGCTTAAATGAAATGTTTAGGCGCATACAGTTTTGATACTGCTGTTTTGAACTGAACAACTGACCGTAACCGATAGAGATACCTGACTGACATAACTGCTGGTAAATTTTATGGGTATCAATATGCTGAGCAAACTGTAACCACACAAAATACCCACCTTTAGGTTCATAAATCACCGTATCCGCTGGGAATTCTTGCTGAATTGACGTGATGAAAGTCGCCAGTCGATGGCTGAGCTGCTTACGCAGTTTACGTAAATGGTTGTCGTAACTTTCATATTGGAGATAGTGAGCAACCCCCTGCTGAATCGGTGCGCTACCCGCTAGCGTGGAAATCATCTGTTGCTTTTGCAGCTTTTCATTGAGTGCCCTATTCACGACCCAACCTATGCGATATCCGGGACAGAGAGACTTAGAAAATGAACCACATAGCAAGACGTTATCATTGCGATCCCACAGTTTAATCGGTGAAGGTTTGTCGTCACCAAAGTAAAGCTCTGAATAGACATCGTCTTCTACGATATAGACGTGGTGCTGTTCAGCCAACTCTACGACTTTGCGCTTTTTCTCGTCACAAAGAGAGACTCCGGTTGGATTCTGAAAGTTTGCCATCAGCCAGCAAGCCTTCACATCATTCTCGACTAATGCTTTCTCCAGAGATTCAATACAAAGCCCAGTTTCGGGATCGACGACCACTTCAATCGCTTTCAGTTTTAGACGCTCAATAGCTTGGAGTGCACCATAAAAAGCTGGCGACTCAATGATTACCGTATCACCCGGTTCACACACCGCTTCGAGACTCAAGTTCAGAGCTTCCATTGCCCCGGACGTCAACACTATGTCTTGGTGCGATACATCGATCCCTTCGGTAATGTACCGCTGGGCAATCAAGCGACGCAGAGCTTCATTACCTGGAGGCATATTGTGAATAATAGCTTCAGCAGGCAACTTACGACCGGCAGCGGCTAAATGACGATTAAGATCAGCAATAGGAAACAGATTCGGTGAGGGAAACGCAGACCCTAAAGCCGTTTCTGCCTGTGTATTATTTTTTAAAAACGCATACAACTCATCGTGGTATTCAGGGCGAATCGATGCCTCTTCACGTTGGGGAGTCTCTATACCAAGGCGTGAAGTAACATAATAACCAGATTGGGGGCGAGCCTTAATCCATCCTTCAGATTCGAGGATTTGATAAGCCTGAAGAACCGTTGCAGAACTGACCGAAAAACTTTTACTCGTCGCTCTTAATGATGGAATTTTCTCTCCCGAACGCCATGTATTCGCTTCAATTTGTTGCTTGAGTTGACTTGCTAATTGTTGATAGCGATGCATATTACCCTCTTATGTGAGCGGCAAAGATACCACAGCAGCTCTATCGATGAGCTTACCCACATCTCACTAACAAAGATTCGTTTTAGCGCATTCTGTTTGTAGAGATTCATCACATTAAATATCAATAAGTCTGTTACATTTATCAGGTTAAAGTGATCCAAATAACCTTACAAGGGATGATAATAATGACAAAGTACAATTCTTCACACATTGAATACAAAGGCGAAAGCAATGGCGTTCATAGCTGGATAACACCAAGTGGTCAGCCATATTACTGGCACCCAGATTGGCTCCACATTGCTGAAGATGCGACTGGCTCACACCCTAAACAAGACCTTGAGTTACCAAAAGGAGAAGAAGCCACGCAGCAGCATGCCGTCAAAGCAATTCTATCCCATCTCAATAAATGGGCGGCTGACAAACTCAGCAAAAGCCCAGACATCGAGGCTAACGCGGTTGAGTCGCAGCTAAACCTTAAAAAGTAACTCTCTCCTTTTAACGCACCCAGATGGGTGCGTTTTACTTTCCCACCGCTCTCAGCCTTTCACTCAATCTGATGCTAAAGTTGTAAAACTGTATCAATAATCGAAACAAATCGATAATATGCTCGGTCTTTTATTGACTAGGCAAATGCATACTTTAGTCAACTTGCTGTTGTTCGACTAGTTTTAGTCACATTGATAACGTAATTAAGGCTTAACATGGTTAACTCACATTACAACGCCCCTTTAACCCTAAAGCTCTACGTGCTTGCTGCTGTCGTCTTCGGACTTTATGGTGGACGAGTCTGCCCAATGTTGGAAACACTAACCTTTGGTGAACTGTTCTTACATGTCTCTATCACTTTTGGTAGCGTCTATTTAGTGCGACATTTTCTGCTGCAAAATCACCCGATGGTTAAAGAGCAGCGATTCGCGCAACTCGATAGCACTTTAATGCTAATTGGCAGCCTTATTCTCGCTACCTTCTATAACACTTACTACGACTTCACTATCGACAGTAATTTGAAAGTTCTGTTTGGGATGACCTTGTTTGGCTTTTTCACCGGATTGTTGCTGCAACTCGATGCGAAAATCACCAGCTTAGACATGTTAAACCGAACTGAACGATTCGATTTTGAATTGAGCGGTAAGAGACAATCGATCGTCAAACAAATGATTGGCCTTATCAGCTTACTCATCTTCACTTTGACAACCATGCTGGCAATGGTCGCTGTTAAAGATATTTTCTGGCTTGAACATAACCCACAACGTGTGTTGGATGGCACAGGCAAAATCAGCGTAATTAAGGAATTTATCTATATCTCTGTGGTATTGGGTGCCTACACCATTGCCATCATGGTGCAGTGGAGTAAGTTAATGCGTCGTGTACTCAGTGCTCAGGAATGCTCATTGCTGGCGGTGACTGAAGGCAACACTTCTGCCCGCGTTCCTATCTTCGAGCATGATGAGCTTGGTTCTATGGCCTCACTGACCAACCAAATGCTTGATAGTTTAGAGTCCTCTCAAGATGAAGTGAAAACCACTCGTGATGTCGCGATTGTCAGTTTGTCAGCTTTGGCAGAATCGCGTGACAACGAAACAGGCGCACATATTCTAAGAACTCAGGAATATGTTCGAGCGCTGGCTAACCATCTGGCACAGTTTGAACACCATCAAGCGCTGTTGACCGATAACTATATTGAACTGCTTTATAAATCCGCACCGCTCCATGATGTGGGTAAAGTGGGTATCCCAGATAACATCCTGCTCAAACCCGGAAAACTGACCGATGAAGAGTTCGAGGTCATGAAGGGCCACCCAGAGATTGGCGCTAAAGCGTTATCAATGGCAGAAAAGCAACTCGGCAGTAATTCGTTTCTAAAACTGGCTAAAGAAATTTCGCTCACTCACCACGAAAAGTGGAACGGTAGCGGCTATCCAAATGGGCTTAAAGAGCAAGAAATCCCTATTTCAGGTCGATTAATGGCACTAGCGGACGTTTATGACGCACTTATCTCTGAACGTGTATACAAAAAAGCCTTCAGCCATGAAAAAGCAAAATCGATTATCCTTGAAGGAAATGGCTCTCATTTTGATCCCGAGATTGTTGAGGCTTTTCTTGCGATTGAAGACGAATTCGTTGCGATAGCAGATAAGTATCGCAGTATGGAAGCAAAGGAAAACGAACTCGAAAAACTGATGCACGCCTAATCCCCTGATAGTGGTTCTATTTTGCTAGACTTATGTCCCTTTTATCGTTTGATTAAAGGGACTTTTTATATAGAAATATATATTTGATTAGCCAATACAACAAAATCGCATTGTTTTTGAAATTTTATTTACATTGGTTGTTGTCTCACTCCGTTTTGAAAGGTATAAATAACCGAGTTACTTATATCCTCCCTTCGATAAACATGGACGATGATTATGTTTGAAAAAGTAGTTGCTGCTCCCGCAGACCCTATTCTTGGCCTTACTGAAGAATTTAAAAAAGATCCCCGTGCTGAAAAGATTAACCTTGGCGTTGGTATCTACAAGACTGAACAAGGTGAAACCCCTGTTCTTGCAACTGTTAAGAAAGCGGAAAAAGCGCTTGTCGAGACAGAGAAAACCAAATCGTACTTAACTATCGAAGGCACGGCTGAGTACGCACTGGCAGTTCAAAAACTTCTTTTCGGTGCTGATTCTGCGATTGTTGCTAACAAACTGGCAAAAACGGCGCAAGCACCAGGTGGTACAGGTGCACTTCGCGTTGCAGGTGAGTTTATTAAACGCCAACTAGACGGCGCTAAAATCTGGATCAGTAACCCAACTTGGGCGAACCACAACGGTGTATTCACTGCTGCTGGTCTTGAAACAGCTCAATACAGCTACTACAACGCAGAAACGAAAGACAAAGACTTTGCAGCAATGCTAGCCGACCTAGAAAAAGCGGCTGAAGGCGATGTTGTTCTACTGCACGGCTGCTGTCACAACCCAACGGGTATCGATCCAACGGAAGCAGAGTGGGAAGAACTGGCGAAATTGGTTGCGGATAAAAAGCTTCTACCTCTGTTCGACTTCGCTTACCAAGGTTTTGCAAAAGGCGTAGAAGAAGACGCTCAAGGCCTACGTATTTTTGCTCAGTACAACCAAGAGATTCTGGTTGCTAGCTCGTTCTCTAAAAACTTTGGTCTGTACAACGAGCGTGTCGGTGCATTCACAATCGTAGCGGCATCTGAAGAAGTCGCGACAACAGCATTCTCACAAGTTAAAGCGATTATCCGCTCTATCTACTCAAACCCACCAGCACACGGCAGTGCGGTTGTTACTCACATTCTGAACAACCCAGAACTTCGTGCGGAATGGGAGCAAGAAGTGAAAGAGATGCGTGACCGTATTCAACAAATGCGTGAACTATTCGTTGCAACACTCAAAGAGCAAGGTGTGGATGCAGACTTTAGCTTTATCGAACGTCAAAACGGCATGTTCTCCTTCTCTGGCTTGAGCAAAGAGCAAGTTGACCGCCTAAAAGATGAGTTCGCTATCTACATCGTAGGTTCTGGCCGCATCAGTGTTGCAGGTATGACTCGTTCAAACATGTTACCTCTTTGTAAAGGTATCGCTGCGGTTCTTTAATCGCTGTCAAACAACTAAAAAAGCCAGCATATCGCTGGCTTTTTTATTGATGGTTAAACCGTTAGAACAAGAAACGCAAAGAGATCCCGCCCTCGTTCGTCGTCGCGCTACCGCTGATCTTAACGGTTTCGAAATCACCACTGCGGTGAGTATAAAATCCACCTAAGGTAATTCGCGGTGAAATACGATAATCCGCTCGCAGTTGATAAATCTCTTCTTCAAGGAAGTCGGTGTAATTGAACTCAGCCCCTGCGGCCAATTCCCAATCATCAGTCAGTGCATACTTCAACTCAACTCCAGCACCTAATACCAAATCACTATCGCTAAACAACTTAGCATTGGTGGAATCTTGCGATTGCTTTGCCCACAAATAACCGATTTTAGCTTTAGCAACTAAGTCTAACTTGTCGAGAACTGGGTAGCGATAAGCGACACCCGGTAATAGAGTGTATAACTCCGTAGTAAAATCTTCTGGGTGAATAAAACGTGCCGTGTAGTCTAGGGTGAACAGAATGTTCTCCGTCCATAAATAATTCCCGCCTACGGCTAAAGCAGTGACGTTATTGTTGACGCCTAGATTTTCATTCAAAGAACCGGCACTAAGATCAGCATACGCATAGTCGTAGTTAATCTGATTCGTGCTGTCATTTGCTGATACATGTGCCGATGTGGCAAGCAGCAAAGGAGCGAGTATCCAACTGTACTTTACTTCCATTACGACCTCTTTAAGTCCATTTACAACTCACATTCAATCGTTCAGGGAGACCGAATCGCTAAGTCTAAGGTCTGCACTGACTGAACAAAAATGGAGATATTGGGCGATTGCCTTACAATGGTTGTTGGCAAATATTGTAAGTAAAATATAGAACAGTTCACTGGCAAGTTACTGAATGAATTGTGAGAATTATGATCCGTCACGCGCATTATTGAGCAGATAGTAAAAAAGATCTCATGTGAGATCTTTTTTGTTTAAAACTTAACCATTAATTCATCTTGTGACAAACTGACGATTTCAGCGTGAGACTTAACGCGTAGCCGTTCGATTTGTTCATTATCGAGCTCATATGGCATAACGAGCTTGAGTTCTTCGACTCCCTCAAGTTTAGCCAGTTTGAGCAAAGTGATAATATTTGACTCGTCACTGCGGTTAGCAGACAGCGACTTCATGGCTTGATCCCACAAGCGATCTTCGACCGATAACGTCTCTTTAATCGTATCCTTCCACGCTAGGCTGAATATCGGAGCAAACGTGCTCATCGCTTCGAGAAAGGTCCATTTTTTACTGCACGAAGCACCGAGAAAAGAGGTATAGTCGAATACAACACTTGTCTTGCCCAGATGTTCCATATCATCCCCCGTAATATCGGCAACACAGTGTACTAAATATCCTAGATCGCTCCTTATATAGCAATAGGATATAAAACAATAGTCTTTTATGCCCTAAATTTGTTTGAAAAAGCTATATAAAAACCAATACGGTAACAAAATGTGTACAATCCAGAGATATAAGGGACCGGTTGCTTAATATTTCGGATACCAAATAATATCCTGTGGTTTCAGCACTATTTGACGTCCACTATCTTACTCGCCTTTTTGTACTGGATTCTCCAGCCCTTCCATTTCGGCAGTTCCCAACGCTTTGGATACCCTTTGCGTAGCCCATCACGGTAAATCACGTAAACCAGCTTTTTGTCGACCAGATATTCAACATCTAGGTTTAAATCACCCAACGACAACTCAAACGGATAGGCATCAGCGAAATCCTGATATTCCCAGTAAGGAATGCCTTCAAAGACAAAATCCTCCGCAGTAAATAACTCCAACTCAGAAATGTCAGAAAGCTCTAGTAGAGTCAGTTGCTCAGTAAACCAGTGGTCGAAGTCCAGCGCACTTATATCCACCTTTTGCTCCGATAAGCCGAGCGAAACATACAATTTCCAATGTTCTATCTCTTTGTGCCGCTGTTTTGCCAAACCTACCAAGTATTGGTCACTTTTCACGGCTTGCAACATTGGCTTAATGGCAAACTCTCCCGTCGCAGGCTCATAGCGGGTTGCGATCACTCGCCCTGCATAGACAAGTTGCATCTCAATCATTGGTGCGTCGCTTAGCTCGGTGACTTCTCCTTGCTGCCAATCTCCTAAATCCATCGATTCCAGAGTCTTTAACGCTATCGGCATAGTAAAGGTCGCTAAATTGAGCGTCTGTTTTACCCCTCTTCCCGGCAAGCTGTGGGTATCCAGCACCAACGCGGCTTGGTGTTTATCTTGAAAACGGCTTTCTCGTCCAAGAATCACTTCCATTGAGCCATTTCCTAGCGCTTCTGTTCTTTTCATTCGACGCACAAACACCAACTCGGGATGCAATCGCGCAATCGCTTCGACCAAATCCTGATGAGAATAGCGTGATGCGACGTCAAGTTGCGGTAATTCAAATGCAGCTCGCATCTGCTCTGACAACATAACCGCCTCTTTGATTACATCTTGATCAACCTTAATGGCTGGGTAGCGATTGCCTCTCAGCAAACCAATCGCCAGCTGAGCATCACACCCTAGAGGCTCTTGTTGAAGAAGTTGCTCAAGTTGTTCTTCATCGTTTGATAAACGGTATAACGTCGCGGGGGTAGCGACGACTGAAGTCAAGTCAACCATCGCTTCTTGCAAGGCTCTAGTCGGCATGCGGGTAACAAGATCTGCGTACAAAGCATCAATAGGAAGAGGATAGATACGTTGGCCGTGATCAGTCGCCAGACCTTGGCTGTCTATCGCTCCCATTTGTTCTAGGGTTGAGTGTGCCTGCGCAACGGACTTCTCGGGTAGAGGTTCAATAAATGTCAGTGCCGTTAATGCTCGACCACAACTTGCGGAGGCCAGCATAGCTTCGGTCAAAGATTCTCGATGCATTTCTGGTGGCGTCACTTCTGCTAATGCGGCATGTTCACCATATAAGCGAATACAGAGACCATCCATAACACGACCTGCTCGACCACTACGCTGTTTGGCACTCGCTTTAGAAATGTGTTTTAAGCTTAATGCGGTACGACCATTACGCTGTTCGGTTCGTCTTTCCAGACCCGAGTCTATCACCGCAGCAATGTTTGGAATGGTCAGAGACGTTTCGGCCACATTGGTCGCCAGTACGACCTTTTTGTAAGACTGAGGATTGAGTGCGAGATCTCTTTGCTGGTCAGTCACCGAAGCGTGCAAAGGGAGCGCAACAACCCCTTCAATGGAGGATAACTTACTTTGACATTGAGTAATCTCTTTACGACCGGGTAAAAAAACCAGAATGTCCCCATCCACATCCAGAAGTGCCATCACTTCTTGTTTGACTCTTTCATCCAATTGACGAGCGTCAGGCAACTGGCGAGAGTCGCCAGCACGATGACCGATGGCAACATCAAAGTTACGACCTTTCGCTTGCAGTCGCTTTGCTCCGACATAACGCGCCAGTTTTTCGCCTTCAATAGTCGCTGACGTGATCACTAAACGATGACGTTGTGCCTCTCTGAGTAGAGCAACCAGTAAATCGGTATCCCATCGCCGCTCATGAAATTCATCGACAATAATAGTGGTAAAGCCTGCCAGTTGATTCTCACTATACCAACGCAGTGCGACACCTGGAGTAACAAATACAATTTGAGTCTCGTCGTCACAACGCGTCTCCAACTTGATCGCGTATCCTACAGACTGACCAATCGGCTGTTGCTTTTGTTCAGCAAGAAACTGAGCTAACGAGGTACAGGCAATTCTACGTGGTTCAATCACCAATACTCGTCCATTTTCAGCCGCCCACAAGGGCAAACGAGTCGATTTTCCTGAGCCAGTTTCAGCCTCTACAATCAGATGATGTGCCGATATCTCTTCTAAGAATTCGGATTTAAGGGTATCTATCGGTAAGCTGAACATACTTCGCTGAACATTTGGCATTAAAACCCAAAATTATATACGCAAACTTTACCAGAATGCAGGAATATTCAGTTTACAATAAGACAACGAATCCCTATCATTTTTAGGTTCCGAGTTCCAAAGGTCTAGAGACCCCTCCACCCTACTTAAGGCAAGTGATGAATAACGATAAACGCCCTTTATACATTCCTTATGCTGGCCCTGCTCTGCTTAGTACACCGTTGCTAAACAAAGGCAGTGCTTTTAGCGCACAGGAAAGAAGATCTTTTAACCTTGAAGGTTTATTGCCTGAAAATACTGAAACGATTCAAGAACAAGTAGAGCGTGCGTATCAACAATATTGCAGCTTTGAAAGCGATATGGATAAGCACATCTACCTGCGTAACATTCAAGACACGAACGAAACTCTTTTCTACCGACTGGTTCAAAATCACATTACAGAGATGATGCCGATCATCTACACACCAACCGTTGGTGCTGCGTGTGAAAACTTCTCAAATATCTATCGCCGTGGACGTGGTCTGTTTGTGTCTTACGCAAACCGCGATCGCATTGACGACATCCTTAACAACGCTTCTAACCACAATGTTAAGGTTATCGTTGTGACTGATGGAGAACGTATTCTTGGTCTAGGTGACCAAGGTATCGGTGGTATGGGGATTCCAATTGGTAAGCTGGCTCTATATACCGCGTGTGGTGGTATCAGCCCTGCTTACACGCTTCCAATCGTACTCGATGTGGGCACTAACAACCCGCAAAGACTTGCCGATCCAATGTACATGGGCTGGCGTCATCCTCGTATTACTGGGGCTGAATATGATGCATTTGTTGAAGAGTTCATGCAAGCCGTCCAACGCCGTTGGCCAGAAGCACTAATCCAGTTTGAAGACTTCGCACAAAAAAATGCCATGCCGCTTTTGGAGCGCTACAAAAATCGCGTTTGCTGCTTCAATGACGATATTCAAGGCACCGCAGCGGTTACTGTCGGTTCGCTACTGGCAGCTTGTAAAGCGGCGGGAAGTCAGCTTTCAGAACAGCGCATTACCTTCTTAGGTGCGGGTTCAGCAGGTTGTGGTATCGCTGAAGCTATCATCGCGCAGATGGTTTCTGAAGGGATCAGCGACGAGCAAGCTCGTTCACAAGTATTTATGGTCGACCGTTGGGGTCTGCTACAAGAAGGCATGCCAAATCTACTCGACTTCCAGCAACGTCTTGTTCAAAAGCACGTCAACACGGCTGATTGGCAAACTGACAGCAACGGATATTCTTTGTTGGACGTTATGCGTAATGCTAAGCCAACAGTTCTTGTTGGTGTTTCAGGTGCGCCTGGTCTATTTAGTGAAGAAGTGATTAAAGAGATGCACAAACACTGTGCTCGTCCTATCGTCTTCCCACTTTCAAACCCGACAAGTCGAGTGGAAGCCACTCCTAGTGACATTATTCGCTGGACGAACGGTGAAGCGCTAGTCGCAACAGGTAGCCCATTTGATCCTGTGGTTCATGAAGGTAAAACTTACCCGATTGCTCAGTGTAACAATAGCTACATCTTCCCTGGTATCGGTTTAGGTGTGTTAGCGGTACAAGCTAAGCGTGTCACTGATGAGATGCTTATGGAATCAAGCCGTGCGCTTGCGACCTGTTCACCTCTCGCGATTAACGGCCAAGGTGCACTTTTACCACCTCTTGAAGCGATTCACTCGGTATCGAAGAAGATTGCTTTTGCGGTGGCAAAGAAAGCCATCGAGCAAGGCGTTGCATTAGAGATCCCAGACGAAGCACTAGAAGAAGCGATCGACGCCTCTTTCTGGCAGCCCGTTTACCGTCGCTACAAACGCACTGCGTTCTAAACGAATTTAAAAGCCCAGCTACGCTGGGTTTTTTTATTCCTGCCACAAAAGTGAACTCTCAGCTCAACCACGCTGGACATCCTCACATTACTTCGTGCTATTCTCGCTAAATCACTATTATCTAACGTACTTAAATGGAATACTTGAATATGTTTGGGGGGTACCTTAGCCCCTACCTCAGCGAAATTTCAACGGCGCTCATCGCCTGTACTTTGGTTATGGCAGGTGGCGAGATTAATGCACTGTTGAGACGTCTATTAAGAAACTACAACTTCGCGCTGAGAACGGTCGCTTTTGTCTTGATTAACGCATTTGGTTACGGCTTAATCATTGTTAAGGCAACCCCTTACCTCTCTCGGACATTACGTGGGCTCGATGCTGGCATCATGTTTACCATCGTTTTGTTTTGCTTCACAATTATTGGTCTATGGGCGCAAAGGAACCGACAAATTTAGTGCGTAAACTCTTCCATCGTGACAAGCCAGCTAAAACTTGGTTAAGTCGAATTCTCAAACTCATCGCTTGGCTTCCGGTCGTTTTTGTCGCCGTGTCTGCGGCGCTGTTTGTGGTCGACCGATGGGTGTCATATCAGGCGAGACACCAAGTCTTTACTCAACCACAGCAAATCGAACAGTTTGATGTCGCGGTGGTTCTAGGCACCAGCAAGTATTTGGGTAAGGTGCTTAATGAGTATTACACCAACCGTATCAACGCGGCGATTGAGTTGTATCAACAAGGAAAAGTTAGCCACTTTTTACTAAGTGGTGACAATGCGCATCGCTCATACAATGAACCATGGACGATGAAACGCGATTTGCTCAGAGCGGGCATCCCTGAGGATCGGATCTTTTTAGATTATGCCGGTTTTCGAACACTAGACTCAGTAGTGCGCGCCAAAGAGATTTTTGACACGGATAATTTTCTGATTATCTCGCAGAAGTTCCACTGTGAACGCGCCTTGTTTATCGCTAACTCTCACGATATTAATGCGAAATGTTTTGCTGTCGCTGGGCCGTCTCGACATTCGGGATTTCAGGTGCGAGTGCGAGAAGTCTTTGCCCGAACAAAAGCATTTTTGGACATCTACATCATTCACGCTCAACCTAAATTTTTAGGCCCTAAAGAGCCGATTATAAAATCGACTCAAGCAGACCTAGATGAGAACGAAATGATCGATGGACAGGATACAAACCAACAGCTTACTGATTAAAAACCACCTTGTTTCGACCTTGTCGTTTCGCCATATAAAGGGCTTCATCGGCTCGCGTTAACATTTCATTTGGTCGTTCATCACCAAGCGAAGCGACGCCAATACTGGCGGTCAAGGGATCGCCATGCACCCAAAGATGCGACTCGACTCTATGGCGTATCTTCTCAGCCAATTCAGTGGCCTCTTTTGAACAAAGCCCTGGGCAAAAAACCACAAATTCTTCCCCGCCCCAACGCACTAACCTTTCACTTGCGCTCAATGCGCTAAGAACGACCATGGTGAACTCTCTTAATATATCGTCGCCCATTGCGTGTCCGTACTTATCATTCACCGCTTTGAAGTGGTCTATATCCAAATAAAGCGCAGAAAGGCGTTTTCCATCGACACGATTCTTTACATAGTTGCTTTCTAACCAGTCACGAATCGAATGTCTATTCATTGCTCCAGTCAGAGCATCACGGTTAGCTAACTCAGCAAAGTGAACATTCTGCTCCTTTAGGTGGCGGTTTAACTTGCGAAGGTGCTCTTGGCGATACTGGGATTGCTGGATGATCTGGCGGCCACGTTTGATTTCAAGCATGCTATAAACCAATGCCAGCGCAACCCAAAAGACCAGCAATCCAAGCAACAATTCTTCGCCAGCAATGTAGTTACCGACAAACTCAATACTATTAACCTGTAGCCTGTAATCACCTTGAGAGTGTCCAGAGCCAGTAGCAAACTCCACTTTGACCACATTTGAGAATTCAGGAGCTGAATGCGCGATTGGAATTTGATTGTCACTCAACCACCACGTTAAAACCTGTAAGTTGGCAATTGGAATCTCTATCGGGCCGCCCTTGATTCCTGGAGTGTATTCCAGCCCGTTGTATTTGAATGAATACTCATTGTCTGCTGTCGAATAAGCGGGATTGTAGTTTCTGAGGTAGATCCGTAGCGATGGGGACTTGTCAGCATCAAGTTGCTCGAAATCAACATCAAGTTTTATGGTATGGAAGCCTTCTAAGTCCATACCACTGGCTATGGAGTCACCAACGGTAATCGATATGCCACAATAGGGCCAAGGATATAAATCGCCTTTTTCCAAATGGCACTCTAGCAAGGCTTTCTCATTCTCAATGTTGAGTGAAGAGGTCGATACCCCACCCTGTAGCTGGTCGTTGGTTGCAGCGAAGGTAAACTGTGCGGGAGTTATCTTAACGACGCGCCCATCACCATGCATCCAAAATAATTGAACGACAAGTAAGGTTATAGCAACCAAGGTGAAGATAGCTTTATGTATTACTTTCAATAGAACAATCCGTTTTGGCAGTTAACTCGACCCATTAAATGACACAACACTCAATTAATAATAAGATCTTGCTTCCATTTTACCTCATTTTAAATGTCACTTAGCGGCAAAATATTAGATATGCCTCTTAAAGTGATCGCGTCACAGCCCCAATTTCTAAACATCGTCCGACGTTTGAACCGAAGTCATTTGGCTAAAAAAGTGTTACACTCAAACGCTAAAAACAACGAGGATTCAACCTCGAATAATGAAGAGCACTGTCATGTCTTTAATCGCCAAAGGTACGCTGAGTAAAATGCGTGCCTCTCTAGAAAATACCGTTAGTTATCGACTGCCTGTCGGCGAAGAGCTCGTCGACTTAACGCCTTTTATCGGCCAAACACTGACCCTGACGCACACAGGAAACATCTTCTGCTGTTCTTGCGGTAAGAAGACCAAGAAGAGCTACTCACAAGGTCACTGCTTTGTATGTATGAAGAAACTCGCAAGCTGCGATATGTGCATCATGAAGCCAGAAACCTGCCACTACGACCAAGGCACATGTCGTGAACCTCAGTGGGGTGAAGAGAACTGTATGGTCGACCACTATGTTTACTTGTCAAACACATCAAGTCTGAAAGTCGGTATTACGCGCCATACTCAAATTCCAACTCGTTGGATTGACCAAGGTGCGACTCAGGGCCTACCTATCTTTAAAGTGAAAACACGCCATATTTCGGGACTGATCGAGGTAGAGTTGGCGAAGCACATCGCCGATAAAACCAACTGGCGAACTCTGCTAAAGGGTGATGGCGAACCTATGGCCCTAGAGCAACGTTTTTTAGAGCTGTTGCCTCTGGCCGAGGATAAGATTACTGAGATAAAACAACAGTTTGGTGACGACGCTATTGAAGTGCTTAGCAGTGATATCACCACTATTAGCTATCCAGTGGAGAAACACCCCAGCAAGATAACTTCGCATAACTTTGATAAAAACCCCGAAGTCAGCGGCGTTTTACAAGGGATCAAAGGCCAATATATGATTTTCGATACTGGCGTGATTAACATTCGTAAATTCACCTCATACGAAGTTGAAGTTACGGCTTAAACAGAAAAGACCTCCAACCGGAGGTCTTTTTAATTTGGGTCGATTAGTGCGTAAGAATTGCTTTCAGTTCATCAAACAGAATGTCTACTTCTTCTAATGTGTTGTAGTGCATAAAGCCAATTCGTACTACCCCACCTGTCGACTCGAGACCTAACTGCCTAACTAATCCGAGTGCGTAGAAATGCCCATTCCAGACACAAATGTTACGCTCACCAAGCTTCTTCGCTACCTCTTCAGGCGTATGTTGATCGAAGGTCAACGCGAAAGTCGGTGTTCTCTTTTGGCTATCTGCCTCATTGCGCCCTAGCAAGGTGACGCCATCTAATTCTGACAACCTAGCCAGAACCCGTTCGTTGATAGCAGACTCGTGTTGATTGTACTGCTTGTAGGAGTCAATCAAGCGATTTCTCAGCGAGTCGCCGTCCTTACCCCATTGGGCTAGGTATCTCACCGCCGCAACCACTCCGGCTAGACCTTCAAAACTTTGCGTACCTGTCTCAAAACGACCTGGACCCACATTCGTTGCTGGTTCAACTTTGTATGGTTTCAACGTATGTAGCCATTTAGGCGCGACATAGGCAATCCCAACGTGCGGCCCAAAAAACTTGTACGCTGAGCAAGCAAGAAAATCACAACCAAGTTGTTGGACATCAACCAAATGATGGGGTGCATAATGTACCGCATCAACATAGACCATCGCATCCACAGCATGTGCCGCTTCAATGACACGCTGCATATCGACGATTGAACCCGTCGTATTTGACGCGAAAGTTAAAGCTACCAAGGTCGTCTTATCATTAATAAGAGAGATAAGATGATCGATATCTAGGCTACCGTCCGACTCTTCAACACGAGCTTGTCGAACAACAACCCCTTTGTCTTCTGCTGCTTGCTGCCAGCTGGATACATTCGAGTAATGATCTAATGCGGTAACAACCACTTCATCCCCGGCCTTCCAATCGCGGCTTATAGCACGACTCAATTGGAACGTGAGTGACGTCATATTGGCACCAAAGACAATATTATCGCTCGATTCAGCATTGACCAAAGCCTGAGCATGCTCGCGAGCTTGCTTCATTAAGTCGGTAGTATTGCGGCTAGAGAAATAGTGTCCACCCAAGTTGGAATTGAAGAATCCAAGATAAGCAGTCATCGCATCCAGTACTGATTGAGGTACTTGAGAGCCACCTGGGCCATCAAGAAATAGTACTGGTAAGTCATTATGAGTTTGATTAAGAGCGCTAAACTGCGCTCTTACTAAATTAGGAGTGAAGCTCATTCACTGCATCCTTCGCGGTTAGAACAAATACATCCATATAGCCTTCTTGGCCTTCGATTACGGAGCGGATTGGCTGAGCGTTATGCCATAACTTGTCGTCAGCGAGCATTGCTACTTCACCACTTTGTAAAACCTTGCGGAAAAATGGCGCTTCATTGAAGCTGTTGTAAAGCATGATATCGCCACCTTCGATATTGTGACGCCCCATGCCAATAAGCGCGATATGCTCAAATCCATCTTGGTGAACACCTTCAGGAGCGACTTGTGTCTCATCGTAAATAGCTGAAATACGGATCTGATGAATTTCAATCTCATGCCCGTTAGTCAGATTGTTTGAAGAGACAAAGAGCTGACACATCTCGCGCATACCATCACTGTTTAGAGTGCTCTCTTCAATAGGTTCAAACTGTCTGACAACGTTGCCTTGGAAACGGTTGATGTCGTCCGTTTGCATAAATTCATTTTTGCCCAAATCGACTACTTCGCCATCTCTAAAAGAGACAACGGAATAACGTCTTAAGCGGAATTTACCATCGGCATGTTCTGTGTGCGGAAGCTGAGTAAACGATGGTGCAAGCTGAGCAATCGCCGTATCGCTAAGTTTGGTGAGTTGAAGGGTAGTTTCACGCTGATGTAACATCATCATCTCCTTAATGAATGTACATACCTATAATATGATTAACATCTTGTTCACATTTATTATTTGCGCACTTGTATTGTGAGATCAACTTTTTTTAGCATTTCAATCCAACATAAATGCATATAAAGAACTTTAGTCCATAAAAGTTAAAAATATTAGATAATCAAACCAGATTTAAAAAGCAAGAATTGAAAATATTAGACGACTTCACTATCACACTAGGAATACCTTTTAAACTTCAACAGGTTATATCAACCACTCGCCACACAAAATGTAACGATTGCGTTCTAACCTATAACCAATTATTCCTGTTTTCACGCTTGCTAACTCTTTCAAAGACCCCATATATTCCATACAATCGAGACAAACTACATAGAAAGCGTCACCGCTAATGGAGCACAAATGAGCGACGTCAAACATAGCAATCTTCTTATTCTTGGCTCTGGTCCTGCTGGCTACACTGCAGCCGTTTATGCTGCGCGTGCAAACCTAAAACCAGTTTTGATTACCGGCATGCAGCAAGGTGGTCAGTTAACCACAACCACTGAGGTAGAAAACTGGCCTGGTGATCCTGAGGGGCTGACTGGGCCAAACCTTATGGAACGCATGAAAGAACACGCAGAGCGTTTTGAAACCGAGATTTTGTTTGACCACATTAATCAAGTTGATCTCAGCCAACGCCCTTTCCGTCTTATCGGCGACAACGGTGAATACACTTGTGACGCTCTGATCATTTCCACCGGTGCTTCGGCTAAATATCTTGGCCTAGAGTCAGAAGAAGCATTTAAAGGACGTGGGGTTTCCGCTTGTGCGACCTGCGATGGGTTCTTCTATCGCAACCAGAAAGTGGCAGTGGTTGGTGGTGGTAACACCGCTGTTGAAGAAGCGCTCTACCTATCAAATATCGCTTCAGCGGTTCACCTGATTCATCGCCGTGATACTTTCAGAGCAGAAAAGATTCTGATCAATCGTCTGATGGATAAAGTCGCAAACGGCAACATCGTTTTACACACTGATCGAACTCTAGAAGAAGTGGTTGGTGATGACATGGGCGTAACGGGTGTACGTATCAAAGATACTCAGTCAGAGTCTGTTGAGCAGATCGACGTAATGGGTGCCTTCATTGCGATCGGCCACCAGCCAAACACAGCCATTTTTGAAGGCCAACTTGAGATGAAAGACGGCTATATTGTTGTTCAGTCTGGTTTGGAAGGCAATGCAACACAAACCAGCATTGCCGGCGTTTTTGCCGCTGGAGATGTAATGGATCACAACTATCGTCAAGCCATCACCTCTGCGGGTACGGGTTGTATGGCCGCTCTTGATGCAGAACGCTATTTGGATGCGTTGGCAGATAGTAAATAATATTTTTCACTTTTGGCTCAAATCCTTAAAGCCCTGCGGTGTTACCGCGGGGCTTTCTTTTGTATAATGCGCAGTTCTAATTGCTAATAATAATTCTCATTAAGCCTTCACAATGGATAAAAAGAAACAACGCAGCTTGAATCAATGGCTCAAGCAGCAAAGTAAGCTCGCCAAACGCTGGCTTATGGTCGCTGTGGGTCTTGGCGTTCTTTCAAGCATTTTTCTATTGGCTCAAGCCGCCCTGCTTGCAACCATACTGCATCAGTTGATTATCGAGCATGTCGATAAGTACACGTTAGTGCCTCACTTTTTCGGTCTCGCCGCTATCGTAGCCATACGTGCCCTCTGCTCATGGGGACGTGAGATTGCGGGATACCGTTGTGGTGAACAAATTCGTATCTATATTCGCCAACTCATCTTAGACAAATTACGCGAGCTGGGGCCAGCTTATATCAAAGGTAAACCAGCGGGCGCATGGGCAACGCTACTCTTAGAACAAGTAGAAGATATGCATGACTTCTTTGCGCGCTATTTACCGCAGATGTCGTTGTCAGTCTTGATTCCGTTCGTCATTTTGATCGTCGTCTTCCCCGTTAACTGGGCTGCCGGACTCATTTTTCTAATTACCGCACCGCTAGTACCATTGTTTATGGCTTTGGTCGGTATGAAAGCCGCTGACGCAAACCGTAAAAACTTTAAAGCATTGCAACGTTTATCTGGGCACTTTTACGACCGTCTTCAATCAATGACGACCATCCGTTTATTTGATAGAACTAAGGCAGAAACAGAAGTGATGCGCGGTGCGTCAGAAGTGTTTCGTACCCGAACCATGGACGTACTCAGAATTGCCTTTCTCTCATCTGCTGTGCTTGAGTTTTTCACCTCGATCTCAATCGCACTGACAGCCGTTTACTTTGGCTTCGCCTTTATCGGTGAGTTGAACTTTGGCGATTACGGCACGGGTGTCACTCTGTTTGCTGGACTATTTATTCTGATCCTCGCACCTGAGTTTTATCAGCCTCTTCGTGATCTAGGCACTTTCTACCACGCTAAACAGCAAGCAGTAGGCGCTGCAGAGAGCATTGTTGAATTTATTGAAACTGACGTAGAGACTGTCCGTTCTGGTAGTCAGACGCTCTGTGAAAATGACGCTATCACTATTCGCGCAACAGATCTTGAAGTCTTCTCTCCTGAAGGGACGAAACTATTAGGTCCTGTCAGCTTTGAACTCACGGCATGTCAAACGACGGCGTTAGTTGGGCCTAGCGGTGCAGGTAAAACGTCGCTAATCAACGCTATCTTAGGCTTCTTGCCTTACAGTGGTTCGTTGACCATCAATAACATTGAACGTACCGAGATTGATCTCGCTAACTGGCGTCAAAACATCAGTTGGGTCGGACAAAACCCACTATTATTGCACGGTACCATTCGTGACAACATCACGTTGGGCAAATCCAATGTCAGTGAAGAAAGCGTTCAGAGTGCACTGGAAGAGTCCTTCTCGGCTGAATTTGTTAACCAACACGGTTTAGATTATGCGGTTTCCGATCGTTCAGGCGGCTTGTCAGTCGGTCAGGCTCAACGCCTAGCACTTGCACGTGCCATGATTCAAAACGGTCAGTTTTGGTTACTTGATGAGCCTACAGCGAGCTTAGATGCAAGAAGTGAACGTTTAGTCATGCAAGGTTTACAAAACCAAATAGAAAACAAAACAGCTCTAATGGTGACACATCAACTGACGCCACTTCAGAATGTAGAACAAATCCTTGTGATGCGTGATGGTCTAATTGTTCAAAGCGGTAGCTTTGCTCAGTTGGCTCAAGAACAAGGGCTTTTCCAAGAAATGCTAAGTGCTAATCAGGCACTTAACCAAGCGAATAAGGGGAATCTAGATGCGTGAACTCCTTCCCTACCTAAAACTGTATAAGAAGCATTGGTTCGGTCTATCACTTGGGATGTTGCTTGCGTTCCTAACGCTTGCTGCTTCTATCGGCTTATTGACCTTGTCTGGTTGGTTTTTATCCGCCGCCGCAATCGCGGGATTAACGATTGCACGCGAGACCTTCAACTACATGTTGCCGGGCGCCTTCGTTCGTGGTTTTGCTATGGGCAGAACCGCAGGACGCTGGGGTGAACGTGTAGTGAGTCACAACGCGACCTTTAAGCTCCTGACCGACTTACGTATTTTCTTCTTTTCCAAACTTGCTCCACTCATTCCGGGCCGCGTATCAAACCTACGTGACGCTGACCTACTTAACCGTTTGGTTGCCGACATCGACGCAATGGACCATGTCTACCTGAGACTGGTTAGTCCAATGATTGTCGGCACGCTTGGTATATTGGGCCTTACCGCGCTAGTAAGTTGGTTTGACGCCGAACTTGGTATGACATTAGGGGCGATTCTTTTTGCCCTACTACTTACTTGGCCGGTACTTTTTTATAAGTTGGGCAAACGTAATGGTAGCGAGCTAACGCACAATAAAGCTGCGCTTCGTATTGCGACCTTAGACTGGCTTCAAGGTTACAGTGAGCTAACCCTATTCGGTGCAGAGCAACGTTACCGTGAGGCTATCTTAAACACTCAAGAAAAGCTGTTGAAGAATCAGTTCTTTAACGCCCATTTCTCTGGCCTTGCACAGGCTCTACTGCTACTTGCTAATGGTTGGACAATTGTCTTGATGCTTTGGCTCGCTGCTGATGGCGTCGGCGGAAATACACCCGATCCAATGATCGCCTTAGTTGCCTTCGCAACAATGGCTAGTGTCGAGTTACTCATGCCTATCGCTGGCGCATTCCAGCATTTAGGTCAGACTCTTACCTCTGCTCGAAGATTGAACGACATCATTCTCTCTGAACCAGATGTCCAATTCCCTGAGCATAGCGATAGTCATAACCAAGCCTTTTCCATTGAGTATCAGAGTGTCTCATTCAGCTACCCAGATACTGAAAGCGAAGTGCTTAAAAAGATTAGCCTTAACATACCGCCCAAACATCGTATTGCTGTCGTTGGTCAGACGGGTTCGGGCAAGTCTACTCTGCTTCAATTGCTAAACCGTTATTGGGATGTACAGCAGGGTGAGATTAAAATCGCAGGAATGCCAATTCAGAAGTGGAGCGAAAGCGACCTTCGTCAGGCAATCAGTGTGGTCAGCCAGCGGGTCGACATCCTTAACGGCTCTTTACGAGATAACCTCATCATGGCTAAACCACAAGCGAATGATGATGAACTGGCACAAGCATTAACTCAGGTCGGATTAGCCAAGCTGCTCAATGATACCGGGTTAGATACTTGGCTTGGTGATGGCGGTCGTCAGTTATCGGGTGGAGAAAAACGTCGAGTGGGTATTGCTCGCGCATTACTACATAACGCCCCTATTTTACTGCTTGACGAACCAACTGAAGGTTTGGATAAGCAAACCGAGCAGCAGATCATGCAGCTCTTTGAGCAACACTTCGTTGATAAAACAGTCGTATTTATTACTCACCGCTTAGTTGATTTAGACAAGATGGACAGTATTTGTCTGATTGAACAAGGTGAAATTGTTGAACATGGTAGCCACAGGGAACTCCTCGAACAACAAGGCCGCTATTATCAACTCAGTCAAACTCTGTAGTCGCATACCCTATACCGTCAAACATCAATGTTTGACGGTATTTTCCACCAACCACAAACTCGTCAGCGAATCATTTTCTTAACTGTTCGGTGTTAGCCCATGATAGGTTTTTCCAATGGGCTTAATGCCAATTGCATCGTTTACCGGTCCACTCATGGACCTGTTCCGGCCATTTATGTCTTAGGGGGTTACACCAGAGCGAGAAAAGGGCAGGACGAAGTAGAAACAAAATTGGCAAAGCCAAGATAAAGCGAATCAATGCGACAAAATTGCTGTATCCTTGCTCTCTAGCTTTGTCTGTGTTGATGCCCGGAACACGTGGTTCTTTACTGATTTGGTACCATAGTGGCTGTTCGTCTGCCATATAACGGCGAACGTACTCCCAATAACCATACATAGGGGCGTGACTGCCCATATTGTGCAGCAGGCTGAGACATTGATGGCGTTGACCAGT
>NZ_JBNJOF010000010.1:0-122785 GCF_050113875.1 Vibrio sp. TRT 1302 | reverse complement strand
ACCATGGGAATATTTAATGAAGAATGAACAAGCCGAAACCTCTAATTATGGGCGCAACTAATTAGGGGAGGTTTACATCGTTATTCGCTTGAGGCTGGTATCGATAAACAGAATCACTAATGCCAACTGCGCGACAAGCAAGTTACTCTCTTTATATACTCCAAATGCCTCTTTATCTGCTTTCGGATAAATTTATCTTCGACTATTTAGGAGGCGATGTGAATGTAAGGTTTTCTGTGTATTTTTTCTGTTATTTCTTGGAGATATTTTGAAGTCCCAATGAGGAAAGTAATTTTAAAGAGTAAACCTACTTCCACAGTAATTTCTTGATGGAGGGAAGTCTCGATATTCGGAAGTATAAAAAATAGCTTTTCATATAAAATAAGAATGTCTTGGAAAGGATATTTCTATTTGAATGCTGCGCGAAATGAATGGCCTTATATTGAGGGAAATAGGTTAATTTTTGGTGTAACTGTTCAGAAGCCCGTTTACAAATATCTACATCTTCAAAATACATAAAGTATTCTTCATTAAACCCACCGAGGTTTTTATAAACACCACTTTTAAAAAGTAAAAAGGAACCAGCTGCCCAGTCAACTTGGGTTGGGCGGCATATTTTGTCTTTGTCGTAGTGATTGGTGTTTTTAATTTTTAGTAGGGATTTTATTGGATTAAGCAATGATGGAAAATGTCTGATTGAGTTGTCATACTTAGTCATTTCTCGGTTTCGAAATAAGTTTATTGTTGAAATTGCACACTTGTCAGCGGAGGATTGAACAAGGAGTTTGTTGATAGTAGTGTTAGCAACCTCTACATCTGGGTTAAGCACTAAAAAATGGTCGTTCTCTGCCATACCCAGCTTATGTTCAGCATAATGAAACACCTCATTATTATTGGCACCAAACCCTTTGGTTTTTTGTCCTTGAATAAGGTGTATCAAAGAAGATGAGCAGTAATCTGTCAACTTTTGCGAAGCTAACGTATTTGACTTGATAATTACAGTATGTTCTTTCGCGAGGTTTCTTAGAGTAGGGTTATCACAGATCATATCATCATGGTTATGATTAATCACAGAAATGAATAGAGCCATTTAGCAAACTCCTTTATTCGGTGCAAATCCTGTCGGGGAGTCTAAAAGTATTCTAATAATACATTCTGCATCGAAATTGTGGCAGCAGCTATCAAGCTCACTCAGTAATTTTTCCATCTCATCCCACGACAGTTTTTCTTCACTTGCCGTCATGATTTTTTGATGGCCGGTCCCCTCAACATTGTCTCCAATCAACAGCTCTTCGTAGAGTTTTTCACCTGGCCTTAGTCCGGTAAACTTAATCTCAATGTCACCTTCTTCTACATTGCCTTCACTATGCTCTTTTAAGCCCATTAAGTGGATCATGCGTTTCGCTAGGTCGAGAATTTTCACTGGCTCTCCCATATCCAAGACGAATACTTGTCCATTATGCCCCAATGCACCCGCCTGAATGACTAGCTGAGCTGCTTCCGGTATAAGCATAAAGTAACGAATAATGTCTGGGTGAGTTACGGTTACAGGTCCACCGCTCCGAATTTGATTCTTGAATAGTGGCACAACTGAGCCTGATGAGCCCAATACATTGCCAAATCGGACCATAGTAAACGTGGTGTCAGTTTGTTTGTCTGCGAGAGCTTGAAGAACAAGCTCAGCCATGCGTTTACTGGCACCCATAATATTGGTTGGGCGAACCGCTTTGTCGGTAGAGATTAGAGTGAAGTTTTTAACACCTGTGGTAATCGCAGCATTGGCGCAGGCAAGTGTGCCAAATACGTTATTGCGAATCCCTTCGATAATATTATCTTCAACGAGTGGAACATGCTTGTAAGCTGCTGCGTGGTAAACCGTATTTACATTATGCGCTTGCATTAATTTGGTTAAGCGATTTTCCTTCTGCACTGATCCCAAGGCTGAAACAAGCTCAGTATTGAGGTTGAGGTTAGTTTTAATCGCATTTAACTCTTGATCGATTTTATATAAGTTGTATTCATTCAGTTCGAATAGAACCAGTTTCTTGGGCTTTTGGGTCAATATCTGGCGGCAAAGCTCAGAACCAATAGACCCACCCGCACCTGTTACCATTACACTTTTCCCTGTAATGTTTTGGGCCAACAACTCTTTGTCTGGATCTACTGGAGCTCGGCCAAGTAAGTCTGCTACGTCTAGATCTTTAACATCTGTAGCATTGCCTCTTCCTGCTGCAATATCTTCAACAGAAGGTACTGATTGGACTTCAATTGGCCAATTCGAGAGCTTTTCTACTAAACGTAGACGCCGACCTTTGTTTATATTATTAATCGCTAGCAGCAGCTTTACTGGCTGATAAAGTGACTGTAATTGTTCAAATTCATCTGGATGAAATACGCGTATACCAAACATTATTTGTCCGGATTTTGAAGCGTCATCATCCAAAATCGCGACTGGATGGTACTGATCACCCTGAATTAGCGCATATGCTAGATCTCGTCCTGTGGCACCAGCACCATAAATAAATACGTTGGGTTTCTGGCGCTTATAGTGGTAGTAATAAACGCTGCGAATCAAGATTCGAGGACCGCCTAAACTTAAAATAGCTAAGCCCGCATAAATAAACGGTACACTGCGAGGGATAAATGATTGAAAGAAGAAACTACTGAGTGCAAGTGTGAGCGTCGAGAAAAACACACCTAAGAAAATATGCCCAACAGCTGGTAGCATCATATATCTAAGTACAGCTCGGTACATTCCAAGTTTGATGAAACTATAGATAGTGACAATAACAGTTGCTATCAAGCTGGCTAGCTCATCAAACCCTACGCTAAAAGTAGCACTCCCTAAACGAAATGCGATTGATAAGTATAATGAGCAGATAACCGCCAAAATATCGTAAGTAATACTGATTAAGCGCTTATTGCGTCGACTCGCATTGAGGAGAAGTTGTATCGGAGTGAACATTAATGATTGCTGCCGTTGAAATGTATCTTTGTTATTATGTAGCCTGTATTTTAGAAAGCTTTAACCTTAAAGGCTAGGGAAGAGCTTCAAGATTCTTACAAAATGTGCGAAACAAGGTCAAAAAATCGGTAGCATAATGAAATTACTCCTCACAGGTGGCTCAGGTTTTCTCGGAAGTCGCGTTTATGAAATTGCCAAAATGCAGGGGCTAGAGGCACGTTGTGTAGTTAGAAAACCGATTTTAGGTGATAGTGCTGTTATTGTCGCAGAAATTAATTCTCAAACTGATTGGTCTGGTGCATTTGAAGGGATACATTGCGTGGTTCACTGCGCGGCTCGTGTTCATCAGATGAACGAGTCAGCAACAGACGTACTGGAAGCTTATAGAGAGGTGAATACTCTAGGCACGTTAAACCTTGCAAGGCAAGCCGTACAAGCAGGTGTTAAACGATTTGTTTTCATTAGCTCAATTAAGGTGAATGGAGAGTTCTCGCCATCAGGTCATCCGTTTCAACCTGATTTAGTGCATGTACCTGATGATCCTTATGGGGTTAGTAAGTACGAAGCTGAAGTTCAACTTAGAGAGTTAGCCAAAGACACTGGTCTTGAAGTTGTGATAATTCGTCCGCCTTTAGTCTATGGGCCAGCTGTCAAAGCTAACTTCTTGTCTATGATGCGCTGGGTAGAGAAAGGAATTCCACTCCCGTTAGGAGCGATCCATAACAGTCGTAGCCTTGTTTATGTTGATAACTTGGTTGATCTTATTTTGACTTGCTGTAAGCACCCTGAAGCAGCTGGCAAGACATTCCTAATCTCTGATGGCAAAGATGTATCGACCACTCAGTTACTCAAAGCTGTCGCGCTATCGATGAACAAAAGAGCGCGCTTAATACCTATTCCCATGTCAATTATCGATTTTTTTGCCAAGCTGATTGGCAAGCCACAACTCTCTCAAAGACTGTGTGGTAGCCTTCAAGTTGATATATCCAAGACGCAAAAGTTATTGAATTGGTCCGCTCCTATCTCATTTGAAGAAGGTATACAAAAAACAGTTGATGCTTATCTAGCATCTAAGTAGCCGTTTACGGTATTAAATTAAATCTTTTAACGGAGAGAGTTTTGATTCGCATCTTAGATTTCTTATTCGCCTTTTTAGGTCTCATGTTTCTATGGCCTGTTTTTGTTGTTATTTGTGTTTTGGGCTATTTTGACACTGGTTCCCCAGTGTTTCGTCAAACTCGCGTAGGGAAGAACCAGCAGCCTTTTACACTGATAAAGTTTCGCACTATGCCTGTCGAGACTAAATCTGTGGCCACACACCTAGTAGGTGCTAGCTCTGTAACTAAACTAGGCGGTTTTCTTCGTAAAACTAAGCTAGATGAACTACCTCAGCTTATTAATGTTTTAAAGGGGGAGATGAGTCTTGTCGGCCCTCGACCTTGCCTGTTTAATCAACAAGAACTTATTGATGCAAGGCAAGGAAAAGGCGTATTTGATGTAAGACCAGGAATAACTGGTTTGGCCCAAGTCAATGAAATAGATATGTCTACGCCAGAGCTATTGGCTGAGTGGGATGAACGTATGATTCGTTCTATGAGTATAAGAGCGTATTTTACTTATATTATTCAAACAGTTTCTGGGAAAGGTTCTGGAGATAGAGTATAAAAAAGCCCCGCAATGCGGGGCTTTTTTACAAAATCTGCTTCAACACCCGATCTGCTTTCACCCGGGTAATCTTGCGCATTAGCTTTTGCACTGCATCTGGGTAATCTTCAAACTTTTCAAGTTGTCGGTAAGTACAGATCAACTGAGTGTGTTGAAGAATATTATCCACCTCTTTTTCAAACTGAGGAGTTAGGTGGTGGAAGTTATCCTGAATAAAAATTGCATTCTCTAAGTCCAGTTTCCAAGCTCGTGGGTTGAGGTTGTTACCTGTAATCAGCATATAGCGCTTATCAACCCAAATGCCTTTGAGGTGGAAGCTGTTCTCATCGTGCTTCCATAGGTGGATAGATAGCTTACGGCTAGCAATATTTGCTTCATTCGCTTTTGCGAACTGTCGCAGGTTGCGTTCATAAAGGTAAGGCAAACCACCAATGGTTTTAAACTCTTCTTCTGGTGAGATGTAAAAGTCGTTAGCCGTCTTATCACCGACAACAATCGTCACTTTCACGCCGCGTCTTAGTGCCTTTCTTACTTCTTTCGCAACACTACGAGGGAAGTTGAAATAAGGCGTACAGATAAAAATCTCATCTTTTGCTTGAGCAAGCAGCTGGTTAATACCCTGATTGAGCTTATTGCGTTTTTTGCCTACGCCAACAATCGGTGTGACCGCAACTTGATCTTGGGAAACTGGTTGAGAGTTAAACTGATAAGACGATTTTGCAAGTGCTGCGCGAAGCTGTCGAATCTGAGTTTTTATCTCTTTAGTCTCAGGCTTGCTTGGGCAGGCAAGATCGTTAACTGCAGGGTGAGCAACGATTTCATTGTGAACAAAACTGATCATGCAATCAGCTAACGCTTTGTTCTCTAGAATATGGTATCGGTCGAAGCGGTAGCGCTCTTTATAATTGAGATAAATGTTATTTAAGCTGGCACCACTGTAGATAACCTGATCATCAATAATAAATCCTTTGAGGTGTAACACGCCAAAGACTTCACGGCCACGGACAGGGATGCCGTAAACAGGGATCTTGTGCTGATACTGCTCTGCAAAGCTTTTGTACATAGCAGCATTAGTTTCGCCAGGCTCTGCGCCAATCAAACCACGTTGGGCGCGATGCCAGTCAACGCACACGCTGATATCTAAACCAGGGTTACGTTGCTTAGCTTGATAAAGCTCCGTTAAGATTTCACGACCAGCTTCATCGTCTTCTAAATAAAGGGCAACAAGGCAAATTCGTTTACTTGCCTGACGAATCGCCTCGATTAAGCGAGTTCGAAAATCTTTGGCAGAGTATAAGGTTTCAAACCGTGCTGGATCTTGCGCCAAAGTAGGAAGTTGTTCGAATAAATTCCTATTAGTCATCATGTTGGATGTGTTGCCTTTACTAAAAGTGGACAGGGATATTAGCAAAATGTCGAAAGAGTTCCTAGCTAACAGATCCTAGTTCGAGATTCTTAATTGTAAAAGGTGGTATTTGTGCTCGTTTTTACAATTATTTGTTTGCTCGCAAACTAATCTCTCCACCGATATAGCTTTCGATGCCTTGCTCTGTTTCCAGTAAGACTGCGCCTTGCTCATTGATGCCACGTGCAATGCCCGTTATCTCTCTTGGCCCCATGATGAGCTTAATCGGACGGTTGATAAAGTTATCGAGGCGATTCCACCTTTCTACAAACCCGGCCATGCCCTTAAGCTCGTAGTCATTAAGGGCGGTATGAAGCGTCTTAATCATAGTGATAGCAAGTTGGTTTCTGTCGATTTCGTTGCTATTGCCTACTTCGCTTAAGCTTGCCCATGGCTGAGTGATCCCCTCAGTGGATTCAGACATCATCAGGTTCATACCCATACCAATAACTAAGTTTGCAGCTGCACCGGCTTGACCAGACATCTCGACCAAAATACCCGCTAGTTTGCGGTCTTGGTAATAGAGGTCATTTGGCCATTTCAGCTTCACGCCATTCAACCCCATCTCTTCAAGGGCTTCAACGATAGCGACACCAACTACTAGACTTAGGCCCATGGCAGCGGCCATACCTGCATCTAATCGCCAATACATAGAGAGGTAAAGATTTGAGCCAAATGGAGAAATCCATTCACGCCCACGGCGGCCTCTACCTTTAGCCTGATATTCCGCTAAGCACACAGATCCTGATTCTAGGCTGTCAGTGCGGTCGAGAAGATACTGGTTAGTTGAATCAATGATTGGGATCAGTTCAACTGGTGTTGCCAAAGCTTGAGACAAAATATCCTGATCGAGCAGTTGCATCGGTTTGGCGAGTTGATACCCCTTGCCTTGCACTCGAAAAATATCGACGCCCCAATCTTGAATACCTTTAATGTGCTTACTAATCGCAGCGCGAGAAACGCCAAGTTGCTCACCTAGCTCTTCGCCAGAGTGAAAGCCACCTTGAGAGAGTGTTTTTAGAATCGATAACTTGACCGAATGCTCTTTCATTGTGCTTTCTCCAAAATCGCTTGCAGGTTGGTTTCTTGTCTAGCCCCCATAAATCGCACTTCGTGTTCAAGCTCAATTTGATAACGATTAAATACTTCAGAGCGAACTTTAGCTGCCAACTGAATAACATCAGAGGCTGTTGCGTTATCTTTATTTACTAACACCAGAGCTTGCATAGGGTGTACTTGCGCACCGCCAAGCTTGGTGCCCTTAAGATGGCATTGGTCGATCAACCATCCAGCGGCGACTTTCATTCCACTTTCAGCAGGGTAGGCAACGATATCTGGGAACTGTCGTTTAAGTTCATCGAAATGCGCTTGCGAGATGACGGGGTTCTTGAAAAAGCTACCAGCATTGCCCGTCACGCTCGGATCTGGCAGTTTTTCCATTCGGACCTGACAGACACGTTGAAAAATATCTTGCGCCGTAGGATGACTCTGTTCCAGCGTCTTTAGTGGTCCATATTCGATTTGAGGCTGCCAGTGTTTGGCGAGTTTTAAGCCTACAGCAACAATGACGGCTTTGCCGTGCAGTTGGTGTTTGAAGATAGAATCACGGTAGCCAAATTGACACTCTTCGCTGCTAAGGCGCTGAATTTCAAAAGAGTCAAGACAAAGGATGTCGACATACTCACATACATCTTTCAGTTCAACCCCATAGGCTCCGATGTTTTGGATAGGCGCACTGCCCGCACAGCCTGGTATTAGAGCTAAATTTTCTAGTCCGGCATATCCTTGTTCTACTGACCACTTTACCAACGAAGGCCAGTCTTCTCCCCCAGAAATATGCAGATGCCAATGCGCCGCTGATTCAGTCACCTTCTTTCCCGTGAGTTTATTGATCAGCACGACCCCATGAAAATGTTGGGTAAACAGCATATTGCTGCCCTTACCAAGCATTAATTTAGGAAGCGTTTGCCACTCCTGACTTTGATAAACCTCTTTTATGTCATCAATAGAAGCGACCTCAACAAGATAATCACACTGTTGAGAAATAGAGAACGTATGGAAAGGTTGCAGGTCTGCGTTAGCTGTAATTTGCATTGGATTTATCGAATAATCTAAACTGCCAGCATTCTACCTCAAATTAAAGCTTGGTGATAATGAGCCCATTGCATATCGAACTATTAGACCCAATCAAGTTGCCGCTCGTGGCTCGCTTATATAAGGCTTATTATCCATCAGGGAAAGCAAAAAAAGATGAGTTGGTCGTGGCTGGATACTGTGAAAGCCAAATCGCGGCCGTGGTGAGATTTAGGCATCTAGAGCAACATAGGCTATTAACAGGTATGCTTGTTGTCCCGGAGCATAGAGGCAAGGGATGGGGACACAAGTTAATGTCCTATTGCGTCGAGCAAATCCTGAAAGAATCTGATTATTGCTTTGCCTATCAACATCTAGAGGCGTTTTATGCTCAACACGGCTTTCAAACTGTTGCTTCGGAACAACTCCCTAATTCATTGAAAAGCTTATTCGAGCGGTACAGTCGCACCAAAAAACTCATCCCAATGCAGTATGTGCCCAGTTAGCCCTGTAAAGCATTTGCTTTATTAATTGGTTGCTCCATAATATTTTTGTGGTTGAGGGAGCAAGCATGAAAAGTGTCGATTTAATACTGCAGGCAATTAAAAAAGATGGAGCTGTGACGGCTAAGCAGCTTGCTGAGCAACTCAATATGACAACGATGGGTGCTCGTCAGCACCTGCAAAGTCTGCAAAACGATGGTTTTTTATCTTTCGAAGATCTCAAAGTTAAAGTAGGCCGACCTACGCGTCATTGGTCTTTAACACCAAAAGGTCACGCGCAGTTTGCCGATCGGCATAGTGAACTGACAATACAAGTTATTGAAGCCGTTGAAACACTATTTGGGCTCGAAGGATTGCAGAAAGTTGCCGATGAAAGAGAAGCGAAAACATTCGCTCACTATCAAACTGAATTGGCCAATTGTTCTGACGTATCCTCAAAGTTAAACAAGCTAGTTGAACTAAGAAGGCAAGAAGGTTACATGGCTGAGCTAGAACATACTCAGCAAGGTTACCTATTGATCGAAAATCATTGTCCTATCTGCAAAGCGGCAACGCGTTGCCCAAGCTTATGCCAATCTGAACTTAACGTTTTTCAACGTTTACTAGGTGAAGAAGTTTCAGTCGAACGATTTGAACATATTGTTGAAGGACAACGACGCTGCGTTTATTCGATTGTCTAAAGCACTTCAGCGGTTCATTGATTATTGTGTATTGATGCATATTGCTGTGTCTTAATTTTGAGATTGATAGTTCTCGTAGTACGCGATTTCCCCTACATTGACCTATTCTTATATCAGTTCGTTCACCACAGGCTTTGTGTGTAAGGGAGTGACTATGAGTTCAACACTAATTAATCAAACCTTGCCGTCTTTTGATGAGTTGATGGCGCTAGCACAAAGCAATCCCGAAGCTTTTACCCAATTCAAGCATGATATGTGTGAGGAGATGATTCTGTCAGCCTCGAAAGAGATGCAGCAGCGCTTGTGGGCTCAGCAAAGCCATATTGACCGAGTGGTGGGTAGTTGCAAAAACCCCAACCACGCCAATGTTGTGCTGATGCGCGAACTTGTCTCGCAAATGGTTAAGTTCCAAGATGTTCTCGATGGCGATGTAAGGGACTTCGATAACCAACCCTCTGCGCAGGTCATTCCTTTGGATGATTGGCGGTGATTAGTGTCCAGCTCTAAGGCAATGTCATAACGTATTATGACTGTCTCACTGATTCAGAAATAAGTATCGAGTTGCGAGCTTCTAGTTTCAAAATGCCTGTGTTGCTTTGAATTAGTTGACAAGAGTTATCGCCCCCATAAAATTTCTCGCCACTCGTTTTGTGTTCAAACTCTCAAAAATATTCTTATTCCCCCTTGGGTTTACCCAATCTATCCCTCATATAGATACCACTAGGCTGTGAAAGCCATTTATCAAATCAACCATGGAAATTCAGGAGAGACGACCGATGAATATTCGTCCATTACACGACCGAGTTATCGTAGAACGCCAAGAAGTTGAATCTAAGTCAGCGGGTGGTATCGTTCTGACTGGTTCTGCTGCAGAGAAATCTACTCGCGGCGTTGTACTAGCTGTGGGTAAAGGCCGCATCCTAGAAAACGGTACAGTACTACCGTTGGACGTTAAAGTTGGCGACACTGTTATCTTCGCTGAAGGTTACGGTACTAAAACTGAAAAAATCGACGGTAAAGAAGTGCTAGTGATGTCAGAAAACGACATCATGGCAATCGTTGAGTAATAGCAATCATTGAGTAATTTTTTGCTCAAGTTCAATTTGAAATCATTAAACAGAATTTAGACAAGGAAACTAAAGATGGCTGCTAAAGACGTTAAATTTGGTAATGACGCACGTATTAAGATGCTAGAGGGTGTGAACATTCTAGCTGATGCAGTAAAAGTAACTCTTGGCCCTAAAGGCCGTAACGTTGTACTAGACAAATCTTTCGGTGCACCAACAATCACTAAAGATGGTGTATCTGTTGCGCGTGAAATCGAGCTTGAAGACAAGTTCCAAAACATGGGCGCGCAAATGGTTAAAGAAGTAGCGTCTCAAGCTAACGACGCAGCGGGTGACGGTACAACAACAGCAACTGTTCTTGCGCAAGCTATCGTAAACGAAGGCCTAAAAGCGGTTGCGGCGGGTATGAACCCAATGGATCTTAAGCGTGGTATCGACAAAGCAGTTGTTGCCGCTGTAGAAGAGCTAAAAGCACTGTCTGTTGAGTGTAAAGATACAAAAGCAATTGCTCAGGTAGGGACTATCTCTGCGAACTCTGACGCAACAGTAGGTAACATCATTGCTGAAGCGATGGAAAAAGTAGGTCGTGACGGTGTTATCACTGTTGAAGAAGGCCAAGCACTGCAAGACGAACTTGATGTGGTAGAAGGCATGCAGTTCGATCGTGGTTACCTATCTCCTTACTTCATCAACAACCAAGAAGCGGGTAGCGTAGATCTAGAAAGCCCATTTATCCTTCTAGTAGACAAGAAAGTATCGAACATTCGTGAACTTCTTCCAACGCTAGAAGCGGTAGCGAAAGCATCTCGTCCTCTACTTATCATCGCTGAAGATGTTGAAGGCGAAGCACTAGCAACACTTGTTGTGAACAACATGCGTGGCATCGTAAAAGTAGCGGCTGTTAAAGCGCCAGGTTTTGGTGACCGTCGTAAAGCAATGCTACAAGACATCGCTATCCTAACAGGCGGTACAGTGATTTCTGAAGAGATCGGTCTAGAGCTTGAGAAAGTAACGCTTGAAGACCTAGGTCAAGCTAAGCGTGTAAGCATCACTAAAGAAAACTCAACGATCATCGATGGTGCGGGTGAAGAAGCGATGATCCAAGGTCGTGTTGCTCAAATCCGTCAGCAAATCGAAGAAGCAACTTCGGATTACGACAAAGAGAAACTACAAGAGCGCGTAGCTAAGCTAGCTGGCGGTGTTGCAGTAATCAAAGTCGGTGCAGCAACTGAAGTTGAAATGAAAGAGAAGAAAGACCGCGTTGAAGATGCACTTCACGCAACTCGCGCAGCGGTTGAAGAGGGTGTTGTTGCTGGTGGCGGTGTTGCTCTTATTCGCGCAGCATCAAAAGTTGCGAACCTTGAAGGTGATAACGAAGAACAAAACGTGGGTATCCGCGTAGCTCTACGTGCAATGGAAGCGCCAATCCGTCAAATCACTAAGAACGCTGGTGATGAAGAGTCTGTTGTTGCGAACAACGTTCGTGCAGGTGAAGGTAACTACGGTTACAACGCTGCAACTGGCGAATACGGTGACATGATCGAAATGGGTATCCTAGATCCAACTAAGGTAACTCGTAGCGCACTACAATTTGCTGCATCTGTTGCAGGTCTAATGATCACAACTGAAGCAATGGTTACAGACCTACCACAGAAAGATGCTTCATCTATGCCTGATATGGGCGGCATGGGTGGTATGGGTGGCATGGGCGGTATGATGTAATCATCCCCGAGCTGCTTAGCTACTACATAAACGGAGACTGCGGTCTCCGTTTTTTTTGTCCGCTAGTTATTCAGGTGCTGATGTACATACTCCCGAATAAACGGCACCACCTCGGCTTCAAACCAAGGATTTTTCTTTAACCATAATGTGTTGCGTGGTGAAGGGTGAGGTAAAGGCAGATACTTTGGTGCCCAGCGCTGCCATTGCTGTACGGTCTCTGTCAGTGTCTTAGGCTTGTCGCTGAGATAGTAGTTCTGCGCGTACTGACCGATCAGTAACGTCATACCCACATTAGGCAGCTGGTCCAAAATAGATTTATGCCACTGCGGGGCACATTCCTTCCTTGGTGGTAAATCACCACTTTTCCCTTTACCCGGATAGCATAACCCCATAGGCATAATGGCGACTTTACTCGCATCGTAGAATGTCTCTTTATCCAGTTCCAACCACTCTCTGAGCCTATTTCCACTAGGATCATTCCACGGTATCGACGTTTCATGCACGCGTGTTCCCGGTGCTTGACCAATGATCAACAACTTCGCCGATTTTGAAGCCTGAATAATAGGGTTAGCACCGAGCGGTAGCGTGGGTTCACACAGCTGGCAGGCTCTGACTTGTTGCAATAGTTCTTCTAACATGTGTTTTGACTCGAACTAGTAACCTTTATCGATATCGACAAGGTTATTTAGGCTAAAGCCATCACGCCAGCTTTGATAATTCTCTACAAAGATATCGACCACTTGTTCCGGAAAGCTTAAAGCTGCGATATGTGGCGTGACCGTGATATTTTCATGCTTCCAGAAAAGGTGGCTTTCAGGCAGTGGTTCTTGCGCAAACACGTCGAGAAACGCGTGGCGGATATGTCCATTGTCCAATGCACTTAACAGCCCATTTTCTTCTACTGCAGTGCCTCGGCCGACATTAAATAGCAGAGCACCTTGGCAGTGCGATAAGCTATCTTGGTTTAGGATATGCCGAGTTTCAGGCGTATTTGGTAGTGTATTAACGACAATATCGGCTTCTTGCAGGGCAGTGGCCAGTTCTTGAATATGGTAGGTTGCAGCAAAAGGGGAGTGTTTTGTCGGTATACCGCTGCGATTCACTCCTATAGGGACAATAGCAAAACTTTTGGCAACCTCTGCAAGATGAGAACCGATGGAACCCGTGCCGAGAACAACCATTTTTTTGCCACTCAGAGATTGGTATGGCATTGGTTTCCAGTTAGAGCCCTGTTGCTCGGTATGATAGTGATAAAAATGGCGCTGATAAGCGATGCTATAACCAAGTACATACTCAGAGATCTGCTGACCAAATATTCCTTTTACATTGGTTAATGGGCCTGTATATCCGTTCAAATGTGGAAGCAACGCATCAACACCAGCATAGATAGATTGGATCCACTCCAGTTTGGGGAACTCATCAAGGCATTTTGCCGCCATTGGTGGAGAGGCAAGTAGGATCGTTGCTTCGTGGCGTTTTTGAGTAACCTCTAAGTCATCTAGCTGCGCTGATTCAAGCAACTTGAGGTAATAAGTGTCATCTTCAGTGAGAAGGTAAACTTTATGAGTGAAATTGTTCATCGCCTTGCTTTTTTCCCTGTTGGTTATCAAGTACACTTTCCGCTGTCTAATTCAGCAACTAGGTCAACAGACCAAAAGAGTCTCTATGCTACAGAATCCTCTTCAGCTTCGCCTTGAGAAGTTAGAACCATGGAAACAGATTACCTTTATGGTGAGCTTGTGTGAACGTATGTATCCAAACTTCGCAATGTTTTGTGAAAGCACCAAGTTTGCCGAAGCGCGAATTTATCGTGATATTTTGGATAGTATTTGGGAACAATTAACCGTTAAAACCGCCAAAGTGAACTTTGAGCGCCAGCTAGAAAAGTTAGAAGAAATTATTCCTAGTTCAGAGGATTTCGACTTCTATGGTGTTTATCCAGCCATTGACGCGTGTGTGGCTCTGTCCGATCTTCTTCACGGCTTGCTAGATAGAGACTACCTGTATGAAAACATGCATAAGGTTAGCCAACAATCTGTAATGACGGTTGCTCAACTAGAAGAAGCGCAAACGGGTGAAGAGATTACTAACGAAAACCAAAAAGAGAATGAAGCGGTTTGCGGTGAATGGGACGTGCAATGGGCAATCTTCCGTCCACTTCGTGAAGCGGAAGAGCGTGATATTGAGTTGATTAAAGACTTACGCTTTGAACTGCGTGATGAAGGTGTCAGTAATATTGGCATTCAACTCTAGAAAGCTCCGAGTCTCGATCTGCTAGCTACTAGGAAATAGAAAAAGAGGGGTGACATAAAAACGTCAACCCTCTTTATTTTTCGCAACTCGCAACTCGCTAACTATCTTCTTTTTTTGCTTTTGATTCTGCTAGTGCTTCATCTTCGTCATCATCACGGCTTTCGATAACGCCGTGGGTCACCTTCCACTTCTCCCAGCGTTCAAAGGCCAGCTCCTGCATATCCGTTGCACGGTCAGCTTCGTCAACAATCTCTTCACCAACTAAGTGCTCGAAAACGTCTTCAAGGGTTAAGATACCTTGAATCGTACCGTATTCATCGACCACCATGGCCAGTTGTAGGCGTTTTGCCATCATTTGCTCAAAGGCTTTTGGTAGCTTAATGGTGTTGAGCAAAACATGTACTGGGCGCATTACCGCACCGAGTTGTTTTTCTCCACTACCAGCGTGTTGCAGCTTGAACAGCTCGAGGCGGTGAACAAAACCAATAATATTGTCCGTAGACTGGCTGTAGACCAGAGGACGAGAAAACGGTGAATCTTTATGACGATCAAGAAACTCATTGATTGTCATTTCTGCATCAACGCGAAAAACCACTGGGCGAGGGGTCATGACCTGTGTGACTGGTACATCTTGAATACCCAGAAGGTTGTTGAGCATCTTTGACTCGCCTTCCGCAAACTCACCGCTCTCTCGCGCAAGAATAGCCATCGCTGACAACTCGTCACGCATTTTTGGTGCTTGATGTCCTCGAGATAGGCGTTTGGTTATCTGCTCTGAGAACCACACAAACGGTGTGAGCGACCATACCATCCAGCGCAGTGTCGTTGCTGCGGCCGGTGCCAATTGACGCCAGTACGTCGCACCAATGGTTTTCGGGACGATCTCAGAAAAAACAAGTATGCCGAGCGTAAGAACACCAGAGAAAACACCTAGCCATTGATTACCAAAGACGACCGCTGCTTGAGCACCTGCGGTTGCTGCGCCGATGGTGTGCGCAATCGTATTGAGTGTCAGGATCGACGCTAGTGGTCGGTCGATATCTGTTTTTAACTTAGCCAATGAGTTGGCAGCAGGGTGACCTTGCTGACGCAATTGGGCGATATAACTTGGTGAGATACTCAGAAGAACCGCTTCTAAAACGGAGCAGATAAACGATACGCCAATCGCAACAGAGACGTATATTGTTAGCAGAAACATAAATGTCCTATGTGGTTTTATACACCCATCAAATTTTGCATGAAAAGGGTAATTTTTCATGCCTGCGCATTATCGATGTGAGCACTTTCTATTCGCTTTAAGTCCCGAAATATCAGGCTTTACGGGCTATTGCATGCCTATAAATAAGGCTAAAGATGGTTAAAAACAAGTATTAACTTTCTCTGTCACAGTAACAAATTGTGAGTTAATGCTCAGATTATGGTTAAAAGTACGTCATGAGAGCTAAAGATCGCTTACAAACCTTTGCCAGATAGGGCATTTATGATTTAGAGTGAATGGAATTCGATAACATATGAGAAGGGAAACCTAATGAACAAGACCCAATTAATCGACTTTATCGCAGAGAAAGCAGATCTATCTAAAGCACAAGCTAAAGCTGCTCTTGAAGCAACTCTTGAAGGTGTGACTGGTGCACTGAAAGAGGGTGACCAAGTTCAACTAATTGGTTTTGGTACATTCAAAGTTAACCACCGTGCTGCACGTACTGGCCGCAACCCTAAAACAGGTGCTGAGATCCAGATCGCTGCTGCAAACGTTCCAGCATTCGTAGCAGGTAAAGCACTGAAAGATTCAGTGAAATAATTAAGTACCGATTTCAGAGTCAATCGCTCTAGATTGTATATAATACGTCAAGGTAGTCCCTATCTTGGCGTATATTTGTTTTATGAAGATGAAAAAATTACTAGCCCCTTCACTAATCGCTTCTTTGCTTATCGGTTGCTCTTCTAGCGTACCGACGCCAAACCTTGACCAATATTCTGATTATACTGGCGGCCAGACAATCGGTGATGCCACGAGTTTGTATTGGTACACCGAGAGACTCAGCTTTCCATACACCGCCGCTGATCATGTCAGTGCTGGCGATTATGGTTGGTACAAAACTGACTATCGTTGGGATGAGGGAAAGTTACGAGAGTTGATTCGTGAGGGAGAGCAATTAAAAGACAACAAAGCGCTAGTGCCATATCGCATCCATGTCCGTTTTAATAAAGATGGTGAGGCGGTTTATCAACAATATCGACTTGATGGACGTGTACTGCCACTCAAATCTGAGAAATTAGCTTGGTTGAAACAAGAAGCGCTGAACATTTCCAATGTCACTAAAGGGCAGAGTCGAGACGGTTTAGCTCTTATTCAAGGCTATTGGGATGGCTCGACGTTTGATACTTGCTCAGGAAAGAGTTATTCAGAAGTTGAGTTTAACGAAACTTTGCCGAGTTTTGTCGTCAACCGCCTATCCACGATTGACAGCTACGCGGCATTCCTTGGCACTACTCGTGGCAATCGAATCGTTGTTAGTGAATTGCTGATGCTTGCAGATGATAGTCATGACTGCATAGAACGGCCGAGTTTAATTGAAGAGTAACTCTTAGTCAGCGGCACTAGCCGCTGGTGATTGCCAGAATAAACAAAAGGCTTGGTATTGATGACCAAGCCTTTTATGTTTTAGAAGCTCGAAGCTCGAAGCTCGAAGCTCGAAGCTCGAAGCTAGAAGCTAGAAACTATTTCCCTTGCTCGCGTTCAATCGCTCTGTAGCCGATGTCATTACGATGGAACATTCCGTTCCAGCTAACTTGTTTAGCAAGTGCGTACGCGCGTTCCTGAGCCTCTGAGACACTATTTCCAAGCGCCGTCGCACATAGAACACGTCCACCGTTAGTGACCACATCTCCATCAGCATTGTTGGTTGTGCCTGCATGGAAGATTTTCTCTCCTTCCTGCTCATTCTCTGGGAGAGAAATTACGTCACCTTTCGCATAATCACCTGGGTAGCCACCGGCTGCCAGTACCACACCGATAGAAGCGCGAGGATCCCACTTAGATTCTGCTTCATCTAGCTTTTCGTCGATTGCCATCAAGCAAAGCTCAACAAGATCGGACTCCATACGCATCATGATTGGTTGCGTTTCTGGATCACCGAATCGACAGTTGTATTCGATAACTTTTGGTGTGCCTTCTTTGTCGATCATTAGACCCGCGTAAAGGAAACCTGTGTACGGTGCACCTTCTGCATCCATCCCACGAACGGTTGGGTAGATAACCTCTTCCAAGATTCGCTCATGAATTTCAGGAGTGACCACTGGCGCAGGAGAGTATGCACCCATACCACCGGTGTTCGGGCCTGTGTCTTTGTCACCGACACGCTTATGGTCTTGGCTGGTGGCCATAGGCAGTACGCTTTTGCCATCGACCATAACGATAAAGCTAGCTTCTTCACCGTCGAGAAACTCTTCAATGACAACACGGCTACCAGCTTCACCAAAAGCGTTACCCGCCAACATGTCTTTAATTGCTTCTTCTGCTTCTTCTAGCGTCATTGCAACAATAACGCCTTTACCAGCGGCTAGGCCGTCAGCTTTCACGACGATAGGCGCGCCTTGCTCGCGGACATAAGCAAGTGCTGGTTCAATTTCAGTGAAGTTTGCGTAAGCAGCCGTTGGAATATTGTGGCGTGCTAAGAAGTCTTTGGTGAAAGCTTTAGAACCTTCAAGCTGAGCAGCGGCTTGCGTAGGACCAAAGATAGGCAGACCCGCTTCACGGAAAGCGTCAACCACACCGATGACTAATGGCGCTTCAGGGCCGACAATAGTCAGCTCAATCTGTTTTTCTTTCGCAAAAGCGACCAGTTCAGAAATGCTCTCAACACCGATGTTGACGTTCTCAAGCTTAGGCTCAAGTGCTGTACCAGCGTTGCCTGGTGCAATAAAAACAGTTTCTACATTTGGGTTTTGCGCCGCTTTCCAGCCAAGAGCATGTTCACGGCCGCCAGAACCTATAATCAATACCTTCATTTTAATTCCTTCAATCAAATTGCTTAGCTTCGAGTATCGAGTAGAGAGCTTCTTACTCGCAGCTCTCTACTCTGTGCGAAGCGTTCTCGTATCTTTCTAGTGGCGGAAATGACGCATACCAGTGAAGATCATCGCCATACCGTGCTCGTCTGCGGCTGCGATAACTTCGTCATCGCGCATAGAACCGCCTGGTTGAATCACGCACTTAATGCCCGCTTCTGCTGCTGCATCGATACCATCACGGAATGGGAAGAATGCATCAGAAGCCATGACACAACCTTCTACTTGCAGACCTTCGTCAGCCGCTTTAATACCAGCGATCTTAGCAGAGTAAACGCGGCTCATTTGACCTGCGCCAACACCGATAGTCATGTCGCCTTTTGAATAAACAATCGCGTTTGATTTTACGTACTTCGCAACTTTCCAGCAGAATAGAGCGTCTTTTAGTTCTTCATCTGTCGGTTGGCGCTTAGACACGACTTTAAGGTCATCTAGGCTTACCATACCTTGATCGCGGTCTTGAACCAGAAGGCCACCGTTAACACGTTTAACATCAAAACCAGTTGTCTTGGTTGACCATTCACCACACTCAAGTAGACGAACGTTTTTCTTCGCTGCAACCACTTCAATCGCTTCAGCAGATACAGACGGTGCGATAATCACTTCAACGAACTGATGCTCAACGATGGCTGTTGCTGTTTCAGCATCGAGCTCTTTGTTGAATGCGATAATGCCGCCGAATGCAGACGTTGGGTCAGTTTTGTATGCACGGTCGTAAGCTTCGAGGATGTTGCTACCTAGTGCGACACCACATGGGTTAGCGTGCTTAACGATGACACAAGCTGGCTCGTCGAACTCTTTAACACACTCTAGTGCAGCATCAGTATCGGCGATATTGTTGTAAGAAAGAGCCTTGCCTTGGATTTGGCGTGCAGTCGAAACGGACGCTTCTTCTGGGTTCGCTTCTACATAGAAAGCAGCATCCTGGTGGCTGTTCTCACCGTAGCGCATATCTTGCTTCTTGATGAACTGCTGGTTGAAAGTGCGAGGGAATTTGCTCTCTTCATCACCTTCCTTGTTCTCACCGTAAGATGGAACCATAGTGCCGAAGTAGTTAGCGATCATGCCGTCGTAAGCAGCCGTGTGCTCGAATGCGGCAATCGCTAGATCGAAGCGAGTTTCTAAGGTTAGAGAGTTATCGTTAGCATCCATTTCTGCGATAACACGCTCGTAATCGTGAGCATTAACCACGATCGTCACGTCTTTGTGGTTTTTAGCAGCAGAACGAACCATAGTTGGGCCACCGATGTCGATGTTTTCAACGGCGTCAGCTAAGGTACAACCTTCTTTAGCAACGGTTTCTGCGAACGGGTAGAGGTTAACGACTACGATGTCGATAGGGTTGATGCCGTGCTTTTCCATCACATCATCATCTTGACCACGACGGCCAAGCACACCACCGTGAACTTTAGGGTGTAGAGTCTTAACACGACCGTCCATCATTTCTGGGAAACCAGTGTAGTCTGATACTTCTGTAACAGAGATCCCTTTCTCTGCTAGTAGGCGAGCTGTACCACCAGTGGATAGAATATCAACGCCACGGTTAGCAAGAGCTTGGGCAAACTCAACAATACCAGTTTTGTCTGATACGCTGATTAGAGCGCGGCGAATAGGACGAGCGTTAGTCATGCTTCCATTTCCTCAAAGTCACAGAGTTAATATATAAATAAAGATATTTGCCAAAAATGAACTTGTTCTTACGCTTTACTAGGTAAATAGCAGTAAAATATTGGCCAGTTTTGGTAAAGACCTTTCCAGCATTGGCTGGTGATAGACTAGTCTCTGAGTTTGATGGCGCACATTCTAACTAATTTATTACAAAAAAGCTCGCGCAATCGTTTGGCATCGCAAAATTAATTGCAAAAAGCTCGTCTTTTGACTTAAAAAGTAATGAAACAGTTAATAGGAAAAGTTATGTTTCAGATTGGTGAACTGGCAAAACGGTGTAATGTCACCGCAGATACTCTTCGATTTTATGAGAAAAACCAACTGATTAAGCCTGCTGGGCGAAGTGAGTCCGGCTACCGCTTATACAATCAACAAAACCAGAATCAGGTCAGCTTTATCCTAAAGGCGAAAGATCTGGGTTTGAGTCTTGATGAGATTCGTGAATTGTTAGAGATAAAGCTAGAAGCAACAGAACATAGTTGTGCCGAAGTGAAAGCGATTACGAGTGCAAAGCTGAATTTGATTGATGAAAAAATTGGTGAGTTACAACGGATACGCAGTGCGTTGAAAAAAATCAATGACGCCTGTTGTGGTCATGTTGACGATGATGCCAGTCATTGTTCGATTCTCGGTGCGCTAGCCAGTGAAGAAAAGTGATCCCACACGGCGATACAAGGTGGTGTTAAGACGCGCGACGGATATTCGCTTTTAGCTCAGTTGTGCTTTTAATTTGAGGCAGGTTGTCGTAGTAGAGAGTAACCTGATTGCGACCCGTCTGTTTTGAGTAATACATCGCCTTGTCTGCTTGAACCATCAATTCGCGAACGGATGAGACTTGAGCGTTGAGTTCAGCAATCCCAATACTCACGGTAGGCAAGATAATATGACCATCAACATGGCAAGGTGTCGATTCTATGGATTCGCGAATTCGCTCGGCGATATCATAAGCTTGAATCGCATTCGTGTGGGCTAAAACCACCCCAAATTCCTCGCCACCTAGACGACCAATATAATCGCTACCGCGAATCATCTCACGGCAGATGTGTGCTACCTGAGTAATCACTTCATCGCCAGAAAGGTGACCAACTTGATCATTGATTTCTTTGAAGTGGTCAATATCAATCATTAAACAAGAGAGGCCTTGGTCTGAAGGGTAATGGAACTCTCGCTCTAAATGCAGCATAAAAGCACGGCGATTTAAGATTCCTGTGAGTTCATCGGTTTCAGCGAGTTTCTTTAACTCCAGTTCTTGTTGACGAGCGAGAGTGATTTCTCGTTCTTGCCACATAATGTATTTGGAGCCGTTTGTCAGAGTGATAGGCTTGAGCGAGGCTTCGAACCATCGTTCTTCGACACCACTCCATGTATCCAACTCTTCAATAGAAGACATAAGCAACTGACATGGAGTAACCGAGTAGCGAAGGTGAGTCGTTTGGTTGGATTTAAACGTTTGCGTTAAGCTCTGTTTCACGTTTTCAGCAATGTGTGGAGGTACCATCTCGCTGAATGTTAGGTCTAGATTATCCGTGCTGTAAGGGGGAGTTTGAACCGCACCACCAAAACTCTCCAAGATACGACCATGCTCATCAAGGATCAGCAGTCGATCTGGTAGCTCTCGTAGCATCAGGCTTAGCCATTCTTCCCTTTGCATATCAGCCATGTAGCTTAGTCCGAACAAAAACGTAATTTTGCATTATATCCGGAGTGTTACACTAAGCAATCGTATTAGATCACAGAATGACGAATGTTTAATCAGTTCATATTGTTACGACCAATGAAAAAGCCGGGCTCACAATGTGAGCCCGGCTTTTAAATCAAGAAAGGTAATGAACGATTAGTTCATGCCGTATTTCTTCAGTTTCTTGCGAAGAGTACCGCGGTTGATACCCATCATAGTTGCTGCGCGAGTTTGGTTACCGCGAGTGTACTGCATGATGGTATCTAGTAGTGGCTGTTCAACTTCAGCTAGAACTAATTCGTATAGTTCTGTTACTTCTTGACCGTTTAATTGAGCCAAGTAGTTTTTAAGAGACGCTTTAACAGAGTCACGTAAAGGCTTCTGAGTGATCTGGTCTTGTGACGTTACTGTAGTTACTGTTAATGCTTCTGAAGTCAGATTTTGTTCGAACATATTCGGTCTAGCTCTTCTCTTAATTATGATGCAACGTTAACCCGTTATAACTGAAGCCTTAGCTTCAATTATTTAGGCTTTATCAAAATACTCTTCTAATGCTTCAAGCTGTAGCTCTGCTACATCGATAGCATTGAAGGTACGGCGAAACTCACTTGCCTGTTCATGCTCTTTTAGATACCAGCCAACGTGCTTACGCGCGATACGTGGACCTAAATACTCACCATAGAAACTATGTAGAGCATTCACATGACCAAGCAGGATGTCTTTCACTTCCGAAATCGGGAGATCAGGCATCGTGGTGCCGTTTTCCAAAAAGTGTTGGATTTCCTGAAAAATCCACGGACGACCTTGGGCAGGGCGTCCAATCATTAAAGCGTCTGCACCGGTGTACTCCAGTACATACTTAGCTTTCTCTGGGCTATCGATATCACCGTTAGCAATAACCGGAATAGAGATCGCCTGTTTTACCGCTTTAATGCTGTCATATTCGGCCTCACCTTTGTACATGCATGCTTTGGTGCGCCCGTGAAGGGCTAAAGCTTGTATGCCGCAGTCTTCGGCTAATTTAGCGATTTGGACACAGTTTTTGTTGTCTGTGTCCCAGCCCGTGCGGGTTTTCAATGTCACAGGGACATCTACTGAATTAACAACAGCTTTCAGAATATCTTCGATGATATCTGGGTACTGGAGTAATGCAGAGCCAGCGAGCTTTTTATTCACTTTTTTTGCTGGGCAGCCCATGTTGATATCGATGATCTGTGCACCGTTCTCAACACTAAACTGAGCAGCGTCGGCCATAAGCTGTGGGTCGGCTCCGGCAATTTGTACAGAGCGAATGCCCGATTCGCCTTCGTGTACCATGCGTTGCTTGGACTTAGACGTTTTCCAAAGTTTAGGATTTGAGGACATCATTTCACTGACGGCCATTCCCGCACCATAGCGGAGACACAACTCACGGAATGGTCTATCTGTTACGCCAGCCATTGGGGCAACGATGAGATTGTTCTTAAGTTGGTAGTTTCCGATTTTCAAAACGTCTTCACAGTTTAGTGGTCAACAGACCCATAGCAAGGGCGCGCATTTTACGCATTTTTTGGCGCCGTGAAAAGACTAATATTTGAGCATTTACAATTTGTTTTAGTAAAACGCCCAAAAATCAGTCAATTAGCTTGCAAAGTCTTATCTAGCCTTGCTTTCGACCAGAGATGCGACACCATTCACTTTGCTCTTTGATAGGATCAATGTGAAGCTCATCACGGTAATAGTTCGCAACATCTTCGGCTTGCGTATCAAGCACACCAGACATCGCAAGATGACCATTTGGTTTCACTAATGACTTAATAATTGGCGACAGTTCACGTAGAGGAGCGGCCAGAATATTCGCAACAACGACATCCGCGATCAGACCTTCAGGCTGATCTTGAGGCAGGAAGACTTCTAGTTGCTCGGCAACACCATTTCGCTGCGCGTTATCTTTTGATGCTTGTAGAGCTTGAGGATCAATGTCGATCCCGATAACTTTTTCTGCACCAAGCTTGATCGCAGCGATCGCAAGGATGCCAGAGCCACAACCGAAATCGATGACCGTTTTACCGCTTAAATCTAGCCCTTCAAGCCACTCAAGGCAAAGAGCCGTCGTTGGGTGAGTACCAGTACCAAATGCTAGGCCAGGATCGAGCAGTACATTGACTGCGTCCGGCTCTGGGATATCACGCCAGCTTGGACAGATCCATAAGCGCTCGCCAAACTTCATCGGGTGGAAGTTATCCATCCATTCGCGTTCCCAGTCTTTATCTTCGAGCTGTTCTACTTTGTAGGCAAAGCCTTCAGCAAGTAAATTGCTTAGCTTTATTTGCTCAATAATAAAGTTGCTGTCTGCTTCTGCGTCATACAGTGCGAGGATATCAGTATCACCCCAAAGGCGCGTTTCACCCGGAAGAGGCTCAAATACAGGCGTATCGTGAGCGTCTAGAAACGTGACAGACAGGGCTCCAGTCTCTTCCATTAGCATGTCACCGATTTGTTCGGCGTTTTCATTGGTCGCGTTGAGTTTAATTTGAATCCAAGGCATGGGTATGTGCTCTTAAAAGTAAAATTTGCGCAGAGTTTAGCAGATATCTGCTGAGATTATAGACGTAAACAAAAAATGCTCACCGAAGTGAGCATTTTGGAAGAGTTTCTCGTTTTTAGATCTTAGTTCCTAGAGGAACTCGTCACTAGCTACTCGAGATTATTGCAGACCTAGTTTCTTCTCTAGGTAATGAATGTTGGCACCACCATGTTGGAAGTTTTCATCATTCATAATGCTTTCTTGAAGCGTGATGTTAGTTTTGATGCCTTCAACGATCATCTCGCCTAACGCGTTCTTCATGCGAGCGATGGCTACGTCGCGGTTCTCACCGAATGTGATCAGTTTACCGATCATTGAATCGTAATGAGGTGGTACTGTGTAGCCAGTGTAGATATGTGATTCCCAACGAACACCCATGCCGCCAGGTGCATGGAAGCGTTCGATCTTACCTGGTGAAGGTAGGAAACGTACTGGGTCTTCTGCGTTGATACGGCACTCAATCGCGTGGCCACGGATCTTGATATCATCCTGAGTGAACGACAGAGGCTGGCCAGCAGCAACACGAAGCTGCTCTTTGATTAGGTCAACGCCAGTAACCATTTCTGTTACTGGGTGCTCTACCTGAATACGAGTGTTCATTTCGATGAAGTAGAATTCGCCGTTTTCGTATAGGAACTCAAACGTACCCGCGCCGCGGTAACCGATTTCTATACATGCACGTGTACAACGTTCACCGATGTATTTACGCATCTCTTCAGTGATACCTGGTGCTGGTGCTTCTTCAACAACCTTCTGGTGACGACGCTGCATCGAACAGTCACGTTCACCTAGGTGGATCGCACCGCCTTGACCATCAGCAATAACCTGAACTTCAACGTGACGAGGGTTCTCTAGGAATTTCTCCATGTAAACCATGTCATTGTTAAAAGCTGCTTTTGCTTCTGCGCGAGTCATAGCGATAGCTTCAACCAACTCACCTTCTGAGCGTACAACACGCATACCACGACCACCGCCGCCACCAGAAGCTTTGATGATCACTGGGTAACCAATTCGTTTAGCGTGCGCTTTGTTTTTGGTTTGATCGTCGTCTAGTGGACCGTCAGAACCTGGTACACAAGGTACACCAGCTTTCTTCATTGCAGTGATTGCAGAAACTTTATCACCCATGATACGAATGGTATCAGCCTTAGGGCCAACGAAGATAAAGCCGCTACGCTCAACTTGCTCAGCAAAATCCGCATTTTCTGACAAGAAGCCGTAACCTGGGTGGATAGCCACCGCGCCAGTGACTTCAGCCGCAGAGATGATGCGAGGGATGTTTAGGTAGCTGTCGATACCGCGAGCAGGACCGATACAAATCGATTCATCTGCAAGCAGTACGTGCTTTAGGTCGCGGTCAGCGGTTGAGTGTACCGCAACCGTTTTAATACCTAGTTCTTTACATGCACGAAGGATTCGAAGAGCAATTTCTCCTCGGTTCGCGATGACTAATTTATCTAGCATAAGAGAGAGCCTCTATTATTCGATAACAACAAGTGGTTGGTCGAATTCAACTGGTTGGCCGTCTTCAACTAGGATAGCGGTAACAACACCAGACTTGTCAGCTTCGATTTGGTTCATCATCTTCATCGCTTCAACGATACAAAGAGTGTCGCCAGCTTTTACAGTTTGACCAACTTCTACAAATGACTTCGCATCTGGACTTGGAGAACGGTAGAACGTACCTACCATTGGAGAAAGAACTTGGTGACCCGCTGGTACCGCAGGTGCTGCTGCTTCAGTTGCTGCTGGCGCAGGAGCCGCCGCTGCAGGTGCGACTGCCGCTACAGGAGCAGGAGCTGCTGCATAGTGAACAGGCGCAGGCATTGCAGTGCCGTTACGGCTGATGCGTACCGACTCTTCACCTTCAGAGATTTCTAGCTCAGCAATGCCAGACTCTTCTACTAACTCGATAAGCTTCTTGATTTTACGGATATCCATCTTTTCTTTCTCTTTTATCTTGTGAATAAGACAGCTCATATTGAGCTGCAGAGTGTTTATTTACTTTGATAGTAACTGAGTTACTTTGCCTGCAATTTATTAATAGCAGCAGACAGAGCGAATTCGTAACCTTGTGCACCTAAGCCGCAAATGACACCTTCTGCCTTATCAGAAAGATAAGAGTGGTGACGGAATGGCTCACGTGCATGTACATTTGATAAATGCACTTCGATAAATGGGATAGCCACGCCGAGTAGTGCATCACGCAGCGCCACACTAGTGTGAGTGAAAGCGGCTGGGTTGATGATAATAAAGTCGACGTTGTTGTATGCAGCATGAATGGCTTCAATTAGCTCATATTCACGGTTTGACTGGAGGTGTTGAAGTTCAACGCCGGCTTCGTGAGCTTGTTTGGTTAACGTATCGACAATCTGTGGTAGGCTTTGAGAACCGTAATGAGCGGGCTCGCGTAGACCTAACAGGTTTAGATTTGGACCATTTAAGACAAGAATGCGTGATTTTGCTGTCATTATGCTGCCATCTTCCTACTTCATGATATGAACTGGAATATTCCCATATTATCGCTGATTCAGCATGCTTATTTTGTTAAAAACAACACTGGATCTTTGAAATAGACCCAGATTATAGCCAATTCAGCGCAAATCGCAGCAATTTACTGGTCTAATCTCCCTCCTTGGACGTCGTTTTTTGTAACCGAGGTAACATTTTTAATTCGGCTGAGTCAGTGAAACTCTCGTTTTGACAGGCTTAGAAACAACAAAACCGCCACGATGGACGGTTTTGTTGTATAGGGGGAGGGGGAATTACGCTAGCTCTGCTTTTTCTGCAATGAGCTTCTCAACCACACTAGGATCGGCCAATGTTGATGTATCACCTAGGTTGCTGGTATCACCGGTTGCAATCTTACGCAGAATTCGGCGCATGATCTTACCTGAGCGAGTCTTCGGCAGAGAGTCTGTCCAGTGCAGCACATCTGGAGTCGCGATTGGGCCAATCTCTTTACGTACCCAGTTTTTTACTTCTGCATGCAGTTCTGCACTTGGGAATTCACCGTCATTTAGGGTGATGTAAGCGTAAATTGCCTGACCTTTGATATCGTGTGGGATACCAACAATTGCTGCTTCCGCAATCTTGTGGTGAGCAACAAGCGCTGATTCAATTTCAGCAGTACCCATACGGTGACCTGACACGTTTAGTACGTCATCAACACGACCTGTGATCCAGTAGTAACCGTCCTCATCACGACGAGCACCGTCACTAGTGAAGTACATACCTTTAAAGGTAGAGAAGTAAGTTTGTTCAAAGCGTTCGTGGTCGCCGTAAACGGTACGCATTTGACCTGGCCATGAATCAAGAATGACTAGGTTACCGTCAGTCGCGCCTTCGATGATGTTACCCATGTTATCGACTAGGGCAGGCTGTACACCAAAGAACGGACGTGTCGCTGAGCCAGGTTTTAGGTCTGTTGCCCCTGGAAGTGGAGCGATCAAGATACCGCCAGTTTCTGTTTGCCACCAAGTATCAACGATTGGTGAGTTCTCATTACCGATGGTTTTGTAGTACCACTCCCAAGCTTCAGGGTTAATAGGTTCTCCCACAGAACCCATGATACGAAGGCTGCTACGAGACGTACCTTCAACAGCTTCGTTGCCTTTCGCCATTAATGCACGAATGGCCGTTGGCGCTGTGTACAGAATGTTTACTTGATGTTTATCAACTACTTGGCTCATTCGGTTGGTGTTAGGATAGTTTGGCACACCTTCAAACAGAATGGTTTTTGCCCCGTTTGCTAGCGGGCCGTAGATGAGGTAAGTGTGACCAGTGATCCAGCCCACATCCGCTGTACACCAGAAAGTTTCGCCTGGTTGGTAATCAAATACGTATTTGAACGTCATTGCGGCATACACTAGGTAGCCACCCGTTGTATGTAGAACACCTTTTGGCTTACCTGTTGAGCCTGACGTGTAGAGGATAAATAGTGGATCTTCTGCTTTCATCTCTTCAGGCGGGCAATCAGACGAGACGCTTGCTGTTGCTTCATGCCACCAAACATCGCGATGCTCGTGCCAGTCAATATCACCGCCAGTACGCTTCATCACGATGACTTTTTCGATGGTTTTCACTTCTGGGTTGGTGAGTGCTTCATCGACATTTTTCTTCAGTGGTACTGCGCGACCACCACGTACGCCTTCGTCAGCGGTGATGACGACTTTAGCATCAGAGTCGATAATACGACCTGAAAGTGCTTCAGGAGAGAAACCACCAAATACGACAGTGTGTACGGCACCGATACGAGTACAAGCAAGCATGGCAACGGCCGCTTCAGTGACCATTGGCATGTAAAGACAGACAACATCGCCTTTGCGTACGCCTTGTTCTTTAAGTGCATTTGCGAACTCACAGACTTCTTTGTGTAGTTCTTTGAACGTAAGTGTTTTGTCATCGTTTGGATCGTCGCCTTCCCAGATGATGGCGACATCATCGCCACGCTCAGCTAGGTGACGGTCAATACAGTTAGCGGATACGTTAAGCGTGCCATCTTCGAACCAACGAATGTCGACGTGGCCTGTGTCGAAAGAGGTATTTTTAACCTGAGTGAATGGCTTGATCCAGTCGACGATTTTGCCGTGCTCACTCCAGAAGCCAACAGGGTCTGTGACAGATTGCTGGTACATGGCTTGGTAAGTATCGTTATCCGCGTGTGTGTTTTTCTTGATGTTCTCTTTTACCGGATAAATATGGGCTTCACTCATTGCTTGTCTCCTTGTTGCTTAATTCAGTGTGAATCGAGCAATTGTCCGTTTAAAACGAGAAGGTCACCTGACCTCGACGTTGTAAAATCCTTATGCCTATAACTTTCAATCACAGGAGTAGATTCGACAATTAGACTTTAGGATGATAGGAAGAATTCTGCTTAAAAATTAGCGATCTATGTTTGAAATTGGGATTTAAATTGGCCTTTTTACTAGCTTCTGTAGGGGAGGCTAAGACTAGGCAGATCACCTTTTGTCAGGCGAACGAAGACCAAGGCAGCAGAAATGGCATCTTGAAGTGCGTCGTGCTTATCTTGGATTGGTAGATCTAAATGGCGGCAGATCGCATCGAGACTGAGATCAAAATACGCGTTGGGTAAATGTTTTTCTAACTTGTCGTGATAAATCTGGCTGACTTCGATCAACGGATTTGGCAATGGAAATCCTAGCTGTTTAAGACAGGCTAAATCGAGAATTTTCTTATCGTAACGAATGTGATAGCCAACCAGAGGTCGATTGCCAATAAAATCTAGCAGTTGAATGAGGGCTTGTTTTTCATCGATACCATCAGCGAGATCTTGGTGGCGTATCTTGTGGATTTTGACTGAGCCAGAATCTAGGGACTGAGGAGCACGCAGCCGCACCTCAAATGGTTTGCTGGTGATGATTCGGTTATCGATGATTTTGGTCGCGGCAATCGTTACTAGTTCTGCACGATTAGGATCCAAACTGGTTGTTTCACAATCGAGCGAAACATATTCGCCTTTTTTAACAGAGGCAAATAGAGGCTGATAAGGCGAGCCTTTAAGTTTGTAATACCAGTAACGGCGGACTATCCAGTTCATCGTAAAGCCTTAATCCCTGATTTGATAATGATAGCCTAAGAACTGCTTAAACTTTTTCACTACATGTAAGCTATGTCGCAGCAAGTCACGCTCGGTTCGGTCTATCTGACTGAGATCGATGCGGTTGTGGCTATGTTGATTACTTAACTGCTGATTCAAGCGCAGTTTAAACAGTAGCTTCAGGGCTTCGCTAAGGTTGTCAGCGGTGTCTGGTTCTAGAATCCGCTTTTTGCGCAGGGCTTCGATACGCTCAAAGGTGTTTTTCTCTTCAATACCGTACTCGAGTGACAAGGTGCGAATACCATGCACTATTGGGAAGATACCGCCACTTTTGACATCCACCCCTTGTTTGTCTTTCTTTACGTTGCCAAACAGAGTTAACGGAAGAGAAAACTGTAAAGCGGGACGAGAGAAGTCTTGCAACGCCAACATGTTGTTGAACATGATCTTTTTCAAATGTGCCATGACGGGTTCCAGCAACGATTTGTTGCCTGCAACCGCGTGAGCGTCTGTGAAGATGGCAAGATCCATGACTTGCTCGGCTGAGTTGGGTTTTGACCACACGCCTATGGTGTTCTTCCATGCGGTTTGTGTTTTGACCCACTTTGGATTGTTGACCATCACTTTTCCTGGGCAGAGAGGGTAACCCAATTGCTGCAATGTGTGTGTTAGCTGTTCCATGACGGCTTCACACTGATGCCAGTGCACATCGTCTTTAATAATTAAGGCGTTGTCTTGGTCTGTTTTGAGGATTTGTTCTCCTCGCCCTTCTGAGCCTAAAACAACCAGACAACACTGGTCGTGAAAGGCGGGAGGAACAATCAGTTCAAAAGCTTTTTCGATGATTTGTTCATTAACCGCAGAGATCAGCTCCATGATAAAGCGGGTGCGAATACCGTTATTTAGCAGACTTTCTACTAGGTGACGCTGACGATTAGAGGCCAGTGCGAGTTCTTCAATGCTTGAGCTGCGAGCAATACTCAAGGTCAGTACATGAGAGTGAGTGGAGAAAGCACTCAAAATCTGCGTCATGTCGAGCATGCCAACTGCTTCTTTACCATCGGAGACCATGACGCGTTTCATTCGATTGCGCGTCATTTTAATCATGGCGTTAAACAGAAAATCTCCATTCTCGACATGAATGACCGGAAACGTTGCAATTTGACCGACTGGGGTGTCGAGTGGATGACCATCAAGCATGACTGCGTGAAGCATGTTGGTTCGAGTGATAATGCCATAAGGCAGAGAATGCGGATCACTCACCACGCGTTCATCATCGTCATTGAGCCTGACGAGTGCAGAATCAATCCCATTCTGCTTTAAAGTGAGTGTCACTTCATTGAGTGGTTGTTCTGGTGACAGTAGCATCGGTGGATGATAAATGTCGCTATCCACTTTGGTCAGAATAAATTCAGCGAGATTTTGCTGCTGTTGGGCGGCTTCAATCAACTCTTGTCTGCGAGCTAGGTTGTTATCGAAGTAAGCGGCAAATTGACCATTGGCGTTGTAAAGCTCTAGAAAAACTGCTTTTGGTAGCAGATAAGAAAGTGTGTCTTCGAGTGCCACATATCTGTGTTTGACGGTCTCTTCGAAAAGCGCGCGAACATCAAACAAGTCATCATTGGCGTAGTGGGCAAAGATCTCTTTGTCGTCTTCGGAACGTTCCTCTACGGCACCCTTGATGAGTATATGCAAATGCTGACTGGCAACACCAGGCTGGAGTAAGGTCTCTTTGGCGCGAAAGTAAGCCACATCGAGTGAGCTACGCAGTTTGTTTTGCTGCTCAGGGTCTAAACGGTCAAAGGGTGGGGATTGCATATTGAACTTATCTGGCATAGCGACTGACTCATGCGATCTCTACATCCGTTTAGTGTGCAGGATTTTGACAATTGTGCTAGACGACTTTGGTCGAACCCGTGGCATGAACACTTTCTAAGATGACAATAGGGAAACTAAGTTGTGATAATTCTTCCCTTTTTATTCCGCCTTGAGCAAACGATAATACCTTGCCCCTTATTTGATGTATTTCGAGGTTTTGATGTTAACCCCTTCTCCTTATGGCTGGATATCCCAGTATTTTGTTGGCTTCTTTTTTGCCTACGGCGTCTATCTGCCGTTTTGGGCATTATGGTTTGAAGAGCAGGGGATATCCGCAACTGACATTGGTCTACTTGTCGGCATTGGTTTTGCGACCCGTTGCGTCGCGAATATGGTACTGACGCCTCGAATTCATAAAGTCGAACATTTAATCCCGGCACTCCGCTGGTTGACGGTGGCCTCGATTATTTTTGTCGCATTTCACTTCTTAACTGGGGGAAGCTTCTGGTTGATGGCGTTGGCCACGGTACTATTCAACCTTTGTTGTGGCCCTGTTGTTCCACTTTCTGATGCTATGGCAAACTACTATGCACGGCTGAAGATGCTCGACTACGGACGTACCCGTCTATGGGGTTCCCTTGCTTTTATCGCGGGTTCAACTGTGGTCGGCTATCTTGTGGCTCAGTACGGTTCAGATATGATTATCTATACCGCGTTGTCAGGTGTCATTGTCGCGCTCATCTTTTCGGCGCGTAACATTAATCCAATGCCCGTGACCACCTCAGAAGATGACGCTGAGCGTCCTAAACTGACAGAGTTGCTGCGTGAACTGCCGGTGATTAAGTTTTTACTACTGGTTGCAATGATTCAGGGAAGTCATGCGGCGTATTACAGTTTTAGCTCCATTTACTGGAAAGGTGCGGGTTACTCTGAAGACATTATCGGTTACTTGTGGAGCTTAGGGGTGGCGGCTGAGGTGGCCGTATTTGCTCTAAGTAAACGTCTATTCTCTGGCTGGAGTTTACGCGCTTTATTTGTCGTCGCAGCACTCGGGGTGATCGTTCGTTGGGGTCTAACCGCGTCGACGACGGCCTTGTTAGCTTTAGTTGCAATCCAGCTATTACACGGCGTGACTTTCGCTATGGCACATATTGCCGCCATTCAATATATTCAGCATTCAGAGCAGCGCAAGATGGTGGCACTGCAAGCCTTATATAATGCGATTCCGCTGGGTGCTTTTATCGCGCTAATGACGACCCTAAGTGGCTGGGGATATGAACACTGGGGTGCGAATATTTTCTGGGCGATGGCCGTGATGGGAGTGGTGGCTCTATTTATTAAGGTTGAGCCGCAAGGACACAGTGCCGTTCAGATAATGAAAGCGGAGCCCAAAGCACAGAATTAAGCCTATTTGATTGAGTTCGTGTGCTTTAATGAGTTTAATGAAACCTCTTCAATATGAAGAGGTTTTTTTGTTTCGGACCAGAACAAATACCATGGATGAATAAGATAAGGATATCTGATGCAAGGTTGGCTCGTGATCACCGTATCACTGTTGTATCTCGGTTTGCTGTTTCTCATTGCCTGGTACGGTGATAAACAACACTCTTGGTTAGCGAAGTGGCGACCTTGGGTCTACAGCTTATCAATTGCCGTGTATTGTACCTCTTGGACCTTTTATGGCACCGTTGGGCAGGCCAGCAGCAACCCATGGTCATTTCTTCCCATTTATCTAGCCCCAATACTGGTGTTTACTCTAGGCTGGCGTATTCTTGCTCGCCTTATCATTACGGCTAAACGGGAACATATTACGTCGATAGCTGACTTTATTGCGGCACGTTACGGCAAATCCCAAGGTTTGGCTGTTGTGGTTACTTTAATCGCGGTAGCAGGCATCCTCCCTTACATAGCGCTCCAGTTGCGTGGTATTACCATGGGATTGGAGATCATCGCCCCAGATTTGCCCGCACAGTTCGAAGGGTCAGGGTTCGATGTGTCTTGGTTTGTTGTTGTTGCGTTGGCTATCTTTACCATGCTGTTTGGTACACGTCATATCGATAATACCGAGCACCACCGTGGCATGATGATGGCGATTGCGTTCGAATCGATTATCAAGCTGGTGGCCTTCCTTGCGGTTGGTCTGTTTATCCTATTTCTGGCACTAAACCGAAGTGATGTGGAGTTGGTTGACATCGCTCGACAAACCTATCAGTCGCCCAATATCCCAACCTTACTGATCCATACCCTGCTCACCATGTTGGCAATTGTCTGTCTGCCGCGTCAGTTCCATACCATGGTCGTAGAAAATGAACGAGCGCAAGACTTGCACACAGCGCGCTGGTTATTTCCGATCTACCTGATTTTGATGGGCATCTTTGTCCTACCAATTGCTTGGGTCGGGCAATCACTGTTGACCGATGCGAGTCCTGATACCTATGTAATCAGTCTACCGATGGCTGTTGGGGCGCAAGATGTCGCCTTGCTGGCATTCTTGGGGGGAACATCTGCGGCGAGTGGTATGGTGATTGTCTCGACCATCGCGCTGGCAATCATGGTCTCGAATGATTTAGTCATGCCGCTGTTGCTGCGCAGAATGCGCTTGTCTCAGCGTAATCACCGACATTTCTCCGGTTTACTGTTGGTTATTCGCCGTGGGCTAATCCTGTTGCTGTTGCTTGGCGCATGGGCTTTTTATCAGGCGTTGGGTAGCATCCACTCCTTATCAGCGATAGGTTTTCTTTCTTTTGCAGCGATCACTCAATTCGCCCCAGCCTTGCTAGGTGGGATGTACTGGCGACAGGGCAATCGAAAGGGGGTTTATGTTGGCTTAGCGGTTGGCTTTACCATCTGGTTGATCACTTTGATGAGTCAAACCGATATGTTGGCGGGCAGCGCTGAGAGTAATCTGTTGTTATGGCTGATTACACCCCCTGATTTGCTGCAGCATTGGGATGTGACTAACTCTGATTGGGGCATATTGCTGAGTATCTCTCTCAATGCTCTTTGCTATGTTGTTGTTTCGCTGTTTACCCGCGCGAGTTTGAGTGAACGACTACAATCCGCCTCATTCGTTGGTACTCCATTACCAGAAAGCGAGAACATGAGCCTTTATCAAAGTCGCGTGACAGTCGGCGAATTAGAAATGCTTGCTTCTCGCTTCGTTGGTCGTCAGAGAGTGCGTAACGCCTTTCGACAATATTGGCACCAGCAGCGAGAAACCATGCTGCCAAATCAGCAAGCTCCATCAACCCTAATTCGCCATACTGAGCGTGTACTCGCTGGTGTGTTTGGTGCTTCTTCAGCAAAGTTAGTACTAACTTCGGCTCTGCAAGGACGTAACATGCAGTTAGAAGAAGTAGCTACCATCGTGGATGAAGCGTCAGAGCTCTATGACTTCAGCCGAGGTCTATTGCAAGGTGCGATTGAACACATAGGTCAGGGGATTGCGGTGGTCGATAAGCAGTTGCGGCTGGTGGCGTGGAATCAGCGCTATCTCGAATTGTTTACTTTTCCAGCCGGACTGATTCAGGTTGGTAGACCGATCGCCGATGTGATTCGCCACAACGCTCAACAAGGTCTATGTGGCCCAGGCGACCCTGAAGAACATGTTCGTCGGCGTGTGTTCCATTTAGAGCAAGGTACGCGGCATACCTCGTCGCGAGTTCGCCCTGATGGTCGAGTCATTGAAGTTCAGGGCAATCCAATGCCGGGTGGCGGTTTTGTTATGAGCTTTACTGATATTACGGTGTTCCGAGACGCTGAACAGGCACTAAAAGATGCCAATGAACGCTTAGAAGTGCGAGTTAGAGAGCGAACTCAAGAGCTAGAACAATTGAACAAAAAGCTGGTTGTGGCAACTCAGCGATCGGAACATGAATCTCAATCTAAATCTCGCTTCTTGGCAGCAGTGAGCCATGATCTGATGCAACCGCTCAATGCGGCTCGTCTGTTCGCGTCTTCGTTATCAGAGGTTGCGAGCGAGCCGGAAACCAAGCAGTTGTCTGGTCATATAGAGAGTGCATTGGGGGCTGCCGAAGATCTGATTGGTGACCTGTTGGATATTTCTCGTCTTGAATCGGGCAAACTTGATACTCATGTTCACGGTTTTGCCATCAATGACGTATTGTCCAATCTCAATGCCGAGTTCAGTGCCTTAGCCAAGCAACAGGGCATCGAGTTTTCAATGATACCGAGTCGGATGCTGGTTCAATCAGACCCTAAGCTACTGCGCCGAGTCGTGCAAAACTTTTTGACCAACGCATTTCGTTACAGTCCTAAAGGAAAGGTTGTGCTTGGCGTCAAGCGTGTTGGGGGGCAAGCGAGAATTGATGTTTGGGACAATGGCATGGGGATCGACGAAGACAAACAACAAGAGATCTTCGAGGAGTTCAACCGTGGTAGTCAGGTGCGTTCAGATCAAGGGCTTGGTCTTGGTTTAGCCATATCAAAAGGTATCGCGCATGTGCTGGGTCATCAAATCACCATGCGCTCATGGCCGGGCCAGGGAAGTGTTTTCTCTATTACGCTAGCACGCAGTGAAAAAGTCCTGCCTCCGGTTAAAGAGAGTGTTGCAACCACAGTCTCTGACCTTAGTCATCTGAAAGTTCTTTGTGTCGATAATGAACAAGATATCTTGGTCGGAATGGATAACTTATTAGGACGTTGGGGCTGTGATGTTCGCACGGCTATCGATTTGGTGGGCTGCTTGCAGTCAATAGACGAGCACTGGGTGCCGGACGTGATATTGTCAGATTACCGTCTTGATAATGGGCGCACGGGTCTAGAAGTTCTACAGCAATGTCGTTTACGTTTAGGTGATAGTTTTGTTGGGGTCATCATCAGCGCCGATCGCACCGAAGATATGTTGTATGGCATTAAATCGAACGGTTTTAGTTTTATTCCTAAGCCAGTCAAGCCGTTAAAATTGAGAGCGGTGTTGAATCGGGTTTAGGTCGTTGGAACGGACTTCGTCTGGAGTGAAGCTAGAAGGTTTCATTCCGAGAAGAGAGTTCGGGCTGCGCCTAGTGAGAGCTATCCGTTAAGACTTTCACTTTTTGTACTTAAAATAAAAGGGCTGGCACTGTGTGCCAGCCCTTCAACATTCACTTCGCTACTATTCTGTAAACAACGTCTCATACTTCACAAACGCAGTCTGTGTCTCGCCATAGTAAAGTGTGCCATTGGACTGAATTGCCACACGTAACCAGCTCTCTTCAGATTCAGGTTTCGGCAGGGAAACCATCCATTGTTGTCCACTACTATCTGCGGATTGCATATCAACGGGCTGTCCGCTCTGCTCTTGGCCGTTAACCAGCGACAGTTTTACCCCTTCTAAAGGAAAGGCGGATTTTAGCGACAGTTCTAGCCCTTGTGCTGTGAGTTTTTCGGAGCGAAATTGCACTTTAAAATCGCCGTTGGTCATGTCGCATAAACCACTGGTATAACGACAGTTAGACTTAGCCGCCAGCTTATACGTTTCCCCTTCAACAGCGGCATGAGGTTTCTCACTCAACGCGATATCTGCGCCGAAATAGGCAATGATGGAAAGAATCGGGGCGATCAGTAAGGCGATGACTAAGTGCTTATTTTTGAACATCTTGGCTTCCTTGCTACAACAGACAGCGAATACGGTAACTGAAATTTGAGAAGAAAAAAGCCCCAGATGGGGCTTTTGTGGTTTGGATTAGATTTTAGTGGTCAACAGCGCCGCCAGCACCAGCTGGTACACGTACGTGTTCAACCAGATCTTTCACTTCTTGTGGAGTTTCTGCTGTTACTTTCGATACAGCGAATGCCACGATGAAGTTGAATAGAGCGCCAATTGCACCAAATGCATTTGGTTCGATGCCTAGGAACCAGTTGCTGCCCCAGCTCTCTAGATATTTCCAATCAGGGATGAATAGAATACCTTTGTGCTGGAATACGTAGAACAGCGTGATACTGATACCCGCAATCATACCTGCGATTGCACCTTCTTTATTGATGTTCTTGCTGAAGATACCCATCATTAGTGCAGGGAAGATAGAGGACGCCGCTAGACCGAATGCCAGAGCTACCGTACCCGCTGCAAATCCTGGTGGATTGAGGCCTAGATAGCCTGCCACCGCAATGGCGACCGCCATAGAAATTCGGCTGGCGAGAAGCTCTTTCTTCTCAGATATATTTGGATTGATTACACCCTTGATTAAGTCATGGGATATCGCGGACGAGATAGCCAACAATAGACCCGCTGCCGTTGATAGTGCGGCTGCAAGACCACCCGCTGCGACCAATGCAATTACCCAGTTTGGTAGTTTAGCGATCTCTGGGTTCGCCAGTACCATAATGTCATTATCAACTTTGAGTTCGTTGGTTGCTGCATTAGATGTGTACTGGATAGCGCCGTCGCCGTTCTTATCATCAAAGCTCAGTAGACCTGTCTTCTCCCAGTTCTTAAACCAGTCAGGACGCTCATCGTAAGCAAGGTGTTGTCCAGGTGCTGGGTTTACTGTATCCATTAGGTTCAAACGAGCCATTGCAGATACTGCTGGCGCAGTAGTGTATAGAATCGCGATGAATACGAGTGCCCAACCTGCTGAAGTACGTGCGTCACGTACCTTAGGTACTGTGAAGAAACGGATGATTACGTGTGGTAAACCAGCAGTACCGATCATAAGTGACATGGTGTACACAAACATGTTTAGCGTATCACCACGGACTTGGGTAGTGTATTCACTAAAGCCAAGTTCGGTCACGACCTGATCGAGCCTATCGAGTAGATAAACATCGGTACCTTGAAGCGTACTACCTAGACCAATCTGAGGTAGAGCGTGGCCTGTTAGTTGCAGAGAGATAAAGATTGCTGGAATGGTGTAAGCTAAAATGAGTACGCAATACTGAGCAATCTGCGTGTACGTAATCCCTTTCATACCACCCATTACGGCGTACATGAATACGATACACATACCAATCAGAAGACCTGTTGAATAGTCAACTTCTAGGAAACGACCAAACGCAACGCCAACGCCTTTCATCTGACCGATAACGTAAGTTACAGATGCAATGATAAGACATACAACCGCTACGATACGCGCTGCGTTTGAGTAGAAACGCTCACCTACGAACTCTGGAACAGTAAACTTGCCGAACTTACGTAGGTAAGGTGCAAGTAGAAGTGCTAGAAGTACGTAACCGCCTGTCCAACCCATTAGGAATACAGAACCGCCGTATCCCATAAATGCGATAAGACCAGCCATAGAGATAAATGATGCTGCTGACATCCAGTCTGCTGCTGTTGCCATACCATTGGCGATTGGGTTTACACCACCGCCAGCAACATAGAACTCTTTAGTTGATCCAGCACGTGCCCAAATCGCAATACCGATGTAAAGGATAAAGGTCGCACCAACAACGAGGTAAGTGATAGTTTTCAAATCCATCTGAGTTACTCCTTACTCATCTACGCCGAATTCACGGTCAATTTGGCGCATCTTCCACGCGTAGTAGAAAATAATACCTAGGAAGGTATAGATGGAACCTTGCTGTGCGAACCAGAAGCCCAGTTTGTAACCACCTAGTTGAAATTGATTGAGTACATCGACAAATAAGATGCCGCAGCCAAAAGAAACGACAAACCAAACCACCATTAGGCTGATCATCAGTTTTACGTTCTTATCCCAATAGGCTTTGGCTTTATCTTGACTTTCAAACGCCATTGCCGCCTCCTTACGATTGGTTTTGTTGTTAAGAAAATGTTTCAATGTCTACATTAGCAAGGGTTAGACAAGATCTCTTTTCAACTTTAGTCGTGGCATGAAAAACAAAAAGCGCCTAAAAATTAGGCGCTTAAGATAAGTGGTGGCTGTTTTTGTGATGTTAATGTTGTGTTAAATTAGCCTAAAGTCTAACGTTTCCCGTTCAAACTCAGAAATTATTTTACTAAAGATAGAAATCTTTGATCCCCATCAGTAGGTTATTGACTGCAACGGCAGCCAAAATTAACCCCATAACACGACTAATAATGGCGGCACCGACATTGCCAATCCATTTTTGGATATGAGTTGCTCCTAGCAGCAGTAGCAGTGTGATGAGCAGGACCAGAACCATAACCGCTGCGGTAATACTTTGATCAACCATGGCGTAGCGATGATTGTCTGTCAGCATCACGATTGCCATCATTGCGCCAGGCGAAGCGATTGACGGAATGGCGAGTGGGTAGACGGCAAGATCGGCTAAGTCGGAATGGCTCATTTCTTGAGACAGTTTTGTCTCTTGTTCTGGCTTAGACTCACCAAAAATCATCGTCAATGCAAATAATAGCAGTACCAGTCCTCCCGCAGCTTGGAAGGCGGGCAGAGGAATCTGCATTGCCTCTAGTAACAATTGACCAGCGACGAGGAAAAACAGCAAAACCCCAGTCGCAATAGCGACCGCTTTTAGTGCAACCAGACGGCGCTGTTTGGCGGTGAGGTGTTGTGTTTGAGATAGGTAAACTGGCACTGAACCAATAGGGTCAATCACCGCCCATAAGACGACGAATTGGGTAATTAAAATGCTTAGCAAGAGAAGTACTCCCAGAGTTAGTGAACAGAGGGGTAAATCAGATTGATGCCTGATACAAGCATTTTAGCAAAAAACAGCGCCATCAGTGTGAATTTCTCGTGAATTAAGTTTCAGATTCAAGCTGTTGAAGTAAAATTACTGCTTGAGTTCGATTTTTTACACCTAACTTTCTGAAAATCGCCGTCATATGAGCTTTGATGGTGGCTTCTGATACATTTAACTCATAAGCAATCTGCTTATTTAGTAGGCCATCAGATAGCATTCCTAAAACTTTGTACTGTTGTGGCGTTAAAGTGGTAATTTTTTCTGCTAAATCGTTACAGGCCGCATTATTGGTAATGGAACCTTCTGGGAAGAAGGGATCACCGTTTAGCACTTGGTTTAATGCGCTAACCAACTCTCTCATATCACTCGATTTAGGAATAAAACCAAATGCACCATGGCTTTTAACTTGAGTGACTACGGCAGGCTCTTCACTCGCGGAGACAACAACAATCGGTAGGTCAGGGTATTCGGCACGAAGTTGCATCAGACCGGACATCCCGTTGGCGCCAGGCATCTTCAGATCGAGGAGTAGCAAGTCTGGCTCATCCTCTTTCGCGAGTAACGAAAGAAGTGCATCTAAAGAATCTGCTTCGAGCAGATTCGCACCACTGACCGCCATATGCACTGATTGAAACAGGGCATTGCGAAACAGCGGGTGATCATCAGCGATGATTATGGTGTATGTCGAATCCATGACGTTAACTACTTATGACTGTTTGGTTAATAGAATTATTAACATCTTTGCATGTGTGGACAATATTTATGCGCTAAAAGTCTGAAGTGTATCGGGTTTTATTAGTGATATTGCATATAGATGCGCGAGGGTGATGGAAAAGAGCAGATTAATCAGCGTCCTCCGATGACTGAAGGACGCCGAGAGATGGCTTAAAGCTGGTGATTATTCAGATGATTAAGGAAGGTTTTTGCGTCCATAAATCCAGTGATACGAGCGTTGGAAATTGACTCTCCGTTGGCATCCCAAAACTCAATAGTAGGTAAGCCAAGTACGTTCATTTTTTTCAGTAACTCGATATCCTGAGGTTGGTTGCGAGTAACATCGGCTTGCAGCAAAACAAAATCCTTTAGTCGCAACTCAACATCTTGCTGGTGGAAGGTATATTTCTCAAACTCTTTACATGCAACACACCAGTCGGCATAAAAGTCTAACATCACTGGTTTTCCGAGCTTTTTCGCTGAGTCGAGTTGCTGTTCGAGTTGGGCAGCATTTTCAATCCGAATGAACTCGATTTGACTCTGTTTCTGAACACTTGCTGTGTTGCCAAAGTAGTAGTCCAGTGCTGGCTGTGCTGAAGCGAATAAACCGAGCACCGCAACTATCCCAACGACACTTTGTTTCCACCCTCCAAACGGGAGTGAGTTTTTAACGTGATAAAGCCAACCGAATGCCGCTAGACCAAGGGCGGACCATAAACCTGTCGCCCAAGCTTCAGGCAAAATACGTTCAAGTAGGAAGATAGGAGCGGCGAGTAACACGAAACCAAACAGTGTTTTCACTCGATCCATCCAATTGCCTGCTTTAGGCAGAAGTTTATTGCCAAATACCGCAACGAGCATCAATGGAATACCCATCCCAAGAGCTAAGGCGTAGAGTGCAACACCACCGGTGACTAAGTCACCACTTTGAGCAACGTACAGAAGCGCTCCTGACAATGGCGCGGTAGTGCAGGGTGAACAGACTAGGCCGGAAATTGCTCCCATAGCAAACACGCCTAATGAGCTGCCACCTTTCTGTTTATTGCTGAGGTTGTTGAGCCAAGTCTGAACCGAACTAGGAAGCTGCAAACTGTAGAGGCCAAACATAGATAGCGCTAGCGCAACGAATAGTGCGCTGAGTCCGATCAGTACATAAGGATGTTGCATTGCCGCTTGGAACTGCATACCCGCTGAAGCCACGACTAAGCCAAGTAGGGTGTAAGTAACTGCCATCCCTTGAACATAGATAAAGGCCAGTCCAAGAGCTCGACTATGGCTGAGCTTACCGCTGCCTAATACGATACTGGTCAAAATCGGGTACATAGGCAACACGCAAGGTGTGAAAGCCAAACCTACACCAAGGGCTAAAAATAGTAGGGGAGTCCACCAGTTATCGCTCAGCTTTGAGGCTAATTTAGACTCGTTAGACACTGGAGGATTGTTAGATTCTGTTTTAGGTGATGTCTCATTAACAGCGTTGGCTGCTTTGTTTTGGATTACTGCGCTACTTTCTTGAAAGTCAAAACTGGTCAGATCGAGAACTCGAGTTTCTGGCGGGTAGCAGAAACCTGCTTTGGCACAGCCTTGGTATTGAACAATTAAACGGGCACCGTCTTGAAAGTCTGCTAACGGAACTTCGACAAACAGTGGAGAAGTGTAGATATTTACCTCACCAAAGAACTCATCTTTATAAGGTTCGCCATCACGCATTTCAACATCACCAAGGGTGATGTTTTCTCCGCTAACTGAAATTCTATGTTGGTAGAGGTAATAGCCCTCTTTAACTTGCCAATCTAAAAATACCCGATTCCCTTGCTGATAAGAATTGAATGGGAAGGCTTGATCGACTGGCACGAAGGAATTGCTGTTCTGACCGAAAGTTGGCGCAGAGTTTGAGCTGCCAAAAAGCGCCATTGCAGGCATTGAAATCACGGAAAACAGCAAGACGAAAAAGGATAATACGACGCGCATAGAAGAGCCACAGAGTTAAATTTGATTCATTTTAACTCAATCAGACAGGAGAAAGCGCGAATAAGTTTCAACTTGATGGAATTATTACAGATATTCGTCAAGTGCTTGCTACACCCCTCGCAGTTCTTGAGGGGTGTAAAACACTTAGAGAGCTAAGAAACGCCTAGGCGAGCGCGAACAACTCTTTCACAGGCTTGGATATTATCGGTATCTTTTGGAATAACCAGCACCGTATCGTTACCGCCAACAGTACCAAGAATTTCAGTATGTGGATCGATATCGACGAGGCGAGCGACCAATTGCGCACTGCCTGGGTGCGTCTTAACCACAACCATTGATTGGTTATGAGTAATAAATTCAATTTGCGATGAGATAGAGGACTCCACACGAACTGGTGCAGTTTCTACTGTTATGCAGTAAACCTTTTTACCGCAAGCATTCTGTACTTTAACTACCCCTAATTGTGAAAGTAGTCGAGATACGGTTGATTGGCTTATGCCTTCGAAACCAATACGAACTAATGCTTCGCGCAGCTCGTTTTGCGTGCTAAAGCTCTGCTGCTGAAGAAGGCGCTTACAAGCGGCAGTAAGAGTTTTATCTTCGCTGTAATCAACGGTGACCGAGGTTAGAGTTTCGCTCATGGGAACTCCTCAAAAAAACATGACGTAGGAATACGATCATCCATGCTGGTATCAGCACATAACTCCATATAAGTGCTGTTTAATTGTGAGCAATCACTTCTTTGGTGATTTGATTTGTCGTTTGGTAAATAGATTAACACCAAATTTTGTGTGGCATTGTGAAAGAGATCGCCAAACAAACAACTAGTTATTATGGTGTTTTTTGAGTTTAAATTCTGTTGAGTGTGGATATTTATTCTTTATTGGGAATAAATATCCAGCACGTTTAGAAGGGTTTAATAGTAGGTATAGATGGCAGTTGAATTAGCGCGCTTCAGTCATGATTTCACGAGAGAATACTTTTTCACAGTAGTGGCATTTTAACTGCACATTCTCTTGTTTCTGTTGCACTTTAAATCGACTTTCAACGGGTTCTCCGTGTGAAATACAGTTGCTGTTAGGACATTCGAAAACACTTTCAATGCTTTCTGGCAAGGTCAAATTCAGCTTACTAATCACCTTGTACTCTTCAATCTGATTGACGGTAGCTTTTGGAGCATACAGAGCTAACTGGCTCGCTTGCTCTTTCGTCAGATAGATGTTTTCGATCTTGATCAGGTCTTTTGAACCAAGTGCCGATGAAGGTAAGTTAAGACCAATCGTGATGCGTTGGTTTGCTTTGTGCATCTTAAATAGCTTAAGAATTTTGATACCGATATGCGCAGGGATATGGTCAATCACAGAGCCGTTGCGAATCGCTTCTACCTGAAGTTGAGTTTCTTTCACCATGATGTCTCTCCTGCTTATTAAATGTTTTCGTTAAGTACTAGTGCTAATAAAGCTTCGCGGGCGTATACGCCGTTTTCTGCTTGCTCGAAGTAGTAAGCGTGCTTGGTTTTATCTACATCAATGGTGATTTCATCAACACGCGGCAGTGGGTGTAGAACTTTTAGATTGTCGCGAGCCTCTTTAAGCGTCTCTGCTGTGAGGATAAATGCGGACTTGATGTGTGCGTATTCTGACTCGTCAAAGCGCTCTTTTTGAACACGGGTCATGTACAGCACATCTAATTCAGATACGACATCTTCGATATTGGTATGGTTGCTAAATTGAATTCCTGCTTCCTCAAGTTCTTCACAAATGTAATCAGGCATCGCTAATGCCTCTGGTGCGATAAAGAAAAATCGTACGTTATCGAATTTTGCTAGTGCTTGAGTTAGAGAGTGGACAGTACGGCCATATTTTAGGTCACCGACGAAAGCCACATTTAGGTTATCTAAAGTGCCTTGAGTTTCGTAGATAGAGAAAAGATCCAGTAGAGTCTGAGTTGGATGTTGGTTCGCTCCGTCACCGCCATTGATGACAGGCACACCATTAGAAAATTCAGCAGCGAGACGCGCTGCACCTTCTTGTGGGTGACGCATTACAAAGGCATCAACATACGATGAAATTACCTGCACAGAATCTGCCAGCGTTTCGCCTTTTTTTGCCAGTGAAGTGTTACCACCGTTATCAAAGCCAATCACAGTACCACCTAAACGCTGTACCGCGGTTTCGAAAGAAAGACGTGTACGCGTTGAAGGTTCGAAGAAGCAGCTTGCAACCACTTTGTTCTTAAGTAACTCAGGATTCGGTTCAGCTTTTAGCCTTGCCGCCGTGTCGACAACCAGCTCTAACTCTTTACGGCTGAGCTCTGGGATGGAGATAATGTGCTTGTTAAATAACGAATGCGCCATAGCAGTTTTCCTCGTCTCGAATCAGGATGACAGACAAAAAAAAGCCCCCTAAAAATAGGAGGCTTCAAAATAGAATAAATGGAGAAAATGAAACAGATAACATCCCCGACTCTGGGCGCGTTTTGCAACAGCGTTCGATGGTGGATGTGTGTGTCATTTTTGTTCTCCTTAGACAAATTGCGGAGGATTATACGTACAAAAAAACGCCTTGCAAGCGTTTTCGAAAACTATCCAGAAAATGGATTTTTATGCGAATTTCGCATGTTTTCGCTCTATTTTCCCAGCCGTTGTGAGAACTTGCTTTAAGACGTTTTGGTGACGAATTTGTTTCAAACTGTGTGAAAAAAATGCGGGCTTTATTCAGGGGGATTTTACTCTCCTTCCCAAATGCCACCCGCATTCCCCTGCAGAATACTCTTGATATTTGAAACTGTAACAGTGCAAATTGCGTTGTCGGCTGATTACAGTTCCAACTATTTTTGAGTATTAGCAGCGATTACCAGTGATTAGTCACCTAGTGTCGCTACCATTACAGCCTTGATAGTGTGCATGCGGTTTTCTGCTTCATCGAACACGATAGAGTGTTTAGATTCAACAACTTCATCCGTTACTTCAACACCGTCTTTTAGTTGTGGGTAATCCGCAGCTAGTTGTTTACCAACCGTTGTATCTTCACCGTGGAACGCTGGTAGACAGTGCATGAATTTCACATCTGGGTTACCCGTCGCTTTGATCATGTCCATATTGACTTGGTAAGGCATCATTAGGTTGATACGCTCAGCCCAAGCTTCTTTCGCTTCACCCATAGATACCCAAACGTCAGTGTATAGGTAATCACAGCCTTGAACGCCTTCTTGAACGTCTTCTGTCATGGTGATCTTCGCACCAGTTTCTTCAGCGATTGCACGACATTGAGCAACAAGCTGCTCTTCTGGCCAGAATGCTTTTGGCGCTACAAGGCGAATATCCATACCCATCTTAGCTGCACCAACCATTAGTGAGTTACCCATGTTGTTACGAGCATCACCTAGGTAAGCAAACTTGATTTCATGCAGTTGTTTACCACGGCCGTGTTCCATCATAGTTAGGAAGTCAGCTAGGATTTGAGTTGGGTGGAATTCATCTGTTAGACCATTCCATACTGGTACACCAGCGTAAGCGCCTAGCTCTTCAACGATCTCTTGACCAAAGCCACGGTATTCGATGCCGTCATACATGCGACCAAGAACACGAGCAGTATCTTTCATTGATTCTTTGTGACCGATTTGAGAGCCAGATGGGCCTAAGTAAGAAACTTGAGCGCCTTGGTCAAATGCCGCAACTTCAAAGGCACAGCGAGTACGAGTTGAGGTTTTCTCGAAGATTAGCGCAATGTTTTTGCCTTTTAGACGAGGTTGCTCATAGCCGTTGTATTTTGCTTTTTTAAGTTCCGCAGAAAGATCCAATAAGTGTTGGATTTCACGTGGAGTAAAGTCTAGTAGTTTTAGGAAGTTACGGTTGCGTAGGTTGAAAGCCATGATGTTTTCCTTCTTATCGTTTAACGCTTTCTGGTTGCAGGGAAAGAGGTAGAAAGCGCAGTAATAAATTGAGTATTTTTGCCTCTGATGACAGTTGGGGTTCAGAAGCCTCGCTAATTCAACGAGACTCAAGGCTTCTGACCCGATTCAAACTGCCAGCAGTATTAACCTTTAGTGATATTGGTGCCCGCAGTGCCTTGTAGGATGCGAAGACCATCTTCTAGTGAGCCGATACCGACCACTTTGCCGCCTTGTTTAACGAACTCACATGACGCTTCGATTTTTGGTCCCATTGAGCCAGCATCAAATTGGTATTTAGCCAGTTCACTAGGAGTGGTGCTGCGCAGTGCATGTTGAGTTGGTTTGCCCCAGTCTAGGTAAACCGCATCGGCGTCAGTCAGGATAAGTAGCGCATCCGCATCCAGCTGTTTTGCCAGGAATGCTGCTGACATGTCTTTGTCGATAACGGCTTCGACGCCAACCAGTTTGCCGTTTTCACGTTTAACTGGAATACCACCGCCGCCAGTACAGATAACTAGGTGACCTTCATCGATGAGCTTAGTAATCGCTTCGTGCTCGATGATGCCAGTTGGTTGTGGGCTTGGTACGACACGGCGGAAGTGTTTGCCATCTGGTTTGATAGTCCATTGGTACTTCTCAGCCATTTCACGCGCTTCAGCTTCTTCGTAGATTGGACCGATAGGCTTAGTTGGGTCAGCAAACGCAGGATCGTTTGGATCAACCGTCATTTGAGTCAACATACAAGTCGCGTTGATGTCAGGCATTTGGTTTTTGAACTCTTGCATCAGCATGTAGCCGATCATGCCTTGTGTTTCGCTACCTAGTACGTCAAGTGGGTATGGAGATACTTTCTTGTATTCCAATCCTTGAAGAGCGAGTAAGCCTACTTGTGGACCATTACCGTGTACCAGTACCACGTTGTACTCTTTGGCAATTTCAGAAATCGTTTTTACTGCGATTTCAATGTTATGGCGTTGAACTTCTGCTTCTAGTGGTTCACCGCGACGAAGTAGGGCGTTACCGCCAAGTGCTACTACTACTGTTTGTTTAGTCATTGCTTTAATCTCTCTGCAGGGGCAGGAGCAATAGGGCTCCTGCCACAAATCACTTAGTTAGATACCATCACGCTCGATTGGGCAGCTCATGCAGCGCGCACCGCCACGACCACGACCTAGCTCGTCACCTGGAATAGGTAGAACCGTGATACCTGCTTTGTCGTATTTCTCGTTGGTGTAAGTGTTGCCTTCGTAGCCAATGACCACGCCTGGTTTCACCGTAAGAACGTTGTTAGCGTCGTTCCATTGCTCACGTTCTGCGTGGAAGTTGTCACCACCAGTAGTGATAAGATTTAGCTTGTCTACGCCTAGTGCTTTCTCGATAGCAGTAACGAAGTAGCCTTCTTCTTTCACATTCACTTTGCCTGATTCATCGCCAGTTAGGCTCCAGCACTTAACGTCTTTACGAATAACTTCTGGGTAGACAGAGAAAGTATCTTCATTCATGTGCGTCATTACGGTATCTAGGTGCATGCAAGAGCGGTGTTTAGGTAGCTCCATTGCAATGATTTGTTTCGCTTGACCGTTTTTGAACAGGCCAGACGCTAGATGTTCAACGCCTTGAGCGGTTGTACGTTCAGACATACCGATAAGCACTGAGCCACGACCGATAACGAGTACATCACCGCCTTCAATAGTAGAGTTGTCGTAGTTGATGTTTTCATCGTCGCCGAAGTACTTAATGAAGTCTTGGCCAGCGAAGGTTGGGTGCCAGCGGTAGATAGCACGTACGTGGTTTGTTTCACGTTGACGAGCCGGTTTCGCCATTGGGTTGATAGATACACCACCGTAAACCCAGCAAGACGTGTCGCGAGTGAATAGATGGTTTGGAAGTGGTTCGATGATGAAGTCAGTTGGAGCATGTAGACCTTGCATCATTGAAGATGATTTCATTGGCATTTCTGCGTATGAAAGACCACCAGTAAGGATCTTAGCAAGCTCAAGGTTTGGCAAATCACCTAGGTAGCAGCGAACGTCGTTAGCGAATGTTTTGCCCAAACGGTAATCAGATACCTGACGGCTTAGAAGCCAATCTTTTGCTTCAGCTACTGCTAGCGTATCAGCAAGCAAATCAGTAAGAAGAAGAACTTCAACACCTTGATCGCGCAAAGTTTGAGTGAATACGTCGTGCTCTTTACCTGCACGCTCTACCGCTAATACGTCATCAAATAGCAGGTCGTGACAGTTAGAAGGTGTCAGGTGAGTTAGAGCTCGTCTTGGACGATGAACAAGAACGCGACGTAATTGACCGATTTCAGAACCTACGTAAAACTTACTCATGATCGTATCTCTCTTATTTTATAATTAGTCTTTATTTAAAAACTAATAATTAATTTGTAGGGAATTGAGGCGTGAATTTATTTATTCACTTATTTTGTTTCTGGAATTCATATTACGCCTGTTGGTGTAGGTTTCTTAGAGGTCAATCACAGAACGTTTTTTATGCTCCAGCCCTTGTTCTATAAGGCTTTTAACAATATCTATGCAGTTGTTATTGAGCTGTAACACCCCTAAAAAGCCGCTTGTCGTGGAAGTTTATGCATTCAGTTATTCAACAGGCTAAGTAAATATTGGATATGAGGAAGAATATGCATTGTGATTATATTGATTAATGTCTGAATAAGATTGAAATATGCAGTAAATCTCCCTAGTTAAGTGTTTTTGTAAGTGTATTTAATCGTTTTATAACAAAATATTTGGTGGTAAATGTAATCTCGATCACATTAAGGATTTTGAATTCAATTATTCGATATTGGTGAGTGGATTAATTTAATTAATTATATTTGATACTTTTTCTAATTAACGGATAAGCATCGGCATACTGATGAACGCTTGGTACGGATAATAGGCACGCCATAGAGGGAATTTGGACCTGACTTCTGGGCAAAAAGAGGCCACAGCGGTTTGCAAGGGCGTGAGAAGGTAGGAGGTAAAGGTATTGACCGAATCTGTTTCGGAAAAGAGAAAATCCTTTACCCGCAACAAAACAAAAAAAACCGCCCGAAGGCGGTTTTGAGTGGGCTCACTACCTTGTGAGCCAGGGTTAGGAAAAGAAACCTAGATTAGAGCGCCAATACTTAGCACAGCAATACAGAATAGAGTCAGGATGGCAAGTAGTGGTGCGACCCATTTCACCCAACGCACGTAGGGTACGCGAGCAATAGCAAGACCACCCATAACCACTGCTGATGTTGGTGTAATCAAGTTTACCAAGCCAGATGCAGATTGGTATGCAGTGATAACAAGATCTCTACCTACGCCCGCGAAGTCTGCTAGCGGTGCCATGATTGGCATTGTGAGTACCGCTAGACCTGAAGTAGAAGGCACTAGGAATGATAGTAAGATCTCAAGGAAGAACATCACGTTAATGAACACAACAGAGGAAAGACCTGTAACCATTTGTTCAGCAGAGAACAGAATAGTGTCGGTAATCATACCTCGGTCCATGACCACAACAATACCGCGCGCGATACCGATAATCAGTGCTACACCTAGTAGGTCACGTGCACCATCAATAAAGCTATTAGTGAACTCTTCTTCGCTCATGCGAGCAACTAAGCCGACAAGAATTGTTGCTGCTAGGAACATCGCAGAGATTTCTGCCATCCACCATCCAGCAACGGATACGCCGTAGATCATCACACCAAATGAGCCGCCAAAGATAGTCAGGATGACTTTGCGAGTGGTAGTGAACTCAAGACCTTCGTCAGATTGGTTGCCTAAGAAGTGAGCCTTATTCTCTTCGTATTTGTCGTAAACAATTGATTTAGATTGGTCTTCACGCACCATACGAGCGTATCGCATAACGTATGCTACACAGATGCCGTAGCCCACAACCAACATAATCGCACGTAACATGATGCCGTCGGTAAATGGAATACCAGATGCGTTTGCTGCGATAACAGTAGCAAATGGGTTGATGGTTGAACCTAATACACCGATACCTGCGCCGAGTAGTACCGTTGCCGCTGCAACAAGTGGGTCGAAGCGTGCAGCCATCATGACAGGGACAAGAAGGGTGTAGAATGGTAATGACTCTTCAGCCATACCGTAGACAGTACCACCTGCAGCGAATAGTGCCATCAGGATAGGTATCATCATCTCCTCACGGCCTTGCAAACGATGCGTAACGCGTTCGATACCCGCATCAATGGCACCTGTTTTGGTCACAAGACCAAGGAAGCCACCGATAACAAGGATAAATAAAGAAACGTCGATAGCCGCTGCTTCATAGCTATTGTGGTCATAGAAACCATCAATAGGCGCTAGAAGTACATCGATAACACCTTGCGGGTTTCCTTCAACCGCTTTATAGGTTCCGGTGACTGGGACTTCACGGCCCAGATCTTCGTTCATTGCACGGTCGTATTGGCCTGCTGGAACAATCCAGGTCAGCATTGCAACCAGAGCGATTAAGACAAAAAGAATGGTGTATGCAGAAGGGAATTTAAAGTTGGCAAAGAAGCCGCCTTTTTTTGCTTCAGTCGGTACAGTTTGGGTTGTCATGGCTATCTCCTTACTTTTATTTATATACCAATAAATAAAAGTGAATCAGCGACTCATTGTTATTAATAATTAAATAACTTATTGGTAGGGTAAGTTATTGGTATTCGTTTAAATATTTAGAACGTTATATTTCCGTTCTTTGATGTCATTTTATAAGTATTAAGATGAGATTAACCTTGGTGATCTTCACAAAAACATACAGATGAAAAGTGCATGAGTCAGAATGTGTTTTTCTCTTGGGTTATTTGTTTGAAATAGGCGGATTAATATTCTCTATCGATATGGAGAAACTAGTGTTGAGCAAGCGCTGAAGGGGTAGATTAGAATTGACGGGAATTTTATTCAAACAGTGGGATTAAAATGCATAAAAGGTTTTTGAACACTTTATTGATTAAAGTCAAAAATAAAATGTGATCTTAATTTTTTACGAGAAACAAAATAAAAAAGAGAGCCGAAGCTCCCTTTTTAATCGTCGTGTTTATTAGATGAATAAACCACCGAATGTAAAGCCAAGAGCAACCGCTGACGCAATAGTCACCACACCTGGGATAAAGAATGGGTGGTTAAATACGTATTTGCCAATGCGTGTTGAACCCGTATCGTCCATCTCTACCGCTGCAAGCAGAGTAGGGTAAGTAGGCAGAACGAACAGTGCACTCACTGCAGCGAACGAAGCCACTGCCGTTAGTGGAGCAACACCAATAGCAAGTGCCGCAGGCATTAGAGCTACGGTCGTTGCACCTTGTGAGTACAGCAGCATTGAAGCAAAGAACAGTACCATTGCTAGCATCCATGGGTAATCAGCTAGCAACTCACCCGCCACCTCTTTAATGCCTGCAACGTGCGCGTTGACAAACGTTGAACCAAGCCATGCAACACCTAAAACACAGACACATGCAGTCATACCTGAACGGAATGTTGCCGCTGATGGGATCTTAGATGCGTCAATTTTGGTAATAAGTACGATTGCTGCTGCTGCTGCCAACATCACTGTCATGATCGCTTCGTTACGGCCCAGAGCAGGGTCTTTGATCAGACCAATTGAACCAGAGATTGCAGCGGCATAACAAACCACAAAGCCAATTGCAGCAAGGAAGATGTAAGTGGCTGTTTTTGCCGTTGGTAAGATTTCACGTTGGGTTTCAGTTGATAGCTTGATCAGACCTTTTTCAAGACGTTCTTGATAAATTGGGTCATCTTTAAGTTCACTACCCATGAAGTTCGCGACAAATGCACCAATCATACAAGCAAGGAATGTTGTTGGAATACATACAGCCAGTAGTGTCAGGTAATCAACACCCATAGGCGCAAGCATAGCCGCGAATGCCACAACCGCCGCAGAGATTGGTGAAGCAGTGATAGCAATCTGAGAAGCAACAACCGCGATAGATAGAGGGCGAGAAGGGCGTACGCCTTGACCTTTGGCGACTTCAGCAATAACAGGCAGTGTTGAGAACGCGGTATGTCCCGTACCTGCCATTAGCGTCATGACGAAAGTTACAATTGGCGCATAAAAGGTGATGCGCTCTGGGTGTTTACGCAAAAAGTTTTCTGCCACTTGCACTAGCCAGTCCATACCACCGGCAACTTGCATTGCGGCAATTGCTGTGATTACAGACATGATGATGAGAATAACATCGACCGGAATAAACGCTTGGCTGGTTGGTACGCCGAGCACTAGAGATAGCGCAATAACACCTGCACCACCCGCTAAACCAATTCCGATACCGCCAATTCTTGCTCCTAAATAGATAAAGAGCAGAACGACAAACAGTTCGACTGCCACCATATTGATACCTCTTAAATGTAAATGATAATTCGAATTACCTAACGACTCAGTGTCTAAGTGGTTAGATAATAGGAATGGAAAACCTTGCGTATTGTGTGGTTAACGTATGAAAGTCCAAAAAAGGGCTCCTTGGGAGCCCTTTCTTGCGGTGATTATTCGTAGCGTTTGGCTTTATACGTTGGGTGCATAAAGTTTTCAACAGAAAGAATATCGTCCAGTTCTTCCGCAGTGAGTAGACCTCGTTCAAGGACAACTTCACGAACACTCTTACCTGTTTCTGCACAGATCTTACCGACGATATCGCCTTCATGGTGGCCAATGTATGGGTTTAGGTAAGTCACGATACCAATTGAGTTGTAAACGTAGTTTTCGCAAACTTCTTTGTTCACAGTAATACCATCGATACACTTATCACGTAGGTTTACACAGGCATTGTGTAGTAGAGAGATAGACTCAAATACACTTTGTGCAATCACTGGTTCCATAACGTTTAGCTGTAGCTGACCACCTTCTGCTGCAAAAGAAACCGTGTTGTCGTTACCTAGAACTTTAAAGCAAACTTGGTTTACTACTTCAGGGATAACTGGGTTTACTTTAGCTGGCATGATTGAAGAACCAGCTTGCATTTCAGGAAGGTTCAGTTCGTTTAGACCTGCACGTGGACCAGAAGAAAGCAGACGAAGGTCGTTACAGATCTTCGATAGTTTCACCGCTAGACGCTTAAGTGCACCGTGTGTCATTACGTAGGCACCACAGTCAGAAGTCGCTTCAATTAAGTCTTCAGCAGGAACGACTTCAAGACCAGTTACTTCGGCTAGGTGTTTTACCGCTAGAGCTTGGTAACCTGTCGGAGCATTTAGACCAGTACCGATTGCTGTCGCACCAAGGTTGATTTCTAGCAGCAGCTTAGATGTGTAATCTAGGGCACGAATTTCTTCGTTTAGCGTTACTGCCCACGCATGGAATTCTTGGCCTACTGTCATAGGAACCGCATCTTGAAGCTGAGTACGACCCATCTTCAGTATGTTTTTGAATTCTTGTGCTTTAAGTTCGAATGCACCTTTTAGGTACTCAATCGCTTCCATCAACTGGTGTACGCTGTTGTAAACCGCAATGCGGAAACCGGTAGGGTATGCACAGTTAGTTGATTGGCTCTTGTTTACGTGATCATTCGGGTTGATGAACTCATATTGGCCTTTTTCCTTGCCCATAAGTTCTAGAGCAACGTTCGCGATGACTTCGTTGGTGTTCATGTTCACTGAAGTACCAGCGCCACCCTGGAATACGTCTGATGGGAACTGATCCATGCACTTACCTGTTTCAAGGATCAAATCACACGCTTCAAGAATGTAGTTTGCAACGTCTTTAGGAATAGCACCCAGCTCTTTGTTCGCAAGTGCAGCCGCTTTTTTCGTCATTACCATACCGCGAACAAACTCAGGTACATCTGAGATCGTGGTACTCGAAATGTTGAAGTTTTCGATAGCGCGAAGAGTGTGGATACCGTAGTAAGCGTCAGCAGGAACGTGACGTTCACCTAGTAGGTCTTCTTCAATACGAGTTGCTTGATTCGCCTTTTGTGGGGCATCAGTTAGGGTAGCCATACAGGATCCTTAGAGATTTATTCTGATAATTAAGTTCAATTCTAGCCATTCTGTAGTTAAGGAATCCGTTCGGCAGAGTTTTTGGCTGTATAATCCGTCCTGACTTATGTGGCACATAATACTGTACCTAGCATTTAAAAATAGTAACTTGATCACCTTTTTTGCTTTTGTTTAGTTAAAGTTTTGCAAGATATGAACAGGGTATTAATAGCCCTTTAGTGGTAGTGGCTTATTGAGTGTTTTATCACATGCTTGTCACGTTTTTTTACTGCTTTAATTTGAGCTCACCCTGTTGAACACGTACACTGAAGCGAACAAAGGAGGGCGTGTGTTTCCTATCTTATTATTGCTGTTTATCTTCGTACCTATTATTGAAATAGGCCTATTTATTCAAGTGGGTGGCTACCTAGGTTTGTGGCCAACCATTGCCTTGGTGCTGATCACTGCATTTGTCGGTGCATCTTTGGTTCGCAGTCAGGGTATTCAGACTTTAATGTCGGTACAGCATCGCCTTCAGCAGGGTGAACTCCCTGCACAGCAGATCTTTGAAGGGGTGATGTTAGCGGTTGCGGGTGTGTTGCTGTTAACACCTGGCTTTATGACTGATGCATTGGGGATGCTTGTGCTATTACCAGCGCCTAGGGCTGCAATTGCTAAATATCTGATGAGTAAAATGGTGGTTAAATCTGTAGGTGGCGGATTCCATGGCAGTTTTCATGGTGATCAGTTCGGACAGAACCCTTTCAATCACGATACCTCCTATCGTCATGATCAAAACCAAGGTTCGACATTTGAGGGCGAGTATGAACGTAAGGATGATGACGAACATAACAGGCTGAAATAACTTTAATACCTCCCCCAAAAAGGCGCTGTATAGCGCCTTTTTTAATACGCATAAAAGAGACCTTTAGCTAGAGCTTTTATTCTATTAATTAGCGAAAGCTTAATTAATTCAGTGTTCTAGTATCAAAAATGAAACTTCTGTTATCCCGTTTTGTTGAAAATTTGACTGTGCTTCAATTATTCACCACATCTATGAGATCGATGTCTCACTGTCATTGAATGTAATTTTTTGTTTCATAAAAAAGGTCAACACTGGACAAGGTTTATTAATAAGTAGTCACACAAATAGTGATTTGGAACACGCTTTCTCGTTGTTGTTCGACATTGGAAGCGATGCATGGTGGATAACATGAAACAAAAATTTACTCCAACGCTACTTGCAGCAGTGGTAGCAGGTGCTCTCTCGTCTCCAGCAATGGCTGACGTAATTATTTCTCAGTATGTCGAAGGTGGCAGCAACAACAAAGCGATCGAAATTGCCAATACGGGTGATAGTTCGGTTTCTCTGGATGGCTATGAACTGGCAAAAATCAATAATGGTGTCGGTGATTGGGGCAGTAAGTTGTCCTTAAGTGGTCGTGTATTAGAGGCGCAAAGTGTTTTGGTTGTCGCGAACACCAACGCGAGTGATGAGATCAAAGCCGTTGCCGATATCCTAAATGGCTCAGTTATGAGCTTCAATGGTAACGATCCTGTTGCGCTACTCAAAGATGGTGTGGCACATGATGTACTTGGAGTGATGGGAGGCAGTTCTTTCGCTACAGACATCACTTTAGTACGTAATTCGGATGCGATGACACCATCTTCTACTTATGACGCTTCTCAATGGTCATCACTACCGAAAGACAGTATTCAAGGTTTAGGGGTTCTTGATGGCGGTACGGCTCCAGAGCCATTTGCATGTACTCAAGACGGTGCTCAGCCAACCTTTACTTCTATCCAAGAGATTCAAGGCGAAGGTGATACCTCTCCATTCATTAGTGGCTATCCATACATCACGGACCAAGAGTTCTTTGTTAAAGGTGTTGTGAGTGCAGTGACGACTGGGCTAACTAAAGGTTTCTACCTTCAAGCTCTGACCGATGACTACAACCCTGAAACGTCAGAAGGCCTATTTGTGCATACTAACCAGTCAAGCTCGGAACTTCAGGCTGGCGATATCGTGTGTGTAAAAGGCAAAGTACAAGAGTACTACAACCATACGCAGCTAAAAGTGGAAAACAACAACTGGGTTAAGCAGGGTGAGCAAGCAGCTCCGAGTGCAACGGATATCGAAATCCTTGCAACTGACGCTAACTTTGATCGCACTCTTGAACGCTACGAGGGCATGCTAGTTAGAACAACGGAAGCGTTGGATATGCGAGTCACTCGTACTTTCGGTTATGACTATGCAGCGCGTCGCAACAACATGGTTCTCGCTCAAGGTCGCATTAGCATGCAGCCTAACCAGAACTTTGCAGCGGGTTCAGAAGAAGCGAAACAGCAAAGCATCGAGAACGCGGAGCGTCGTCTATTTGTTGAGTCTGATGCAAAAGCGCCAAATGGCTCAATCCCATATTACCCAGATTTCGGTCGTACTGATGTTGACCAAGATGGTTCGACGGAAGATTACATCCGTATCGATGATACGATTGTCGGCCTAGAAGGTGTGATTACCTACAGTTACGGCGATTACCGTCTGATTCCAACCAATACTCTAACGAGTGAAAGTTTTGTACGTAATGACCCTCGAACTCAAGACATTGAGATGAAGGAGGGCGACCTACGCATCGCGACTTTCAACGTATTGAACTACTTCAACTCACCATTCGGTGGTAATACCAACCCGCATGGTGATAGCCGTGGTGCGAACAACTACGAAGAATTTGAAGTTCAACAAGCGAAAATTGTGAATGCTATCTTGCGTCTTGATGCTGATATTGTTGGCTTAATGGAAATTGAGAACAACGGTTTTGGCGACAGCGGTGCGATCCGTCAGTTGGTTGATCAATTGAATGCTCGTATCGAGAAGAAGAAAGATCGCTACGCTATTGTTGCTATCGATTCAAATGGCGACAAGGTGACGGATGAAAATGATTACATTGGTACAGATGTCATTACTACAGGGGTTATTTACCGTCCAAAAGTGGTCAAGCTGCAAGAATCTCGAGTTATTGCCATGCCAAGCCAACAAGCTCCAGAAGTCGTGGATGATAAAGGTAAAGTGATTGAAGATGGTAAGAACTACCAGCGTGATTCATTGGCTCCTACCTTTAAAGTCAAAGGTACCAAAGAGCAGATCACTGTTGCCATTAACCACCTTAAGTCAAAAGGTTCTAAGTGTTGGGAAGATGCTGCGCCAGTAGAACAAGGCGGTCAGGGCGGCCAAGACCTAGATAAGCAAGGCTCATGTGAGAACTTCCGTGTTGCTGCGGCTGTTGCTCTTGGTGATGCGCTGAGCAAAATTGATGGTCACAAAGTTATTCTTGGCGATATGAACTCTTACGGTATGGAAGATCCAATGCTGGTTCTGACTGACTACAGTGAAGAGAAATACGGTAAGACCATCAAAGCTGCACGTAACACTTACATTAACGGCGAAGTGCAATACGGTGATGAAGGTGCGTTGATTTCACACAACTACGGTTACATTAACGCGGTAGCCAAAGCGCATCCAAACAGCTGGAGTTACTCGTTCAATGATGAGGTTGGTGCACTGGATCACCTATTGATCAGTTCAAGTCTAGAGAAGCATTTTGTTGATGCGACTGATTGGCACATCAATGGTGGTGAGTCGACATTGTTTGACTACAACGATGAGTTCAAAGGTGATCTACCTAAGTACAAAGACCACTTCCGTTCTTCAGACCACGATCCTGCGGTACTGGAACTTAACATGGCAGGTTCATTTGGCTTTGGTGCTATGATGTCTCTGTTTGGTCTAGCTCTATGGCGTCGTCGCAAGTAATAGGCCTTAGCTTTAGTTAAAAAGAAGACCGCCGCACTATGATGTGGCGGTCTTCTATTTTATGAATCAGTTTCATTCTATAAGCTTTACTCTGAAGTTCTGATCACTAGGGTTACTGAATCGACCAAGCATTCCCAAACACCTTGTAGTTTTACATGGATTGACTCATCTAAGCCTTTGAGTGTCGTGATAAATCGCAATGCAAGTTAGAGGGATGGAAACCGCGAAGAACCTTTTCATTTGTTGCTACTTGCTTTCTATCAAGCAACGTTTCTCATCATAAAAATCGTATCGACTTGTAGGGTCTATTGCACTTCATTGCTAGCTGAGTAGAAAATTACCTTTATGATAACGCTTGCCTTTCTTTCCTCATATTGCACAATACCCGCCCTTAACCACTAAATTTGTCAACGCTAGTCCTGAAGTCATGCTGCTGATTATCGATAATTACGACTCTTTTACTTACAACCTTTACCAGTACTTCTGTGAACTGGGTGCAGAGGTTAAAGTTGTGCGCAATGATGAAATCACCCTTGATGAAATTGAAGCCTTAGCTCCGACTCATTTGGTTATCTCTCCAGGGCCTTGTACTCCCAATGAGGCGGGTATCTCTCTAGATGCGATCAAACACTTTTCAACCAAACTACCGATTCTAGGTGTTTGCTTGGGGCATCAGGCGATTGCGCAAGTGTTTGGTGGTGAAGTTGTGCGAGCGCGTCAAGTGATGCATGGTAAAACCTCGCCGATTCGCCATAACGATCGCAGTGTCTTTGCTGGCTTGAACAATCCGCTGACGGTCACTCGATACCATTCATTGGTGGTGAAAAACGGAACGTTACCTGACTGTTTTGAGTTGACCGCTTGGACCGAGTTCGAAGACGGCTCAATGGATGAGATCATGGGTTACCAGCACAAGTCTTTACCGATTGACGCAGTTCAGTTTCACCCTGAGTCGATTAAAACGGAGCAGGGACACCAGATCTTGGCTAACTTTCTCGCTCGAAAACCGATTTAAACGCTCTGTTTCTCCTTATCTCGTCCAAACAAAGCCGGACTTAGATCACTTTTCTTAACATTTCTTTCATATTCCCCGTCGCGAATATTATGTGAAAAAGTATGCGAGATCTTTACCTCGCCTACGCTAGACCCCTTATCCGAACTATGATTAACCATAGCTTATCGCACCTATAAGAATATATTGCTTCATAAAAGTCGAAGCGTGATGCATAAATACTCAGAGGTGATGAGTATTGGGCTCCGTATCGGGTGCTAAAAAGAATAAATCACTATTGAAATGGTTAATTAAATGTAAATACAATGCCGTGATTGCTTAATGGCAAAACAAAATCTTATTTCATTGATTGGAAGTAAGGACACCATATTCGCTATGCATGCGGTATCTAGAGGGAATGTGCAATGACTGAACAAAATAAAGTAGAACGCGGTTTGTTTGATGAGGTAATGGTACCTTGTTATAACCCAATGGAAATGATTCCAGTAAAAGGCGAGGGTGCTCGAGTTTGGGATCAGCAAGGCACAGAATACATCGACTTTGCGGGTGGTATTGCCGTGAGCTGCTTAGGTCATTGTCATCCAGCGATGGTCAATGCACTGACTGATCAAGCTCAGAAGATTTGGCACTTAAGTAATGTTATGACTAATGAGCCAGCTCTGCGTTTAGCGAAAAAGCTAACAGAGGTGAGCTTTGCGGAAAAAGTATTCTTCGCGAACTCTGGTGCAGAAGCCAACGAAGCGGCTCTGAAGCTTGCTCGTCGTTACGCAGCAGATAAGTTTGGTCCAGAAAAATCAGAAATCATCGCTTTCAAACAAGGCTTCCACGGTCGTACATTCTTTACGGTAACGGTGGGTGGTCAAGCGGCATACTCGGACGGTTTTGGTCCTAAACCAGGCGATGTTACACACCTACCATACAATGATGTAGAAGCTCTACGTGAGCATATCTCAGACCGTACGTGTGCAATCATGATGGAGCCACTGCAAGGCGAAGGCGGCATCATTTCTCCAACCGATGAATTTGTTCAAACGGTTCGTGAATTGTGTGATAAGCACAACGCTCTACTTATTTTCGATGAAGTACAAACAGGCAATGGCCGTACCGGTCATTTCTACGCATACCAAGGTCTAGGCGTAACGCCAGATATCCTGAGCACAGCGAAGTCGCTTGGTGGCGGTTTCCCTATCGGTGCAATGCTAACGACGACAGAGCTAGCTCAACATCTCAAAGTGGGTACTCATGGTTCAACATATGGCGGTAACCCATTAGCGTGTGCCGTTGCTGAAGCCGTAGTGAATGTGGTGAGCGCACCAGAAACATTAGCGGGTGTTGCAGAGCGTGAAGCTTTGTTCCGTGAAGGACTAGCGAAACTGAACGACAAGTACAACATGTTCTCTGAAGTTCGTGGCAAAGGTCTGCTGCTTGGTGCTGCATTGAATGATGAATGGCAAGGTCGCGCTCGTGATGTTCTTGTTGCGGCGGGCAAAGAAGGACTAATGGTTCTTGTTGCTGGTACTAACGTGGTGCGTTTCACACCTTCACTGGTTATCAGCAAGGAAGAAATTGCAGAAGGTCTAGCAAGACTGGATAAAGCTCTATCTACACTAACAAAATAATTATTACATCAAGGAAGGTTAAGGATTGAATTGACCTTCCCATACCTCTGCTACTGATCAAGGATTAAATAGCCCCGATACAAGTTAGTTGCAGAGGTATCATGCATCAGGAGGGAGTATCGATGCTGGTTGTTCGCCCTATCGCAATGTCGGACTACGATGCGCTGCACACGTGCGCAGTGGAATCTGGTCACGGATTCACATCTCTACCAATTAACGAAGAACTGTTAAAAAACCGAATTACTCATTCAGAGTACAGCTTTACCAAGCCTGACGTAACCTCACCGGGTGACGAAGGTTATCTAATGGTTGGCTTTGATAGTGAGACTGGCGAAGTTGCTGGTTGTACCGGTATTGAAGCGTCAATCGGTTGGGATGTTCCTTTTTACTCATACCATATCAGCACCATCGTTCACGCATCAGCCAAGCTAGGCGTAAACAACGTCGTGAAGCTGCTGACATTTGGTAATAACTACACAGGTTGTAGTGAGATCTGTACTCTGTTCTTACGCCCTGACTTCCGTCTTGGTTTCAACGGTCGTTTAATGTCTAAATGTCGTTTCTTAATGATGGCTGAGCATCCACACCGTTTCTCGAAAACGGTATTTGCTGAAATGCGCGGCGTATCAGATGCAGAAGGCAACTCACCATTCTGGCAATGGCTACAAGAACATTTCTTCTCCATTGACTTCACAATGGCGGACTACCTTACAGGTATAGGTAAGAAAGGCTTTATCGCTGACCTTATGCCTAAGCTACCAATCTACATCAACTTGCTAAGCAAAGAAGCACAGGCAGTGATTGGTCAAGTACACGAAAATACCAAACCCGCTTTACGCTTATTAGAGAAAGAGGGCTTTACTTGCCGTAACTACGTCGACATCTTCGATGGAGGCCCGACGGTAGAGTGTGATGTGCGCAATATTGAATCGGTGCGCCACTCTTTCCGAGCCAAAGTGACGATCGCGGAACATTCAAGTTCTCAAGACTACTTAATCTCAAACACTTCGTTTGAAGATTTCCGCGCGACGGCAACGAAAGCCGCTTATGACCAAGCTTCAGAGACAGTTATTCTCTCTCCAGAAGTGGCGCAGGCGCTGAGAGTTGGTGAAGGCGAATTCGTTCGCATGTTGGCTCAGTAATAGAGCCAGATATTACGCAGAATCTGAAGGAACACATTATGACACATTGGATTGCCGGAGAGTGGGTAGCAGGTCAGGGTGAGTCAATGAACTCAACCAGTCCATACAACAATGAAGTAATCTGGCAGGGCGAGAGTGCAACGCCAGAGCAAGTTGAACAGGCGGTTTCTGCCGCACGCAATGCATTTGTTGGCTGGAAAAACCTAAGCTTTGCTGAGCGTGAAGCCTTCGTACTTGCTTTTGCCGAAAAGGTAAAAGAGAACAGCGAAGAAATCGCACAGATTATCGCGAAAGAAACAGGTAAGCCAATTTGGGAAACTCGCACTGAAGCAGCAGCAATGGCTGGCAAGATCGCAATCTCGATCCGTGCTTATCATGAGCGTACTGGCGAAGCACAGCGTGAAGCTGCGGGTAACCAAATTGTTTTGCGTCACCGTCCACTAGGCGTGATGGCTGTGTTTGGACCATACAACTTCCCAGGCCATCTACCAAATGGTCACATCGTACCTGCATTGCTTGCAGGTAATACCGTTGTATTCAAACCTTCTGAGCAGACGCCATTTACTGGTGAATTTGCCATGAAGCTGTGGGATCAGGTTGGCTTGCCAAAAGGTGTTATCAACCTTGTCCAAGGCGCGAAAGAGACAGGTATCGCTCTAGCCAATTCTAAAGGTCTAGATGGCGTTCTCTTTACGGGCAGTGCCAATACTGGTCACATCCTTCACCGTCAGTTCGCAGGTCAGCCGGGCAAAATGCTGGCTCTAGAAATGGGGGGTAACAACCCTATGGTGATCTCTGAAAATTACGGTGATCTGGACGCAACGGTTTATACCATTATTCAATCTGCATTCATTAGTGCCGGCCAGCGTTGTACATGTGCTCGTCGCCTATATGTTCCTGTTGGTGAGAAGGGTGATTTATTGGTCAATAAGCTTGTACAAGCGACCAATAAGATTCGTGTGGATCAGCCATTCGCAGAGCCTGCACCATTCATGGGACCGCAGATTTCTAAAGCAGCGGCAGACTTTATCCTTGCTGCACAGGCAAACTTGCAAACACTGGGTGGTGTCAGTTTGGTTGAAGCGAAAGCGGGTGAAGCCGCCTTTGTTACTCCGGGCATTATTGACGTTACTGCGATTGCACAGCTACCTGATGAAGAGTACTTCGGTCCTCTGCTACAGGTCGTACGCTACCAAGGTCTGGAAAAAGCGGTTGAACTTGCCAACGATACACGCTTTGGGTTATCTGCTGGCCTAGTCTCGACAGACGATAGCGAGTGGAACTACTTTGTTGACCATATTCGTGCAGGCATCGTTAACCGTAACCGTCAGCTAACTGGAGCAAGTGGTGATGCACCGTTCGGTGGCCCAGGTGCTTCTGGCAACCTAAGACCAAGTGCTTACTATGCAGCGGATTACTGTGCGTACCCAATGGCTTCGATGGAAGGTGGCGAAACACTTCTTCCTGAAACATTAAGCCCAGGTGTTGAACTGTAGAGCGTGAAGTTCGATTAGATATTTCCCTTTTTGCCTCCCTGAGCCGGGAGGCATTTTTGAACGTCAAGCTTGACGGCTGTCTGATCAGATTTTCTGGACACTTTTGGTCAGGTGGCCTCTTTTATAACAATAATGAGTACCCTTAAAACGTAAACAACCCCTATACAAGGAGGCGTTATGACGCCAGATGTTTTATTCCAGCAGTTATGGAATGACTATATTCAACGCTTGTGTCCCTCTGCTGAAAAAGTACACCAACTTCTGCAAGAAGACGAAGCATTGATCAATGACCATATTGCACTACGTACTTTCAATGTTGAGCCGTTAGGTATCGCGACTCTTGCACAACCTTTTCTAGATGCTGGCTACAAGCCGTGTGGCGATTACGTTTTTGAAAGCAAAAAGCTCGCGGCGAAACATTTTGAACATCCCGATCCAAAACAGCCAAAAGTATTTATCAGTGAACTAAAAGTTGATGAGTGTTCTAGTGAACTTCAAGCGATTGTTGCCAAGCTAGTCGAGCAAGTAGACGCGGATAAGCTAACAGGTCATGAGTTCTTGTACGGTGGCCGACTATGGGATATTAGTCATGCGGATTACCAAACGCTGGCTAAAGAAAGCGAGTACGCGGCTTGGTTAGCGGCACATGGCTACGGAGCAAACCACTTTACCGTAAGTGTGAACCAGCTAAATGCTTTTGATGAAGTGAAAGGTGTGAATGATCATCTGCGCTCTGCCGGCTTTACTATCAATGAGTTTGGTGGCGAAGTAAAAGGCACGCCAGAAGTGTTGCTTGAGCAATCTTCAACGATGGCTGATAAAGTGCCGGTTCAGTTTACTGAAGGCAGTGAAATCATCCCTGGAGGCTTCTACGAGTTCGCTAAACGTTACCCAATGTCTAATGGCGAGCTTTACCCAGGATTTGTTGCAGCGTCTGCTGACAAGATCTTCGAAAGCACTAACGGGTAAAGAGCCGCAGCGAGAGCGGGCAGTAAGTTGATAAAACCTTTAGTGTTAAAGGTGTTGACAGAACTAGTCCTTAACAAGCCAAAATTTTCTCGATTCTCAAAAAACAAAAAGCCACCAATGTTTCCATTGGTGGCTTTTATAATTTAGCGATCAATCGAAATTAACGAGTACCGTAAACAACGATTGTTTTACCGTGTGCAGAAATTAGGTTCTGCTCTTCAAGCATCTTCAAGATACGGCCAACTGTTTCGCGAGAACAGCCAACGATTTGACCAATCTCTTGGCGAGTGATCTTGATTTGCATGCCATCTGGGTGAGTCATTGCATCAGGTTGCTTCGCTAGGTTTAGTAGCGTTTGAGCAATACGACCCGTTACGTCTAGGAATGCTAGGTCGCCCACTTTTTGGCTAGTCACTTGTAGACGACTTGCCATCTGCGCTGAAAGGCGCATTAAGATATCTGGGTTCACTTGGATAAGCTGACGGAACTTCTTGAATGAGATTTCCGCAACTTCACAAGGAGATTTTGCTCGAACCCATGCGGTACGCTCTTGGTCTTCTTCGAATAGACCAAGTTCACCGATGAAGTCACCTTGGTTTAGGTAAGAAAGGATCATCTCCTTACCTTCTTCGTCTTTGATAAGAACCGCAACAGAACCTTTAACAATGTAGTACAAAGTTTCCGCTTTCTCGCCCGCGTGAATTAGCGTGCTTTTTGAAGGGTACTTATGAATATGACAATGTGAAAGGAACCACTCTAATGTTGGGTCGGTTTGAGGTTTACCTAGAACCATAATATCTCACTTCCTCTGCAGGGTACGCTTGCCGCTTTCCATGTTTTAGCTAAGCCTTAATTAAGACCTACTAGGATAAGAGCACTTTATAAATGCTGCAAGCCAACTTATGTGTCGGTTACAAATAGTATCCTTTTTCTAGCATGATTTCTTGATTTTAATCGGGTACAACAGGCTTTTTGGTACGCAAAACTGTGCACATGATCACGGTATGAAAAGTAATCGTGTTCTAGTTGTGAGCCTTAACCGATTTTGCCCGTTTCTATCAATTGTTGCAGGATAGGGCGAACAATTAATTCCATCGCAAAACTCATTTTTCCGCCTGGTACAACGATGGTGTTGTGGCGTGACATAAACGAACCATCAATCATAGCCAGCAGGTATGGGAAATCGACATTCTTGATACCACGAAGTCGAATGACGACGAAACTTTCATCCAAACTCGGTATCCCTTTCGCATTTAAAGGGTTTGATGTATCAACGGTCGGAACACGCTGAAAGTTGATATGAGTTCGGGAAAACTGTGGAGTAATGTAGTTTAGATAGTCGTCCATTGAACGTACGATTGAGTCCATGACGGCTTCACGAGAATGACCGCGATCGCGAGTATCACGGACAAACTTTTGAATCCATTCTAGGTTGACGATCGGCACCATGCCTATCAGAAAGTCGACATGTTGTGCGACGTTAACGTCACCATCTACCACCCCACCGTGTAGCCCTTCATAAAAGAGCACATTGGAGTTTTCTGGTAGGTCTTGCCAAGGTGTAAAAGTACCGGGCATTTGATTATAAGGTACTGCCTCGTCAAACGTATGGAGGTAGCGACGTACCTGACCATTACCTTCGTGTCCGTATTTACGGAAAAACTCGGCTAGGCCACCAAAGTCGTTCGCTTGTGGGCCAAAGTAACTGATGTGACGACCTTGCTCGCGAGCCTTACGGATTTCGACATCCATTTCAGGGCGAGTAAAGCGGTGAAAGCTATCCCCTTCGACCCACGCGGCTTTAACGTTCATCATATTGAACATTTTGCGGAAGGCTTCCGAGGTAGTCGTAGTGCCAGCGCCAGATGAACCAGTCACGGCAATAATAGGGTGTTTAGCGGACATGACAAACCTTGTCTGTAAGTTACATTCCATGAATCAATGCCCACTATAACATGCTTTAGCAGACATTGACTGTACGCAGTTCTCTAAATCAAAAACGGTTCTTTAGTTGGATATCGACACTTTCATGCAGTTCCGAATAAACCACAACCGCTTCCCCTGATTCTAGTTGAGAGTGGATTTGGTCAACTTTGTCTTGCAGTGAAACTTCGACATCACCGTAGTCTGTTCCTTCGCGAAGAATAAACTCGCGTATCAGATTCTCCAGTGTCTCCGGTGCAATTTGTTGCCATGGGACGATCATAAAGACCTCTTAATTTTATGTTCGGTGAATTGTGCGCGCTATTATGCCGAAGCGGCAAGACTTTCATAGTAGGCCGGCAGAGCTTCTTCTAACCAAAATCTTGGCTTGAGTGCGCTACCTGTAACAAATCCCACATGGCCACCTTGTTCAAACAGTCGATAGTCGATGTTATCGGGCAGCACGTATTTGGGGATGACATCTTCGGTCATGAACGGGTCATCCTTGGCATGGATGATCTGTGTCGGCAGCGTGATTTCTTTGAGTCGATGTATCCCTGAGCACTGGTGATAATAATCGGCTGCATCTTTGAAACCATGTAAAGGTGCGGTGATAAGATCATCGAACTCGTACAATTTGGTGACACGCTTGATATTCTGATAGCTTAGTCCCAACTCGCCTTTTAACAGATGGTGTTTTTGTAACGCGCTTTTCTTTAGCGATGACAGCAAATAGTTTTTGTACAACTTGGAAAAGCCTTGCTCGATACGTTCTGAGCAGGCAGATAGGTCGAGTGGCGCAGAAACAATGGTTGCGGCATCGAGTAAAGGCTGGCTGTTGTAGGTAGCGAGATAGTTGGCCAGCATATTTCCACCCAAAGAAATGCCAACCGCCACCTTGGTCTGTGTTGGGAAACGTTGGTTGAGGTGCTCTAAGAAAAAGCGTGCGTCTTCCACTTCGCCGGAGTGATAGGCACGGGCGAGTCTGTTGGGTTTTCCACTACAGCCACGAAAATGCATCATCACAGAGAGCCAACCTTGTTTCGCGAAGGCATCCATTAGACCATTCGCATACGGGCTGTAAAAACAGCCTTCCAAGCCGTGAAAAAGAACAAAAATAGGCTTGTTAGTGTTTGACTGCTGATCGACGTTTTCACTCCAAGCAATATCAAGAAAGTCACCATCAGGCGTATCTAAAGTTTGCCAGACGGGTTCAAACAAGGCTTTCTTACGAATAAATCGCGGTGCGAGTGTTTGTAGGTGAGGATTTGTTAATCCTTTCGCAGCAACAAATTGAGTCATAAAGGCTCTCTACAGGTTGGCAATGTTGTCTATGGGTTCGGCAAAGGCAGAATAGAGTTGTTCGCCACCTAATTGACGGCAGTAGCGCAAGGTCAGGGGTTCTGCGTGATTTACACTCAACTCGATGGTGTTAATACAGTCAACCAGATCGGATTGTTGCTGCTTTTCTAGTTGCAACTCAAATTGGAGTGACTCGCGATACAGAGTGTCAGGCAGGTGGAACTTCAACTTACGTCGTAACTCCCTATAGCTAAGAAGTAAGGCTTCGGAACGGCCTAAACACTCTTCTACGCGATGCCAGTCCTCTTCGCCAAAGCAGACCTGCTGTTCATCAAGCCACTTGAGTAACAACAGCAGGTTAACGTTGCCTTTAAATTGGTTTTGCAGATGTAAGCACGCCTCTTTGACTTCTCGCACGCTATAGTACTGTAGGCTAAATTGCCATAAGCGTTCGAGTGTTAGAGAAATTGAGGCGGGCTTTGAACTCATTGACTATTGAACTCCTGTTCCATCTGCTCTAGCTCTTCCTGAAGAGCCATCCACTCTATTTCGACCTCTTCAAGTGAGCTTTTACTTTCAGCTTGAAGCGCTAGTACTTGGTTAAGTTTAGCTTTATTTTCGGCGTCATAAAGTGAGTTATCTGATAATTGGGCCTCTGCTTGTGCCAAGGCTTCTCCCAACTTATCCATTTTCTCTTCAAGTTTTGTCAGGTTTTTGCGAATAGGTGCTGTCTGTTTGCGAAATTCCGCTTCACGGCGTTTTTGGTCTTTTTTCGCCGCTGCACTGTTTTCAGATTTTTTCTCTGGTTGTTGTGCTTGCGCTTCGCGGCGCTCCGATTTTTGTTGTTCAGTCAGCCACTTGTAGTAATCGTTTAGGTCACCATCAAATGGAGCCACTTGGCGATCGTGAACCAAGTAAAGATCGTCTGTTGTCGCACGAAGTAAGTAGCGGTCGTGTGAAACAATGACCATTGCGCCTTCGAACGTTTGTAGTGCCATAGTCAAGGCTTGACGCATATCGAGATCGAGGTGGTTGGTTGGTTCGTCGAGAAGTAAAAGGTTTGGTTTTTGCCAAACAATCAGAGCGAGAACAAGACGCGCTTTTTCACCGCCAGAAAAAGGGGCGACTTTTTCTAGTGCTTTATCACCTTGAAAGCCAAAACTGCCGAGGTAATTACGTAGCTCTAGTTCGTTTTTGTCAGGCGCAATTTGCATCATGTGTTGTAGAGGCGTTTCCTCTGGGTGCAAAGTTTCTAGCTGGTGCTGTGCAAAGTAGCCAATCTTAACCCCTTGCGAGTAGGTTAAGTCACCACCTTGAGGTTTGAGTTCTCGAGAAAGAAGCTTAATCAGGGTCGATTTACCCGCACCATTACGTCCAAGTAAGCCAATTCGACTACCAGGCACCAAGTTAAGGCGAATCTTTTCTAAAATCAGATTGTCACTATATCCCGCCGAGACTTCGTCCATCATGATGATTGGGTTAGGAAGTGCATCCGGATCGCGGAACTGGAAACTGAATGGATTATCCAACTGGGCGGGCAGAACTTTCTCCATACGCTCCAGCGCTTTAATTCGGCTTTGAGCTTGACGCGCTTTCGAGGCTTTGTAGCGGAAACGGTCAATGTAGCTTTGCATGTGGGACATCTGCTTTTGCTGCTTCTCAAACTGAGCTTGTTGCAGAATCAGTTTTTGAGCACGCTGCTCTTCAAATGATGAGTAGTTACCCGTGTACTCATTTAGTCTCTGGTTCTCGACGTGAATGATTCGACCTACGATAGGATCTAAGAAATCGCGGTCGTGAGAGATTAGAACCAGCGTACCTGGGTAATTTTGTAGCCAGCGTTCTAGCCACATAACCGCATCAAGGTCTAAGTGGTTGGTTGGCTCATCGAGTAGCAGTAGATCTGAGCGACATAGAAGAGCTTGTGCCAAGTTAAGACGCATACGCCAGCCGCCGGAGAACTGAGTTAAGTTCCAACTCATTTGCTGCTGGCTAAAACCAAGGCCGTCAAGGAGCTCCGCCGCTCGAGCCCGAATGCTGTAGCCGCCAATGGTTTCTATTTGACCATGTATTTCAGCGACCAATGTGCCGTGATCTTTTTGCTCGGCATCGAGTAACTCCGATTCTAGACGGCGATACTCTCGGTCACCATCAATGACGTATTCAATAGCGCTGCGCTCTAACGCTGGGGTTTCCTGTGCTACCCAAGCCATCTCCCAGTGTGCGGGTTTGCTAAAGTTACCCGCATCAATAGAAAGTTCATCCTTGATCAGGGCGAACAGTGTGGATTTACCACAACCATTTTTTCCGACCAAACCGACTTTATCGCCAGGCTGGATGGTTGCTGAAGCTTGTTCAAGAAGTGGTTTACCACCGCGAAGAAGCTGGATGCCAGAGAAGGTAATCATAATCTTTTGCTTTGTCGTTACTCGTATTGCGTCGAATAGTAGGGTACTTAACAAGCTATGTCGATCATTGCGTTATCACGACTAACAACGTATAACAAACTGATAACGATAAATAATGCTTAGTAGGCTATAAACAGTAAAAGGATTGCTGTCGAACGAATGCAAACTCTATCCTCCGATAAGCCCAAGGTATTGGTGTTGTATGCTCACCCTGAGTCACAAACGTCTGTGGCTAACCAAATGATGATCAAGAAAATAGAATCGCTTGATCACGTCACTGTGCACGATCTTTATGCGCATTATCCAGACTTCTTTATTGATGTCAGTGCGGAACAAAAATTACTGGCTGAGCATGATGTGATTGTTTTCCACCATCCACTCTTTATGTATTCCTGTCCTGCGTTGCTTAAAGAGTGGCTAGACCGTGTTCTCGGAAAAGGCTTTGCCTTTGGTAAAGGTGAAGCTTTAAAGGGTAAGTATTGGCGAAGCGTGATCACGACTGGGGGCCAAGAAGGAGCTTTCGGTAAGACGGGCTATAACCGCTACCCGCTATCGGAAATTTTGCAACCATTTGAATTGACGGCGGCCTTGTGCCAGATGCATTGGATAGAACCACTGGTCTTGTACTGGGCACGAAATGTGTCTGAAATGGAACGTTATCAGCATGCTGAGCGTTACCGCCTATGGCTGAGTGAGCCACTTCAGAACGAAGTGGCTGAGATGGTTGGGGGGCAAAATGGCGCTTGAGAATGATTTTCTACAGAGTAGCGTTATTTTCCTGACCGCAGCTGTTGTTGCTGTTCCTCTTGCTCAGCGCCTTGGTCTCGGTTCCGTTCTTGGCTATCTATTGGCGGGTGTTGCCATCGGCCCGTGGGGACTTGGTTTAATCAGAGATGTCGACGCTATTCTCCATTTCGCTGAGTTTGGCGTGGTGTTGCTGCTGTTTCTGATTGGACTCGAATTAAATCCGAAAAAACTGCTTCAAATGAAAGGCCCTATCCTTGGATTAGGTGGTGCGCAAGTCGTGGTGACAACCGCGGTTATCGCCAGCGTTGCCTATGTTGTGGGAGCATCTTGGCAAACCAGTTTAATTATTGGCATGGGGCTCGCGTTGTCATCCACCGCTATCGCCTTAAAAGTCATTGAAGAGCAAGGTCTGGGAGGCAGTGAAACCGGTCAATCAGGTTTTGCGGTCTTACTATTTCAAGACATTGCTGTGATCCCAATGCTTGCACTGCTTCCTGTCTTAGCGGGGAATACCGCTGGAGATTGGCTTGATGCGATATGGATGCTTGCAGGCGTGGGGGGATTATTAATTGGCGGTCACTTCCTACTGAGACCTCTGTTTCGATATGTTGTACTCAGTGGTGTACGTGAACTCTTTACCGTAGCTGCATTACTGCTTGTGATTGGCATTGCCCTATCAATGAAGCAACTCGGTCTTTCTATGGCGTTGGGGACGTTTCTTGCCGGGGTTCTCTTGGCGGAAAGTGAGTATCGACACGAGTTAGAAATTGCCATCGAACCGTTCAAAGGGCTATTGCTTGGGTTGTTCTTTATCGCTGTTGGTATGGCGGTGAATCTTGGTCTGTTGGCTTTGCAACCCATTGCCGTGCTGTCTGCGGTCATTGGTTTAGTGGTTGTAAAAGGTCTGATTCTTTACCTACTTGCGCGTTTGTCTGGTAGTCGAGCAAAATCTCGCAGCAAAATGGCGGCAATTCTTAGTCAGGGTGGCGAGTTCGCATTCGTTATTTTTACCGCAGCAAGTAGTGAAGGATTACTCGACCAACAGCAAACCGCGTTTCTTTTGGTAGTGGTTAGTTTATCCATGGTCACGACGCCATTATTATTGATGGCACAAAGCCGCTGGTATGCACGAGGACTTAATACCGACACTGAGGGTGGGTTGCAAAGTGACGTCGTCAACAAGCAGCCAAGAGTGATTATTGCGGGCTTTGGGCGTTTTGGGCAGATTGTCGGCCGTCTGATGTATGCCAACAAAATTAAAGTGACGGTACTCGAAAGTGATGCGAGCCAGATTAAGTTACTGCGTAAATATGGCTACAAAGTATTTTATGGTGACGCGACTCAACTCGACTTATTAAGAGCCGCTGGTGCGGATAAAGCCGAGGCAATGATAATTTGTACCGATTCACCTGATGAAATCATGAAGATTATTGGATTGTGTCAGACGCATTTTCCGCGCTTGAAACTATTAGCCCGAGCACGAAGTCGTGTCGAGGCATACCAACTACTGAGCCAAGGTGTTGACAGTTACTCGCGTGAGACTTTCTTAGGGGCGCTGGATCTTGGTCGACAGGCTCTCGTTAGTTTAGGTATGCACCCGTATCAGGCAAAGAGAGCTGAAGCGCACTTTAGAAAACTTGATAATGCTATGCTGAAAGAGCTGCTTCCTCAGCATAATGATGATAAACAATTGGCCCAAAGAGCCAAAGAAGCCCGAAAAGAACTGGAAGAGATTTTTGGTCGTGAGTTAGAAAACGATCAGCAATCAAAAAACTTCTGGGATTAACAGTGAAACGAGAGAAATGAAAAAAAGATTTATCGCAGGCGCTAGTTGTCCAAAGTGTTCACAACAAGACACTTTACGCTGGTGGATAGAGAATAATATTGAATTAGTAGAGTGTGTTGAGTGCGGTCATCAGGATCAACGTACACCACAATCGGTTGATAGTAGCGACCATGGTGGGCAAAATATGATCGGTATTTTTAAGCCGGACTGATTGTGTTTCTCTAAATCATCCCCATAATATGCCCCGTAGAAAGTATGCCGACGCTAACGAATGTTAGGGTCCTTTATCCTCCTTGGAGTCAATATGAAAATTGAAAAGAACGTAGTTGTAAGTCTTGCTTACCAAGTAAAACTGGAAGACGGTGTAGTCGTTGATCAATCTACAGCTGAAGCGCCACTAGATTACCTTCACGGCAATGACAACCTAATCACTGGTCTTGAAACAGCGCTAGAAGGTAAAGAAGCAGGTGCTAAGTTCTCTGTGACAGTTTCTCCAGAAGAAGCTTACGGTGAGCACAACGACGCACTAGTACAACGCGTTCCAGCGGAAGTATTCCAAGGTGTTGACCAGATTGAAGTAGGTATGCGTTTCCTAGCGGATACAGATCAAGGTCCAATCCCTGTTGAAGTAACAGAAGTTGATGGCGACGAAGTGGTTGTTGATGGTAACCACATGCTTGCAGGTCAAACGCTAACATTTGACGTGGAAGTTGTAGCAGTACGTGAAGCGACTCAAGAAGAAATCGAACACGGTCACGTTCATCAAGCTGGTGGCTGTGGTCATCACCATGACCACGACCACGAGGGTGGCTGTTGTGGTGGCGAAGGCCATGACCACGGTGCTGAGAAAAAAGATGGCTGCTGCGGTGGCGGTAGCTGTGGCTCACACTAATTGTTAGTGTCTAGCTAAGCGTTAGAGAAGGCGTTTCCCATTATGTTGGGAAGCGCCTTTTTTTGTGATTAACCCCGCGAGATGTACTGGAGATATCGACGATGACTCAACCTTTCTCTATCGCTATTCATGGCGGTGCAGGGACTATCTTACGTGAGCAGATGAGTGAAGAGCTGAAAGCCTCGATTTTGGCCGATCTTGAAACGTCTGTTCGTGCTGGTCATAAAATACTACTTGAATCAGGCGATGCACTAGATGCGGTAGTCGCTGCAGTCAAGGTTTTAGAGGATTCGGTAAACTTCAACGCCGGTAGAGGATCTGTCTTGACCCACAAAGAGATGGTTGAAATGGATGCTTCAGTCATGCACGGTAAAGAGCTAGATGCAGGCGCTGTTGCTGGAGTGCGTCATGTTCGTAATCCCATTGAGCTTGCGCGTGATGTGATGAAAAAAAGCAATCATGTATTGCTGATTGGAGACGGAGCTGAGGAGTTCGCTTTTGAACTCGGCTATGAGTATACCGAGCAAGACTACTTTTTCACCGAGCGTCGCTATGAGCAGCTACTGTCAATGAAAGAGAAAGGGCTCTTTGCACTCTCAGAATCTAAATACCCAGATGATAAAAAATACGGCACCGTTGGCGCCGTGGCCTTAGATCAGCATGGAAATCTTGCAGCAGCAACAAGCACTGGCGGCATCACCAACAAAAAGTATGGTCGTGTTGGTGATTCATCGATCATTGGTGCGGGAACGTACGCAGAGAATGGTAATGTTGCGGTCTCAACAACCGGCATGGGCGAATACTTTATCCGTAAAACGGTCGCTGGTGATGTCGCAGCTAGAATGCGTTATTTGAAACAAGATGTTCATACCGCGTGTGAAACCGTGATTCAGGGTGAATTAAAACAAATGGGTGGGGAAGGCGGCTTAATCGCCGTTGATGCTCAAGGCGAGTTACATTACGCGATGAATAGCTCGGGAATGTATCGCGCAGGTATCGATGTTAATGGTCATTTGACCGTTAAAATCTATGCTGATGAATAGCCAAATAAAAGACGATAGCTCTAAAAGTTTACCTAACGGACTGATTTATTTCGGTCTTATATTAATCTCTAATGGATTAGCACCATATTACACTTGCATGATTAAAAAATGACTGCAAGAAATGTGATTCGGTGCTAGAATCCATTTTTAACTAGCAATCAGAACTGGAAAGATGGGAAATAACGTAGTCGTTCTAGGCACCCAATGGGGTGACGAAGGTAAAGGTAAAATTGTTGACCTTTTAACTGAAGATGCAAAATATGTGGTTCGTTACCAAGGCGGTCACAATGCAGGCCACACTCTAGTCATTGACGGTCAAAAAACCGTTCTTCACTTGATTCCATCAGGTATCCTTCGCGATAACATCAAATGTGTTATCGGCAATGGTGTTGTACTATCACCTGAAGCTTTAATTAAAGAAATGAAGCCTCTAGAAGAGCGCGGTATTCCGGTGCGTGAGCGTCTTTTCGTTTCTGAAGCTTGTCCTCTAATTCTTCCTTACCATATCGCTATTGACCAAGCGCGTGAAATCGCTCGTGGTAACAAAGCAATTGGTACAACGGGTCGTGGTATCGGTCCAGCTTACGAAGATAAAGTTGCTCGTCGCGGTCTACGTGTTGGCGACCTATTCGATAAAGAAGTTTTCGCAGAGAAGCTAAAAGAAGTCATGGAATTCCATAACTTCCAGCTAGAGCACTTCTACAAAGCTGAAACAGTAAGCTATGACGAAGTTCTAGAGCAATGCATGGGTTACGCTGACCTACTTACTTCTATGGTTATCGACGTAACTAATGAACTTGATGCAGCACGTAAGCGCGGCGACAAGATCATGTTTGAAGGTGCTCAAGGTACACTACTAGATATCGACCACGGTACATACCCATACGTAACTTCTTCTAACACAACTGCTGGTGGTGTTGCTGCGGGTTCTGGTTTCGGTCCTCGTCACATTGGTTACATTCTTGGTATTACTAAAGCGTACTGTACTCGCGTAGGTTCTGGTCCATTCCCAACAGAACTTTACGATGGTCTAGATAAGCAAGACCCAGTAGGTAAGCACCTTGGTAGTGTTGGCCAAGAGTTCGGCGCGACAACTGGTCGTCTACGTCGTACAGGTTGGTTCGATGCAGTAGCAATGCGCCGTGCGGTACAAATCAACTCTATTTCTGGTTTCTGTCTAACTAAACTAGACGTTCTAGATGGTTTGGAAGAGCTAAAAATCTGTACTGGCTACAAGATGAAAGATGGTTCTATCCTAGAAGTTTCTCCAATGGCTGCAGAAGCATTTGAAGAAGCGACACCAATCTACGAAACTATGCCAGGTTGGTCAGAGAACACATTTGGCGCGACATCTATTGATGCGTTACCAAAAGCGGCTCTAGATTACATCAAGCGTATTGAAGAGCTAACAGGCGTAACTGTAGATATCATCTCTACTGGTCCTGACCGTAACGAAACAATCATCAAGGTTCACCCATTCGAATCTTAATTATTGATTGTTATCAGTTATTAGAAACCGGTGCTAAGCACCGGTTTTTTTATGTCTATTTTTCTTGCGATTCTCGATACTTATGGCAACAATTTGCCATAGAGCGGCAATTTTGATTAAAGAGTTAGCACCAGTTGCCGATACTAGTATCAAGCTTGCCGCGTAAGTGGCAAATCTGATGCTGACCTCGGGTTAGTGTCCATAGTCGAAGTTAAGAGTGCAGAAAATGAAGCTAAGAAAATTAGCTGCTTCGATGGTGTTGGCGTTTAGTGCCTCAGTGGTACAGGCAAATGAGTTGTCTGAGATCGGTGAGCCGATACCAATTTATACCGAAGCCGAACTAATTAACCTTATCAACAACAACCAGCATTTAGAACGCGTTAAAGCCGATAACTGCCAGCTTGTTGAGGATATTGTTGCACGTGCGACTCGCATTAGCTTACCTGCGTATGAGTTTTTATACGGAGATATGCTGGCGTGGGGGGTCTGTGTTGATCAGGATGTAGAGTTAGGTCTCTATTACATGGAAAATGCTGCTCATCAAGGTTTGCCCGCCGCACTTGAACAAATTGGTCGTTACTATTCTCGTGGAACATTAGTTCAGCAAGATAAAGAACGTGCGATTCCATATTTGCGTGAAGCGGCATCGATGGGGAACCTCAATGCTCGAATTCATTTGGCGGAGCTATTGCTGCGTGATTATGGGAGTCCACTTGATTACGAAGATGCTTATCGCTGGCTTTATAATTCGGTGACGGCAGACCAGCGAACCCATAAGCGTATTAGTGTACTTAGGCAGGGATTAGAGCGACGAATGCCGCAGAATATTGTTGCCCGAGCTAAGAAGCGCGACACTTTCTGGTAGTTTAAAATCACAACGACTCTTCCTGCACTCAGAGTGGTTTGAGAAACAACAATGCCCAGCGTTTGCTGGGCATTGTTATTTGAAAGATAGGTTATTGAACAATCTCACCGGAATCGATCACGGTCTTGCGCACGATTTTGGTAAATTCAATGGCTTCTTGGCGAATAGCCGCTTCATCGACCGTTAGCATATTACGGTCTTTCATCAGAAGCTTACCATCGACAATTGAGTGGCGTACATTGGCTGAGTTGGCTGAATAAACCAGTGCAGAGTAAGGGTTGTAAACTGGAACCATATTCGGCGCTTTGGTATCCACAACGATAATATCTGCTAACTTACCGACTTCTAGTGAACCAATTTTATCTTCCATGTGTAACGCTTTGGCTGCGCCCATCGTTGCCATATCGATCACTTTGAGTGGTGGCATTGCGGCACGATCCTTGTTGACTAGCTTGTGAACCTTGGCGACTTGGTTGAATTCATCGATTGTGCTCAGAGTATTACCCGACATTGGACCATCAGTACCAAGTCCAATACGTACGCCTTCATCATACATCTTGAGTGCTGGCGATACGCCTTTCGCGGATTTGATGTTAGCACTCATATTGTGGGCAACGCCCATGTTCGACTCTTTGACCAATTTGATATCTTCATCATCGACCAAAATCATATGTGCACCGACTAGGTTCTCATTCAAAGCGCCAATGCTGTGCATATATTGAACGGGTGACATCCCGTTAGCACGCTCGGCGATCTTCTCTTCTTCACGATGTGATTCAGCAAGGTGAATCATGACTGGTACATCATGCTCAAGTGACAACTTAGCCACTTTTTGCAAGGTCTCAGTGGTGTTGGTGTAAGGCGCGTGAGGAGCAAAAGCTGGGGTAATGCGTGGGTGATCTTTGTACTGTTGAATAAAATTCAGCGCGTATTTGATGCCTTCATCAGCATTTGCTGCGTCAGCGACAGGAAACTTAATCACGGTTTCACCAAGAATTGCACGCATGCCAATTTGATCAACAGTCTTAGCCACTTCATCTTCAAAATAGTACATGTCAGCGTAAGTGGTTACGCCCCCTTTGACCATTTCTACGTTACCTAGGTTTGCGCCAATTCTTACCATGTCGCGAGAGACTAACTTTGATTCCAGTGGAAAGATGTAGCGATGGAGGCGATCAGGGACGTCATCGCCGAGTGAACGAAATACGGTCATAGAAACATGAGTATGAGTATTAATTAGACCTGGCATGACAATGTCGCCATCAACATCGAGAGTGGTAAGTGCTTGATATTTATTTGCTAGTTCACTGTCACCCACCGCGATAATCTTATTGCCATTTACGACCACAGTACCATTTTGGTAAATCGTTTTGTCTTGGTTCATGGTCAGAACCATTGCGTCAGTGATCATTAGGTCTACTTGCTCACTGGCAAAGGCAGAGATAGAAATAGAAATAAAGCTGGCGATGGCCGTTGAAAGAAGGGAGCGTTTGATACTCATAGTCATACTCGTGGTAAAAGGTAAGTAAAATTTTCCTGAATCATACCCCTTTCTTTACTTGCTGCAATCGTTTGCCATAGGGCTTGCAACGAAATGTGATCTTTATCCTATGATATAAAGGCTTGTGAAAAACGATGCTAAGTTATGAAAAATACGTTGAAAAAACACGTTTTTAACCTTGCTGACCTGTAGCTTATACCGGGACTCAGATATACTAGTTGCTATAACCTTCCTTACATTTTAGGCGCGCCTATGTCAGACATTATTCCTAACGACCCATTTGCAGATCGTGAGTCGGAGAACTACGAAAACCCAATCCCAAGCCGAGAGTTTATTCTAGAGTTTTTGCATCAAGCGGGTGTTCCCATGAACCGCAACGATCTATTTGACGCATTGCAGTTGAATGGAGAAGAGCACTATGAAGGTCTGCGTCGCAGACTGCGTGCGATGGAGCGTGATGGACAGCTGGTCTTTACGCGTCGTCAGTGCTACGCCTTGCCAGAAAAACTGGAGATGGTGAAGGGCTACGTAATTGGCCACAAAGATGGTCATGGTTGGGTGCGTCCAGAAGGCAGTGTGGGCAAGGATAATGATATTGTTCTGCCTCATCACCAAATGAAAAATATCATCCACGGTGATTATGTACTGGTTCAGCCAACCGAAAACTCTAAGCGCGGACGTAAGGAAGGTCGGTTAGTTCGCGTTTTAGAAGAGCGTCAGACTCAAATAGTAGGACGTTTCTTTATGGAATATGGCTACTCATATGTTGTGCCTGATGACTCTCGAATCTCACAGGACATTCTGATCCCGAACGATTTACGTGCAGGTGCACGTATGGGTAATGTCGTTGTTATCGAGATTACCGATCGCGGAACGCGCTCACGCGGTATGATGGGTAAGGTTATTGAAGTACTTGGCGAAAACATGGCGCCGGGTATGGAGACACAAATCGCGATTCGTACACATCAGATCCCACACGAATGGCCTGAGGCTGTAGATAAGCAGATCGCCAACTTAGGCGAAGAAGTGCCTGAAGAAGCGAAAGTAGGGCGTGTTGACCTCCGTGAGTTGCCACTCGTGACAATCGATGGCGAAGATGCGCGAGACTTCGATGATGCCGTTTACTGTGAAGCGAAAAAAGGTGGCGGCTGGCGTTTATGGGTCGCCATCGCAGATGTGAGCTACTACGTAAGACCGGATACCGCTTTAGATAAAGAAGCAATTAATCGTGGTAACTCAGTTTACTTCCCATCGCAAGTTGTACCTATGTTGCCAGAGGTTCTGTCAAATGGTCTCTGTTCACTTAACCCGCAGGTTGACCGCTTGTGTATGGTGTGTGAAATGACGATATCAGAGTCAGGTAAGCTGTCGGGTTACAAACACTACGAAGCGGTGATGAACTCTCATGCTCGTCTGACTTACAGCAAGGTGCATGACATTCTTGAGGGAAATGAAGAACTACGAACTCGTTATGAGCCATTAGTTCCTCACCTAGAAGAACTGCACAAAATGTACAAAGTGCTGAAACGCGCTCGCGATAACCGTGGTGCGATTGAATTCGAAACGGTAGAAACCAAGTTCATTTTCAATGCGGAGCGCAAGATAGAGAGTATTGAGCCCGTCATTCGTAACGATGCGCATAAGCTCATCGAGGAATGTATGATTTTGGCAAACATCGCGTCAGCATCTTTGGTTGAGAAAGCAAAAGAAGCCGCGCTGTATCGTATCCATGAATCTCCAGGTGAACTTCGCCTACAAGGTTTCCGCGATTTCTTAGGCGAGTTGGGCTTGCACCTGAATGGTGGTTTGGAGCCGTCACCAACAGACTATGCTGATCTGGTGAAACAGATTGCTGAGCGTCAAGACAGGGAGCTCATTCAAACCATGTTGCTTCGTTCAATGAAGCAAGCGGTGTACAACGCGGATAACTGTGGCCACTTCGGTTTGGCACTGAAACGTTACGCACATTTTACTTCTCCTATCCGTCGCTACCCAGACTTGTTGCTACATCGTGCAATCAAGTATCTCATCGCGAAAGAAGAGGGACGTAATCAAGACCGTTGGACGCCGACGGGGGGTTACCACTACTCATTCGATGATATGGATTTCTACGGCGAGCAGTGTTCGATGACAGAGCGACGAGCTGACGATGCCACCCGTGAAGTCTCTGATTGGCTGAAATGTGAATACATGCAAGATCACGTCGGTGAAGAGCTAGAAGGCGTAATTGCCAACGTTACCGGTTTTGGATTCTTTGTTCGTTTAACGGATTTGCACATTGATGGATTAGTGCATATTTCGGCTCTTGCTAATGATTACTATCAATTTGATCCTATCGGTCAAAGACTTATCGGGGAAAGCTTTGGTGCGATTTATCGCTTGGGTGACGCAGTCAAAGTGAAAGTCCTGTCGGTCAATCTGGATGACAGACAAATAGACTTTGAATTAGTAGAAACAAGTCGTAAGCTACGCGGCGAAGGAAAGACGGCCAAGAAACGTGTCGCAGAGGCAAAGAGAAAAGCCAAAGAGAAAAAACGTGTTGCGACCAAGGGTGGACGAGCGGCGGCAGAAGTCGAGCCGACTAAGCGACCTGAACCTAAAGAGGCAGCGAAAAAGCCTAAGGTGACAAAAGCTCGCAAGAAGAAAGCTGGCAATAAGCCGAAGAAGACCAAACGTAGCAAAAAAGCAGCACAGTGAACTAAACGAACAGGTTTTTAAATGAGTAACGAATATATTTACGGTATTCACGCAGTTAAAGCAGTACTAAGTCGTGAACCAGAGCGCTTTATTGAAGCGTTTGTGCTTAAAGGTCGCCAAGACGAACGCCTGATGCCGATCCTAAATGAACTTAACGTTTGTGGTGTCTCGATCCAACAGATGACGCGCAAGACGTTGGACGAAAAAGCGAGTGGGGCAAACCACCAAGGTATTATGGCTCGTGTTAAGCCAGCGAAACAGCTCAACGAACATGACCTTGATGACATCCTTGCTCAACACGAAGCTCCGCTTTTATTGGTGTTAGATGGTGTCACTGATCCGCATAACCTAGGTGCTTGTTTGCGTAATGCAGACGCGGCTGGCGTGGCTGCGGTGATTGTGCCTAAAGACCGCTCTGCCAACATTACGGCGACAGTAAGTAAAGTGGCTTGTGGTGCGGCTGAAATGGTACCGCTAGTCCGAGTGACTAACCTCGCTCGTACAATGCGTACGCTACAAGAGCAGGGCATTTGGTTTGTAGGCACCGCGGGTGAAGCGACTCATGACATTTATCAAGCGAAACTGACTGGCCCACTTGCTATTGTTATGGGGGCTGAGGGGGACGGCATGCGCCGACTAACTCGCGAAACCTGCGATGACCTGATTAAAATCCCTATGGCTGGAACCGTTTCAAGCTTGAACGTATCAGTTGCTTCAGGCATTTGTTTGTTTGAAGCGGTACGCCAGAGACTCGCGTAACTGGCTAAGAGCCAGCTTCGCCCTCTATGTACAAAAATGCAGACTGTTTATTCAGGCTGCATTTTTTTTAGAGCGCATGAATTTGAGACCAAGAGGCTTTGATTGGAGTCGCGTGCTGAAAAAGAGACGCTGTTAGCAACCAGCTTGTTCATCTTTTACGTTTATTTTTCACCCAGCACTTGCAAGTAAAACTGTGATCTGTATAATGCAGCGCACTGGTTAAGCCAGTTGTGAACCAATGAGCAGCGAGGAGCTGACTTATCTTATTGATTTGTCAGGTAATGTAAACTCAGCTTATGTTCGCGGTTAATACAATTAGCTATCTATTCTTCGGAATAACTATTCCCAGAGGTGACTCTGACATATAGGGATGGTTAATCGAAAATTAACTGACAATGCGTCCTAATCTTGGATGCTACGGTTTCACATGAATCAATCGGCATTCTCTCGTTTTAACGAGTCTGAGTGGCGATATTGTTTGTGTAATTTTTAATATTGGAGCTCTGTCTCATGCAGAACCAACGTATCCGTATCCGCCTAAAAGCTTTCGATTACAAACTAATCGATGCTTCTACAGCGGAAATCGTTGAAACAGCTAAGCGCACTGGCGCACAGGTTCGTGGTCCAATCCCACTACCTACTCGTAAAGAGCGTTTCACAGTTCTTATCTCTCCACACGTTAACAAGAAAGCACGTGACCAGTACGAAATCCGTACTCACAAGCGTCTAATCGACATCGTTGAGCCAACAGACAAAACTGTTGATGCTCTAATGCGTCTAGACCTTGCTGCGGGCGTTGACGTTCAAATTAGCCTAGGTTAAGGGAGATTAGAAGAATGATTGGTCTAATCGGTCGTAAAGTGGGCATGACCCGCGTATTTACTGAAGAAGGCGTTTCTATCCCAGTAACAGTTGTTGAGGTTGAAGCTAACCGTGTTTCTCAAGTTAAAACTCTTGAGACAGATGGCTACGCAGCAATCCAGGTTACTACTGGTGCTAAGAAAGCTAACCGCGTAACTAAGCCAGAAGCAGGTCACTTTGCTAAAGCAGGTGTTGAAGCTGGTCGTGGTCTTTGGGAATTCCGTTTGGAAAACGGTGAAGAGTTTGCAGTTGGCGCTGAGCTAACAGTTGAACTATTCAACGATACTAAGAAAGTAGACGTTACTGGTACATCTAAAGGTAAAGGTTTCCAAGGCGCTGTTAAGCGTTGGAACTTCCGCACTCAAGATGCTACTCACGGTAACTCATTGTCTCACCGTGCTCCTGGTTCTATCGGTCAATGTCAGACTCCAGGTCGCGTATTTAAAGGCAAGAAAATGGCAGGTCACATGGGTGCTGAGCGTGTAACGACTCAAAACCTAGAGATCGTACGTGTTGACGCTGAGCGCAACCTGCTTCTTATTAAAGGTGCAGTCCCAGGCGCAACTGGCGGCAACGTGATCGTTAAACCAGCTGTTAAAGCATAACGTCTCAGGAGTAAGTAATGGAACTAATGGTTAAAGGTGCTGATGCACTAACTGTTTCCGAAACTACTTTCGGACGTGAGTTTAACGAAGCTCTTGTACACCAAGTAGTTGTTGCATACGCAGCAGGTGCTCGTCAAGGTACACGTGCTCAGAAAACACGTTCTGAAGTATCTGGCGGTGGCGCTAAGCCATGGCGTCAAAAAGGTACTGGCCGTGCTCGTGCTGGTACAATTCGTAGCCCAATCTGGCGTACAGGTGGTGTTACTTTTGCTGCGAAACCACAAGATCACAGCCAAAAAGTAAACAAAAAAATGTACCGTGGTGCTATGAAGAGCATTCTTTCTGAGCTAGTTCGTCAAGAGCGTCTAATCGTTGTTGATAACTTCTCAGTAGAAGCACCAAAAACTAAAGAGCTTGTAGCTAAGCTGAAAGAGCTTGAGCTAACAGACGCTCTAATCGTGACTAGCGAAGTAGATGAGAATCTATTCCTAGCTGCTCGTAACCTATACAAAGTTGACGCACGTGACGTAGCTGGTATCGACCCAGTGTCTCTAATCGCGTTCGACAAAGTTGTAATGACTGCAGACGCAGTTAAGCAAGTTGAGGAGATGCTAGCATGATCACTGAAGAGCGTATCCTAAAAGTTCTACGTGCACCGCACATCTCTGAAAAAGCAACTATGGCAGCTGAGAAAGCGAACACTATCGTTTTCAAAGTAGCTAAAGATGCAACTAAAAAAGAGATCAAAGCAGCTGTAGAAAAGCTATTTGAAGTTGAAGTTAAGTCTGTAAATACTCTTATCAATAAGGGTAAGACCAAACGTCAAGGTCTACGCCAAGGTCGCCGCAGCGACGTTAAGAAAGCGTACGTTACTTTGAAAGAAGGTCAAGATCTTGACTTCGTTGGCGGCGCGGAATAACAGGAGTAGTTGAGAAATGGCTATTGTTAAATGTAAGCCGACTTCCCCTGGTCGTCGTCACGTTGTTAAAGTTGTTAACGCTGACCTACACAAGGGCAAGCCATACGCACCTCTTCTAGAGAAAAACTCTAAGAACGGTGGTCGTAACAACAACGGTCGTATTACAGTACGTCACATCGGCGGTGGTCACAAGCACCACTACCGTGTAATTGACTTCAAACGTACTAAAGACGGTATCCCAGCGAAAGTTGAGCGTCTAGAATACGATCCAAACCGTAGCGCTAACATCGCTCTAGTTCTGTACGCAGACGGTGAGCGTCGTTACATCCTAGCACCTAAAGGTGTTCAAGCTGGTGATGCTATCCAGTCTGGTGTTGATGCACCAATCAAAGCTGGTAACACTCTACCAATGCGTAACATCCCAGTAGGTTCAACTGTACACAACGTTGAACTAAAACCTGGTAAAGGTGGTCAGCTAGCTCGTTCGGCTGGTGCATATGCTCAAATCGTTGCTCGCGACGGTGCATACGTAACTATCCGTCTACGTTCTGGCGAAATGCGCAAAGTACTATCTGAAGGCCGTGCAACAATCGGTGAAGTTGGTAACTCTGAGCACATGCTACGTGAACTTGGTAAAGCTGGTGCTAACCGCTGGCGCGGTGTTCGTCCAACCGTTCGTGGTGTTGTGATGAACCCAGTAGACCACCCACACGGTGGTGGTGAAGGCCGTACTTCTGGTGGTCGTCACCCAGTTTCACCATGGGGTCAGCCAACTAAAGGCTTCAAGACTCGTAAGAACAAACGCACTGACAAGTACATCGTACGTCGTCGTAACAAGTAATCTATTTAAAGAGGAATCGCCATGCCACGTTCTCTCAAGAAAGGTCCATTTATTGACCTACACTTGCTGAAGAAGGTAGAGAAAGCGGTGGAAAGCGGAGACAAAAAGCCTATTAAGACTTGGTCCCGTCGTTCAATGATCATCCCTACGATGATCGGTTTGACCATCGCTGTCCATAATGGTCGTCAGCACGTACCAGTATTCGTAACCGAAGAAATGATCGGTCACAAACTGGGTGAATTCGCACCAACACGTACTTACCGCGGCCATGTCGTGGATAAGAAAGCTAAGAAGCGTTAAGGAGTAGATGATGGAAGCACTAGCTAAACATAACTTTGCTCGCATTTCGCCTCAGAAAGCTCGCTTAGTTGCGGACCAAATTCGTGGAAAATCTGTAGACCAGGCTCTAGAAATCCTGACTTTCAGCAACAAAAAAGCTGCTGAACTGATCAAGAAAGTTCTTGAGTCAGCTATCGCTAACGCGGAGCACAATGAAGGCGCAGATATTGACGATCTAAATGTCGCAAAAATCTTCGTAGATGAAGGCCCAATCATGAAGCGTATTATGCCTCGTGCTAAAGGTCGTGCGGATCGTATCTTGAAGCGTTCAAGCCACATCACTGTTGTTGTAGCAGATCGCTAAGAGACTAGGAGAGTAAGCAATGGGTCAAAAAGTACATCCTAATGGTATTCGTTTAGGCATCGTTAAGCCTTGGAATGCTACATGGTTTGCTAACACCAAAGAATTCGCTGACAACCTAGACGGCGACTTCAAGGTACGTCAGTTCCTTACAAGTGAACTGAAAAAAGCATCACTTTCACGCATCGTTATCGAGCGTCCTGCTAAGAGCATCCGTGTGACTATTCACACTGCTCGTCCAGGCGTAGTAATCGGTAAGAAAGGTGAAGACGTAGAAAAACTACGTGCAGCTGTAGCTAAAATCGCAGGTGTACCAGCGCAAATTAACATCGCTGAAGTACGTAAACCTGAGCTAGATGCACAGCTTGTTGGTGATAGCATCGCGTCTCAGCTAGAGCGTCGTGTTATGTTCCGTCGTGCTATGAAGCGCGCGGTACAAAACGCTATGCGTCTAGGCGCTAAAGGCATCAAAGTAGAAGTAAGCGGTCGTCTAGGCGGCGCTGAAATCGCACGTTCTGAGTGGTACCGTGAAGGTCGTGTACCTCTACACACTCTACGTGCTGACATTGATTACGCAACTTCTTCGGCTCACACCCAATACGGTGTGATCGGCATTAAAGTTTGGATCTTCAAAGGTGAGATTCTAGGCGGTATGCCAGCAGCTAACGCTGTAGAGCCTAAAGGCGATAAGCCTAAGAAGCAGCGCAAAGGCCGTAAGTAAGGAGTCGACAGATGCTACAACCTAAACGTACTAAGTTCCGTAAGGTTCAGACTGGTCGTAACCGTGGTCTAGCTAAAGGTACTGATGTAAGCTTCGGCGAATTCGGTCTTAAAGCTGTAGGCCGTGGTCGTCTAACTGCTCGTCAAATCGAAGCGGCACGTCGTGCAATGACACGTCACGTTAAGCGTCAAGGTAAAATCTGGATCCGTGTGTTCCCAGACAAACCTATCACAGAAAAACCACTTGAAGTTCGTCAAGGTAAGGGTAAAGGTAACGTTGAGTACTGGGTAGCCCAAATCCAACCTGGTAAGGTTATGTACGAAATGGGTGGTGTACCTGAAGAATTGGCTCGTGAAGCGTTCCGTCTAGCGGCTCGCAAACTGCCATTCAAAACTACATTTGTAACTAAGCAGGTGATGTGATGAAAGCACAAGATCTACGCGAGAAAAGCGTTGAAGAGCTTAACGCTGAGCTATTGAATTTGCTACGCGAACAGTTCAACTTGCGCATGCAAGCTGCAACTGGTCAGCTACAGCAAACTCATACTCTGAAAGCTGTACGCCGTGATATCGCACGTGTGAAAACTGTTTTGACTGAGAAGGCAGGCGCATAATGAGCGAAGTAAAACGTACTCAACAAGGTCGTGTAGTTAGCGACAAGATGGACAAGTCTATCGTTGTTGCTATCGAACGCATGGTTAAACACCCAATTTACGGTAAATTCGTAAAGCGTACGACTAAAGTACACGCACATGACGAAAACAACGAATGTGGCCTAGGCGACAAAGTTGAAATCGCAGAGTGTCGTCCACTGTCTAAGACTAAGTCTTGGACTTTGGTAAAAGTTGTAGAAAAGGCGAAGATGTAATCTTCACTCTTCTATAAACAAAAACGGCTCCAAAATTTTTTTTGGAGCCGTTTATTTTTTGACTACCCATTAATAAAAAAGGGTGGTACAATTCGCGTCCCTTTTAAAGAGGCAGCCCGACCCGTGAGGGTCTAGTTTTTTTATATATTTAGCGGAGCACTAACATGATCCAAATGCAAAGTATGCTGGACGCAGCTGATAACTCAGGCGCTCGCAGCGTAATGTGTATTAAGGTTCTGGGTGGCTCTCACCGCCGTTATGCACATATCGGTGACATCATCAAAGTTACAGTTAAGGAAGCAATTCCTCGCGGTAAAGTTAAAAAAGGTGATGTACTGAAGGCGGTGGTAGTTCGCACCCGTAAAGGCGTACGTCGTCCAGACGGTTCTGTCATTCGCTTCGACCGTAATGCTTGCGTATTGTTAAATGACAACACTGAGCAACCAATCGGTACACGTATCTTTGGTCCTGTGACTCGCGAACTTCGTGGCGATAAGTTCATGAAGATCGTTTCACTGGCTCCAGAAGTTCTGTAAGGAGCACGTAAGATGGCAGCTAAAATCCGTCGTAATGACGAAGTAATCGTTCTTGCTGGTAAAGATAAAGGCAAGAAAGGTAAAGTAACTAAGGTTCTAGCAACTGGTAAAGTTATTGTTGAAGGTATCAACCTTGTTAAGAAGCACCAAAAGCCGGTTCCGGCTCTAGGTCAACAAGGTGGCATCGTTGAACAAGAAGCAGCAATTGATGCTTCTAACGTTGCAATCTTTAACTCAGCTACTGGTAAAGCTGACCGTATCGGTTTCCGTTTCGAAGATGGCAAGAAAGTTCGTTTCTTCAAGTCTAACGGCGAAACCGTTTCTAACTAATAGAAGTAATTTGGAGTTCTACTATGGCGAAACTGCATGATTACTACAAGTCGTCTGTAGTCGCTGAACTGACCAAACAGTTTAGCTACACAAGCGTCATGCAAGTCCCTAGAATCGAGAAAATCACCCTAAACATGGGTGTTGGTGAAGCAATCAACGATAAGAAACTGCTAGAAAACGCAGCTGCTGATATGGCAACGATCTCTGGTCAAAAGCCACTTATCACTAAAGCTCGTAAATCTGTTGCAGGTTTCAAAATCCGTGAAGGCTACCCTATCGGTTGTAAAGTAACCTTGCGTGGCGAACGTATGTGGGATTTTCTTGAGCGTTTAATTTCTATCGCTCTTCCACGTGTACGTGACTTCCGTGGTGTTAGCGCTAAGTCTTTTGACGGACGCGGTAACTACAGCATGGGCGTTCGCGAGCAAATCATCTTCCCGGAAATCGACTTTGATAAAGTTGATCGAGTACGCGGTCTAGACATCACTATTACGACGTCTGCTGGTACTGATGAGGAAGGCCGTGCTCTGCTGGCTGCCTTTAACTTCCCATTCCGTAAGTAAGGTGAAGGGTTACTGTTATGGCTAAAAATTCAATGAAAGCACGTGAAGCAAAACGTGCGAAGCTTGTAGCTAAGTTCGCTGAAAAGCGTGCAGCGCTTAAAGCTATCATTAGCGATGTAAACGCATCAGAAGAAGATCGTTGGAATGCGGTTCTTAAACTGCAAACTCTTCCACGTGATTCAAGTGCATCACGTCAGCGCAACCGTTGTAACCAAACTGGTCGTCCACACGGTTACCTACGTAAGTTCGGTCTAAGCCGTATTAAGGTTCGTGAAGCTTGCATGAAAGGCGAGATTCCGGGTCTTCGTAAGGCTAGCTGGTAATTGCCACTTAATCATTTGGAGTAAATCATATGAGCATGCAAGATCCGATTTCGGATATGCTGACCCGCGTTCGTAACGGTCAGGCAGCAAACAAAGTTGCTGTTAAAATGCCTTCTTCAAAGCTTAAAGTTGCAATTGCTGCACTACTAAAAGCTGAAGGTTACATCACTGATTTCGCTGTTGAAGGCGAAGTTAAACCTGAGCTTGAAGTTACTCTTAAGTACTTCCAAGCTAAACCAGTAATCGAGCAACTTAAACGTGTTTCTCGTCCAGGTCTACGTGTTTACAAGAAGAAAGATGAACTTCCTTCTGTAATGGGTGGTCTTGGTGTTGCTATCGTTTCAACTTCCAAGGGTCTTATGTCAGACCGTGCTGCACGTAAAGCAGGTCTTGGTGGTGAAATCATCTGCTACGTAGCGTAATAGGAGTAGAATATGTCTCGTGTTGCAAAAGCACCTGTCGCTATTCCAGCTGGCGTAGAGGTGAAACTAAACGGCCAAGAAATCACTGTAAAAGGTGCTAAAGGCGAACTATCTCGCGTTCTTAACGACGCAGTAGTTGTAGCTCAGGAAGAAAACAATCTTACTTTCGGTCCACGCGAAGGTGTAGTTAACGCATGGGCTCAAGCAGGTACTGCTCGCGCTCTAGTTAACAACATGGTTGTTGGCGTTACTGAAGGCTTTACTAAGAAGCTTACCCTTAAGGGTGTTGGTTACCGTGCTGCTATCAAAGGCAACGCTGTAGGTCTAACTCTAGGCTTCTCTCACCCTGTTGAGCATGAATTGCCAGAGGGTATTAAAGCTGAGTGTCCAAGCCAAACTGAAATCGTGATCACTGGTTGTGACAAACAACTTGTTGGTCAGGTTGCGGCTGACATTCGTTCTTACCGTGAGCCTGAGCCTTACAAAGGTAAAGGTGTTCGTTACGCAGATGAAAATGTGCGTACTAAAGAAGCTAAGAAGAAGTAAGGTAACACTATGGATAAGAAAGCATCTCGCATCCGTCGTGCTACACGCGCACGTCGTAAGATTGCAGAACTGGGTGCAACTCGCCTAGTAGTACACCGTACTCCTCGTCACGTGTACGCTCAGGTTATTGCAGCTAACGGCTCTGAGGTTATCGCAGCAGCTTCTACTGTAGAAAAAGCGATCCGTGAGCAAGTTAAGAACACTGGTAACATCGATGCAGCTAAAGCAGTAGGTAAAGCTGTTGCTGAGCGCGCTCTTGAAAAAGGCGTAGAAGCAGTTGCATTTGATCGTTCTGGTTTCCAATACCACGGTCGAGTGGCGGCGCTAGCAGAATCTGCTCGCGAAGCTGGTCTGAAATTCTAAGGTAGGGTTGGAAGATGGCTAAAGAACAACAAGTTCAAGCGAATGATTTGCAAGAAAAGCTAATCGCAGTTAACCGCGTTTCTAAAACGGTTAAAGGTGGTCGAATCATGAGCTTTACTGCGCTAACAGTAGTTGGTGACGGTAACGGTCGTGTAGGTTTCGGTTACGGCAAAGCTCGTGAAGTACCTGCAGCGATCCAAAAAGCAATGGAAAAAGCTCGTCGTAACATGACTACGATCGCGCTTAACGAAGGTACTCTTCACCACCCAGTGAAAGGTCGCCATTCGGGCTCTAAAGTTTACATGCAGCCTGCTGCTGAAGGTACTGGTGTTATCGCAGGTGGTGCGATGCGTGCAGTACTAGAAGTTGCTGGTGTACACAACGTTCTATCTAAAGCATACGGTTCTACGAACCCTATCAACATCGTTCGTGCTACGATCGATGCACTAGGTAGCATGAAGTCACCAGAGATGGTTGCTGCTAAACGTGGTCTAACTGTTGAATCTATTTCGGAGTAAGAACACCATGGCAACTATTAAAGTAACTCAAACTAAAAGCTCAATTGGTCGTCTACCTAAGCACAAAGCTACGCTTCGTGGTCTAGGTCTTCGTAAAATCAACCACACAGTAGAACTTGAAGATACTCCGTGCGTACGCGGTATGATCAACAAGGTTTACTACATGGTTAAAGTTGAGGAGTAATCAGAATGCGTTTGAATACTCTATCACCAGCTGCTGGTGCTAAGACTACTGCTAAACGTGTAGGTCGTGGTATCGGTTCTGGCCTAGGTAAAACTGGTGGCCGCGGTCACAAAGGTCAAAAGTCACGCTCTGGCGGCACTGTTCGTCCAGGTTTTGAAGGCGGTCAGATGCCTCTAAAACAACGTCTACCAAAATTCGGTTTCACTTCTCGTAAGAGCCTAGTGTCTGCTGAAGTTCGTCTAGCTGAGCTAGCGAAAGTAACTGGTGACGTAGTAGATCTAAACAGCCTTAAAGCTGCTAACGTTATCACTAAGAACATCGAATTCGTAAAAGTTGTTCTATCTGGTGAAATCAACAAAGCAGTGACTGTTAAAGGTCTACGTGTGACTAAAGGCGCTAAAGCTGCAATCGAAGCTGCAGGCGGTAAAATCGAGGAATAATCTCGAGGAACGAGGTACAGATGGCTAAGAAACCAGGACAAGATTTTCGTAGTGCTCAGAGCGGCTTAAGTGAGCTAAAGTCGCGCTTATTATTCGTAATTGGTGCACTTTTAGTATTCCGAGCCGGCTCTTTCGTGCCGATTCCTGGTATTGACGCTGCTGTACTTGCCGATTTGTTCGAACAGCAAAAAGGTACCATCGTTGAAATGTTTAACATGTTCTCCGGTGGTGCTCTTGAGCGTGCATCTATATTAGCGTTGGGCATCATGCCGTATATTTCGGCATCTATTGTTGTCCAACTGCTAACTGTAGTTCATCCAGCGTTAGCTGAACTCAAAAAAGAGGGTGAAGCAGGCCGTCGTAAGATCAGCCAATACACACGCTACGGCACGCTTGTACTTGCAACATTCCAGGCTATAGGTATCGCAACAGGCCTACCAAACATGGTCGATAATCTGGTTGTTATCAACCAAACCATGTTTACGCTTATTGCTACCGTAAGTTTAGTAACCGGCACCATGTTCCTGATGTGGTTAGGTGAACAAATTACTGAGCGTGGAATTGGTAACGGTATTTCGTTACTTATCTTTGCAGGTATTGTTGCTGGATTGCCTTCTGCAATCGGTCAAACAATCGAGCAAGCGCGTCAAGGTGAATTGCATGTACTTCTTCTGTTGTTGATTGCTGTACTTGCTTTTGCAGTTATCTACTTCGTTGTTTTCATGGAGCGTGGTCAACGTCGAATCGTTGTAAACTACGCGAAGCGTCAACAAGGTCGTAAGGTATTTGCTGCACAAAGCACTCACTTGCCACTTAAAATTAATATGGCAGGTGTTATTCCAGCAATCTTTGCGTCAAGCATTATCCTGTTCCCAGGAACACTGGCTCAGTGGTTTGGTCAGAATGGTGAGAGCAGCGCGTTCGGTTGGTTAACTGACGTGTCTTTGGCTCTTAGCCCAGGTCAGCCTCTGTATGTAATGCTTTATGCAGCAGCGATAATTTTCTTCTGTTTCTTCTACACGGCGTTGGTATTCAACCCGCGTGAAACAGCAGATAACTTGAAGAAGTCAGGTGCATTCGTACCCGGCATCCGCCCAGGTGAGCAGACAGCTAAGTATATTGATAAAGTAATGACGCGTTTAACCCTTGCTGGTGCGCTTTACATTACCTTTATCTGTCTGATTCCGGAGTTCATGATGGTCGCGTGGAACGTACGTTTCTACTTCGGCGGTACATCACTACTTATCGTAGTTGTTGTAATTATGGACTTTATGGCACAGGTACAGACTCATCTGATGTCTCAACAGTATGATTCTGTGTTGAAAAAGGCAAACCTAAAAGGCTACGGTCGTTAATTTAGGTTTCATTTACGGAGTTTAGCAATGAAAGTTCGTGCTTCCGTTAAAAAAATCTGCCGTAACTGTAAAGTTATCAAGCGTAACGGTGTCGTTCGCGTGATTTGCAGTGAGCCAAAGCACAAGCAGCGCCAAGGCTAATTAGCAGAAATTTTTACTTGAAATATAAGGTAGTGTCGAGTATATTCCTCGGCCTACCTTTTGCGTGCAAAAGAAGTAGTATTCCGCAGCGTATCCGAAACGGGCTTTGCTGCGGCTAATTCTTTTATGAAACACTAGGAGTGAATAATGGCCCGTATTGCAGGCATTAACATTCCTGATCAAAAACATGCTGTAATCGCACTAACTGCGATCTACGGCATCGGTAAGACTCGCTCTCAAGCTATCCTAGCTGAAGTGGGCATTGCTGAAGATGTTAAGATCAGTGAACTAACTGAAGAGCAGATCGATCAACTGCGTGATGGTGTAGCTAAGTACACTGTAGAAGGTGATCTACGTCGTGAAGTATCAATGAACATCAAGCGTCTTATGGACCTTGGCTGTTACCGTGGTCTTCGTCATCGTCGCAGTCTACCACTACGTGGACAGCGTACTAAAACCAATGCTCGCACCCGTAAGGGTCCGCGTAAGCCGATCAAGAAATAATCGGGAAGGTAGAGTACAATGGCTAAACAACCAACTCGCGCTCGTAAGCGCGTACGCAAGCAAGTTGCAGATGGCGTTGCGCACATCCATGCTTCTTTCAATAACACAATCGTAACTATTACTGACCGTCAAGGTAACGCTCTAGCATGGGCTACTGCAGGTGGTTCAGGTTTCCGTGGTTCTCGTAAGTCTACTCCGTTCGCTGCACAGGTTGCTGCTGAGCGTTGTGCTGAAATGGCTAAAGAGTACGGTCTAAAGAACTTGGAAGTTATGGTTAAGGGTCCAGGTCCAGGTCGTGAATCTACTGTTCGCGCACTGAACGCTGCTGGTTTCCGCATCACAAACATCGTTGATGCTACACCAATCCCTCATAACGGTTGTCGTCCACCTAAGAAACGTCGCGTATAACGTTTTTTAGATTACTGGAGAAAGATCATGGCAAGATATTTGGGTCCTAAGCTGAAGCTTAGCCGTCGCGAAGGTACTGACTTATTCCTTAAGTCTGGTGTACGCGCGATCGATACCAAGTGTAAAATTGATAACGCACCAGGTGTACACGGCGCTCGTCGCGGTCGTCTATCTGAGTATGGCGTTCAGCTTCGTGAGAAGCAAAAAGTTCGTCGTATGTACGGCGTTCTAGAAAAACAATTCCGTAACTACTACAAAGAAGCTGCTCGCCTAAAAGGCAATACTGGTGAAAACCTACTTCAGCTTCTTGAAGGTCGTCTTGATAACGTAGTTTACCGCATGGGCTTTGGTGCAACTCGCGCAGAAGCACGTCAGCTAGTTAGCCACAAAGCTATCCTAGTTAACGGTAAAGTTGTAAACGTTCCTTCTTTCAATGTTGCGGCTAATGACGTTGTTTCTATCCGCGAGAAAGCTAAACAGCAATCTCGTATCAAGGCTGCTCTAGAAGTTGCTGAACAACGTGAAAAACCAACTTGGATTGAAGTAGATGGTGGTAAGATGGAAGGTACGTTCAAGCGTCTGCCTGAGCGTTCAGATCTATCTGCTGACATCAACGAACAATTGATCGTCGAGCTTTACTCTAAGTAAGGTTTAAACTAAAGAGAGGACACAATGCAGGGTTCTGTAACAGAATTTCTTAAGCCACGTCTTGTTGACATCGAACAGGTTAGCACGACTCACGCAAAAGTAACTCTTGAGCCATTAGAGCGTGGTTTTGGCCATACTCTTGGTAATGCACTTCGCCGTATTCTTCTATCTTCTATGCCAGGTTGTGCTGTAACAGAAGTAGAGATCGAAGGCGTACTTCATGAGTACAGCACTAAAGAAGGCGTTCAAGAAGATATTCTTGAAATCCTACTTAACCTTAAAGGTCTTGCTGTACGCGTTGCCGAAGGCAAAGATGAAGTGTTCATTACTTTGAACAAATCAGGCTCGGGCCCTGTGGTTGCAGGTGACATCACCCATGATGGTGATGTAGAGATCGCTAACCCTGAACACGTAATTTGTCACCTAACAGATGACAACGCTGAGATCGCAATGCGTATCAAAGTTGAACGTGGTCGTGGTTATGTTCCAGCTTCGGCTCGTATCCATACTGAAGAAGATGAGCGTCCTATTGGTCGCCTACTGGTTGACGCTACGTACAGCCCAGTAGACAAGATTGCTTACTCTGTTGAAGCGGCTCGTGTAGAGCAGCGTACAGACCTAGACAAGCTTGTTATCGACATGGAAACGAACGGTACTCTAGACCCTGAGGAAGCAATCCGTCGTGCAGCTACTATCCTAGCTGAACAATTGGATGCGTTCGTAGATCTTCGTGATGTACGTGTACCTGAGGAGAAGGAAGAGAAGCCAGAATTCGATCCGATCCTACTGCGTCCTGTAGACGATCTTGAACTAACAGTTCGCTCTGCTAACTGTCTGAAAGCAGAAGCGATTCACTACATCGGTGATCTTGTACAGCGTACTGAGGTTGAGCTACTTAAAACGCCTAACCTTGGTAAAAAATCTCTTACTGAGATTAAAGACGTACTTGCATCACGTGGTCTTTCTCTTGGCATGCGCCTAGAGAACTGGCCACCAGCGTCTATCGCTGAAGATTAATCGATAATAGTTAGAAGGATTAGGTCATGCGCCATCGTAAGAGTGGTCGTCAACTCAACCGCAACAGCTCACATCGTAAAGCGATGTTTAGCAACATGGCTAGCTCTCTAGTACGTCATGAAGTTATCAAGACTACACTGCCAAAAGCAAAAGAGCTACGTCGCGTAGTTGAGCCTTTGATTACACTAGCTAAGACTGACAGCGTTGCTAACCGTCGTCTAGCATTTGCACGTACTCGTGACAACGAAGTAGTTGCAAAACTATTTAACGAACTAGGTCCACGTTTCGCTGCTCGTCAGGGCGGTTACACTCGTATCCTAAAAGCTGGCTTCCGTGCTGGTGACAAAGCTCCAATGGCTTACATTGAGCTTGTAGATCGCCCAGCTGCTGAAGAAGCTGCTGAGTAATCAGGTTCGTACGAACGAAAAAACCGAGCGTTAGCTCGGTTTTTTTGTACCTGAAAGATAGGCAAAGGATACGTTAGCAAGGTAGAGATCCGTCTCTGATAGGGCGTTTAAAAAGTTGACGCTTTAACGTCAACCTTAAAAAGGTTTTTCGCTTATTGCCAAATTGCCCCTAAGCTATCCAATAGTCCATTACTTGCTCCTTGGTTCTGCAGTGCGCTGATAATAATTGGAGCAAAGGTAGAGATTAGCGATGGATCCATGCCCAATGCTGAGAATGCACTTTTAACTGTTTCATTATTGGCAATCATTGTTGTTAAGCCGCTTGACTGTAGAGAGTCAAAACCAGGTATTAACCCCGCCATTTCATTGCTTTGACTACTATTAAGAGAGTTTTGCGCCAGCGCTAACATTGAGCCTAGACCGCCAATGGCTTGCTCAGAAGATATGTTGGCACTATTTTGCAGTGTAGAAACTAAATCGCTGCTACCTGTACTTTGTGACGACCACGCCTGAACCGCGCCCGTTAAAGCCGCATTTGCTAAGCTGCTGTAGGCATTATCACTGCCTGTGTTGGTGTTGCTACCTGATGTAGTTTGGCATCCCATTAACGCCATGCTCACGATCGCTGCCAGTACAATTTTCTTATTCATCTTGTTTCCTTAAAAAAACGAGATCATTGATAGACCTGTCGAATAAGTATCATACATAAAAAACGGCGGCACAATGGCCGCCGTTTTGTTCGCTTTAATTTGTTAATAAATTAAAGGATATCTAGTAGTTCTACTTCGAATACTAGAGCTGCAAATGGTGGAATTGCAGCGCCAGCGCCACGTTCACCGTATGCAAGATCTTGTGGGATGTATAGTTTCCACTTTGAACCTACAGGCATCAGTTGTAGTGCTTCAACCCAACCTTTGATAACGCCAGTCACTGGGAACTCAGCTGGTTGACCGCGAGATACTGAGCTGTCGAAAACGGTACCGTCAGTTAGCTCACCGTGGTAGTGAACGCGAACTTGCTTGTCTGAAGTTGGGATTTCACCAGTACCTTCAGTGATCACTTCGTATTGAAGACCAGATTCAAGAACCGTTACTTCTGGGCGTAGAGCGTTATCTTTTAGGAACGCTTCGCCATCTGCAGCAGCTGCTTTTGCTGCTTCTTGGCGTGCCGCTTCAACGCGAGTGTGTAACTCTTGAAGAGCGTTGTTGATTTCGTCGATTTCGATAGCTGGTTGCTCACCAACTAGTGCTGTAGCGATACCTGCAGCGATAGCGTCAACGTTTAGACCTTCTAGACCAGAACCAGCAAGTTGCTGACCCATCTGTAGACCGATACCGTAGCTAGCTTTTTGCTCTACAGTCTCAAATTTAACTTCAGACATGATGTCTCTCTTTGTATGGTGTATAAAGCAGTAAAGGATACCAGTAATGGCGCTATGATGAAACGGTCGCTCCCATATAGTCTGTCGAGTAGGGCAATGTGAGATTAAGATCGACTTTCTATGACTTGATAGCAAGTTTTGACCCAGCGATTACTTTGTTGAGCGAAAATTCCTATACTCATGGGGGCTTGGTTTTTTATACTTAGAGCGAAACCCGTTTGGAGACAAGGTGCGATGAATCGCAGAAAAAAGAAAAAACAGCAGCAAGTTGATTACGTTGATGTAGTGAAGAAAAAGTTTAGTGCTATTGATTGGCTCAAAATAAAGGGTGCAGTCCTACAGCGCTGGAACCTGCTTCCTAAGCTTCACCAACGTGGTTTAATGATCTTAGTGCCTGTCTTGCTGGTTTTATTGGTGATTCCGTTACCCGATTCGACGGGGGGGACTGAATCACAAACCTCGCCAGTCCAACGAGTCGAGATTGACATTGATACACGTAGTTTGAGCGAGCAACAAAGCCGACAGCAGCAATCACTGGCTTCTGACACTTGGAAAGAGTATCAGGTTAAGAGTGGTGATACATTGGCACAAGTGTTTCGCAGCAATGGTTTAGCTATGGCGGATCTCAATGCTTTGGTAAAAGTTGAAGGTGCGGACAAACCTCTAAGCCAAATTAAGCAAGGGCAGCTTGTCCGCTTTAAGTTGGCGGAGAATGGGCAATTGGATATCCTTCAACTCGAAAAGAACAATCAGTCTGTTATGTTCTTCCGTCTTTCTGATGGTGGCTTTGGTCGCAGTAAGTAACTTATCCTTCCGTTTTTAATCAGTGTTTTCCACGGGACAAGGGGTAACATAATCATGGTTATCCCTATTACTGTCAGCCAGTCTGGCACCTCGTCAAAATAAACCACACCAATAATAACGACGAACACTAACCCTGAATTTTCTGCTACAGAAATCTGGCTTGCTTGTGCACGTCGATAAGCCATGACAGCCAATCCATTGTAACTCAAAATTAATCCAGCACTTGCCAAAATCAGCATGATTTGCTGATAGGTTATCGGCGCCCAGTAAATCAAGGCTAATACCGATGAGAGAGGCAGAGATAACAACGATGTCCAAAATAACGTACTGATGATGGTTTGTTCCGCCGGTAATTTACGAGCAGTGACGTTGAAGAGTGCCAGAGTTAACGTTGTTCCTAAGGCGAACGTCGCCGCCCAATGAAATTCTGAAGGCCTGAGAACCACTAGCACGCCGACAAAACCGAACAGTGATGCAATCGCACGCGTCCAAGTGATTTTCTCTCCTAGAAGCAATACAGCTAGCGGTAGCATCAATAAAGGGGCTGCATAAAAGACGGCGTTTGCTGTCGCTAGGGTCAGGTGAGTGATGGCAATGACCATGCATCCACTGCCAATTAATATCAGTTGCGCACGGAATAAGTTGAGACCTGGGCTATAGAGCTTTTTCTGAGTCGGCTTTTGTTTCCACCAAAAGGGAAAGATCACTAAAGTTGAAAGTAGTTGACGAACGAAAACATACTGGAAGGTAGACACATCACCATCCAGTAATTTTACTGCGACATCAGACAAAGATGCCGCTAAGTTGCCTACGATGAGTAGGAGGATCGCGACATAGGTCGCTGAAGCTGCCACGTCTATTTGTCCAACTTCATATCGATATGCGGTATATCGTCTTCAAGATACATATCTGAGGTTTGGACAAAGCCATGTTGCTGATAAAAGTCAGCCAGATGCTCTTGTGCACCAATCTCTATTTTCTCTCCTGGCCACAAAGATTCACACCCAGCCAATGCTTGCTTGAGTAACTGATGGCCAAGTCCGCCACCTCTATGGCTTGCTAAGGTAGCCACGCGTCCAATGCTGACACTTGGATAGCTTAATCCCTTCGGTATCAACCGAGCGCCCGCAACCAACTGCCCATCTTGATAACCAAGTAGATGATGTACACCCTCTTGATGATCTTTGTCATCCAGTTCGGGGTATGGGCATGTTTGCTCAACGACAAATACATCCACTCTGAGTTTAAGTAGTTGATAAAGCTGAGTGGTTGTCAGCTGTGAAAAGGGAATTAGTTGCCAAGTGACCATACGTGTTTTGCCTTGTTGATATCTGTTAAGGCGAATGTAACAACTCAATCGCTTGGCGACATTAACAATTGTTAATTTTGGCGGCGATTTTTGATACGACTCAAGCTGATTGGTGTGATTCCTAGGTAAGCAGCGACTTGATAGTCATTGAGCCGTTCAAGCAATTCGGGGTAATGCTGGCAGAAAAGTTGGTAACGTTCCTCTGGGCTGTAGAGCAGCATAAATCGTTCTTTGTTTTCTTTATACATTAACTGAGTTTCAAGCAGCTTTAAGTAAATGCTGTGCTTTTCATCTCGCCACTGACGGAGGGCTGCAATAGGGAGAGAAATCATGGTGCAGGGCGTAAGAGATTCGAGCAGATAAGGTGAGGCCTGCTGTTTGATTAAGCTTTCAAAGCCGATAAGCCAGTCATTTTCCCAATAGAACTCTTTGCTGAACTCTTTGCCTTTTTCCGTCAAGTAACATGAATGACAGATACCCGATACGAGAAAATAGATCTCTTCTGCTACCTGGCCTTGATGTAGCAGGATATGACGGGTCGGCAGCTCAAGTTGTCGTGCTGACAGAGTCAGTTGATCAATTTCTTGGCTGGTAAATCCATTGTGGGTCAGTTGCTGTCGAAAGTTATCAAACATAGCGTGTTTATCTTTGAATGGGATAGGTAGAGATTCTAACGCACTTCCCCAACTCGCTACCATTGACCAGTGATGAAAAAAAAGCCGCAACTAACAGTGCGGCTTTGTTTCAATGGAAAAGAGGGTTATTTCTGAAGGTCGATTTGATAAACCGCGAAACCTACATCATCAGTGCCCATGCGTTTCATTGGATACTGGCCTTTTTCTTCGATAAACTTCGCCGCTTTATCACTTGGTGAAGTCTCAAAACGGATGTCCAGTTTCTTATCTGACTTAATTGGTGCAAATGACCAGTTGTTGTCTGCGCTTGGCGTGAATTCACCTTTTTCGTTACTTACGCGAGTAATGTAAGCTGCGATTACTGAACGGTTTTCATCTGGTGAGTCAAACGCGACAAAATCAGAGCCTGTGCCAGGGAACTTGTTGCTGTATGCACGGTAGTTGTTTGTCGCGATGATGAAGTCTTGCTTCATATCGATTGGCTTACCTTGGTAAGTAAGATTAACTATACGTTCAGCACCTTCGTTGATCACCTTACAGTCGCCGTCATATTTCGCCGGCTTAGTGACATCAATTTGATAGTTCAGGCCATCAATAACATCGAAGTTGTAGGTACGGAAACCATCCCAGTCAATCAGACTTTGTGGCTCAGTGCTGTTCACATCAATTTGCTTAAACTGACCCGCTGTACACTCTAACCACTCTTTCACTTCAGTGCCGGTTACTTTCATCGCAACGAGAGTGTTCGGGTATAGGTAAAGGTCTGCTGCGTTACGGAAAGTCAACTGACCCGATTCTACTTCAGTGAAGTTACCTGGATCATTTTTACGACCGCCAGCTTTAAATGGTGCAGCAGCAGAAAGAACAGGAATGTCTGCTAGGTCAGGATCGCCTTGGATAAAGCGCTCAACGTAATCTTTTTGTGCAAGGTTAACAATTTGTACTGTTGGATCGTCTTGTACTAACGCTAAGAAGCTGTACATCACGTCGTTAGCTTTACCGATTGGCTGGTTAACGAAATCACGAGTCCCTTTGTGGTCAGCTTCAAGCGCTTTCACCATCTCAGCATCTGCTTCTGCAAGTGAAGTTTTCGTTTTCTTGTCGTAGATCGGACGAGCTTCAGTTTGGCCTTTTACAACCGTCCATTTACCGTCTTTTTCTTTCAGTTCAAGATCAATGACACCAACGTGGCTACCCCAGCGACCAGGCATAACCGCTGCGACACCATTGATCGTACCGTTTGTGTTATCAATACCTGGAATGTTATCGAAGCCTTTACCTGGGAAGACAGCATGAGAGTGACCAAAAGCAATGGCGTCGATACCGTCTACTTGAGAAAGGTAGTATGTAGAGTTTTCTGCACCTACTTTATGTGGATCTGAAGATACGCCAGAGTGCGGGATAGCAACGATGACGTCAGCACCTTCCGCTTTCATTTGAGGCACTAGCTTATCAGCCGTTTCTTTGATGTCTTTAGCGAAGACTTTGCCTTCTAGGTTTTTCTTATCCCACACCATGATTTGCGGTGGAACAAAACCGATGTAACCCACTTTGATTTCGTGTTCTACGCCATCAACGTCTTTAAATGTATGAGATTTAATGATGTATGGCTTGAAGTAATGCTCGCCAGTTTTCTTGTCGAATACGTTTGCGCTGACATAAGGGAAATCAGCGTCGTTGATAGTTTCTGCAAGGAACTCTAAACCGTAGTTAAACTCATGGTTACCAATGTTACCCACATCGTAATTCAACTGGTTCATCGCTTTGTATACTGGGTGTACTTCGCCTTTTTCAATGCCTTTCGCTGCCATATAGTCTCCCATAGGGCTGCCTTGAATTAGGTCACCATTATCAACAAGTACACTGTTTTCTACTTCGGCACGAGCTTGTTTAACCAGAGTAGCAGTGCGAGTAAGACCAATCTGTTGCGATGGCTTGTCTTTGTAGTAGTCATAGTCCATGACGTTAGTGTGAATATCAGTCGTTTCGACAATACGAAGTTTGATCGTATCTGCCATTACTGGACCAGCCATGGCCAACATACCACCAAGTACTGCAAGAGACAGGGGTTTCACTGCTGCTTTCATTTTTTAAGCTCCGATAGCGTTAAATAAGACGCGTCTAATTTAACAAAATGAAGTGAAACAATTGTTTCATTGGGTAATTAATTGTGATCTAGAGCAGTGCTGTATTGGTGTTATGCAAAGAATCTCTCAAAATTCGATAAAGAGGCTATAGTACGGTTTATTGTTCTTATCAGAAATTGATATAAAAAATGAAATTTTAGAATTTCAGGTAATAAAGCTACAGATACATAATGCTTCCATAGACATTGAAGGATGACATTATGGCTCGCAAGGAAACCGTTTCTCAATTCCCTTTGAACGCTCAACGTGCACAGCGTAGTAATCAGATGGATTTAAATACTTTTGGTCGCAGCGTGCTCGGTAAAGGTGAAGTGGCACTTATCGGTGCAGGCCCTGGCGACGTAGAGTTGTTAACGTTGAAGGCAATGCGTTTCTTGCAGCAAGCGGATGTCGTGTTATACGACTATCTTGTTTCTGAAGACATTATGTCCCTCCTTCCTAGTGACACGATTACGGTGTGTGTTGGTAAGCGCGCTGGCCACCATAGTGTCCCTCAAGAAAAAACCAATCAGCTATTGGTGGACTTTGCTAAACAAGGTCACCGTGTTGCTCGCATCAAGGGCGGTGATCCGTTTATTTTTGGCCGCGGTGGTGAAGAACTTGAAGTATTAGCGGACGCAGGAGTTTCTTTTCATGTCGTTCCTGGTATTACCGCCGCAGCGGGTGCGACAGCTTATGCGGGCATACCGTTAACCCATAGGGATTACGCTCAATCTGCTATGTTTATAACAGGGCATTTGAAAGCAGAAAGTGACCAGATGGACTGGTCTACGTTGGCTCGCGGCAACCAAACGCTGGTGATCTATATGGGCTTAATGAAGTCTGAATATATTGAACATCAGTTGATTGAGCACGGCCGTAGCCCTGAGACTCCAATCGCCATTATTGAGCGTGGAACTCAGTCAACACAAAGAATATTCAAAGGTCAGCTATCTCAACTGGCTGAACTTGCAAAAGACGCGCAATCGCCGTCTCTCATCGTCATTGGTGAAGTGGTGTCACTGTCAGACAAGCTGGCGTGGTTCACTCCACAGCCTAGCGCACAACAGCGCCAATTCGCATAACTCATTATTTGATTAGTCAGAAGCTCGTATTGAGCCGTAAAGGAAGCACTAACATGGACCAAGAACGTTTAACCCACCTCAAGCAACTCGAAGCGGAGAGTATTCATATCATCCGTGAAGTGGCGGCTGAGTTTGATAACCCAGTGATGATGTACTCGATCGGTAAAGATTCATCGGTGATGTTGCATCTCGCTCGCAAAGCTTTCTACCCAGGAAAGATCCCGTTCCCACTGCTGCATGTGGATACCGACTGGAAATTCAAAGAGATGATTGAGTTTCGCGATCGTACGGCTGAAAAGTATGGTTTTGAGCTTTTGGTGCATAAGAACCCTGAAGGTTTAGCGATGGGCTGTAGCCCATTTACGCACGGCTCATCTAAGCATACCGATATCATGAAAACACAAGGCCTGAAACAGGCTCTGAATAAATATGGTTTTGATGCGGCTTTTGGTGGTGCTCGTCGAGATGAAGAGAAATCACGTGCTAAAGAGCGTGTCTATTCGTTCCGCGATAAGAACCACACTTGGGATCCAAAGAATCAACGTCCAGAGTTATGGCGTACTTACAACGGCCAGATCAACAAAGGTGAAAGCATTCGTGTCTTCCCACTATCGAACTGGACTGAACTGGATATCTGGCAATACATCTACTTGGAGAACATCGACATTGTTCCGCTGTATCTAGCAGAAAAACGTCCTGTTGTTGAGCGTGATGGCATGCTGATCATGGTTGATGATGATCGTATGAAGTTAGAGCCGGGAGAAGTGATTGAAGAGAAGAGCGTACGTTTCCGTACTCTTGGTTGCTACCCGCTTACGGGGGCGATTGAGTCTGAAGCGAATACGTTAACTGGCATTATCGAAGAGATGTTGGTGGCAACATCGAGTGAACGTCAAGGCCGCGCGATCGACCACGATCAGTCTGGATCGATGGAACTGAAAAAACGTCAAGGCTACTTCTAATTTAGGATCTAAGGAAAGAAACATGAACAGCGTAGTAGAAGCTCAATTAGAAGAGCTAGGTATCGAAGGTTACCTTACACAGCATCAATACAAATCACTGCTTAGATTCCTTACCTGTGGATCTGTAGATGATGGCAAAAGTACTTTAATCGGTCGATTACTGCATGACTCAAAGCAGATCTATGAAGATCAGTTAGCGGCCGTACATAACGACAGTCAACGTGTGGGCACAACAGGCGAGCGTCCTGACTTAGCGTTATTGGTCGATGGATTACAGGCAGAGCGAGAGCAGGGGATCACGATTGATGTCGCGTACCGTTACTTCTCTACTCAAAAACGTAAGTTCATCATTGCCGACACCCCGGGGCATGAACAGTACACACGCAATATGGCAACAGGAGCATCAACGTGTGATCTGGCGGTGATCTTAATTGACGCTCGTAAAGGCGTTTTGGATCAAACTCGTCGTCATTCGTTTATCTCAAATCTATTGGGTTTAAAACACTTTGTTGTCGCCGTGAACAAAATGGATCTTGTCGACTACTCACAGCAACGATTTGAACAGATCCGCGACGAGTATTTGGAGTTTTCCAAGAATCTACAGGGTGAAATCGATATTCAGATTTTACCGCTGTCGGCTTTAGAGGGTGACAATGTTGTAGATGCAAGTGAGAACTTGAGTTGGTTCGAAGGTCCATCTTTGCTTGAGATCCTTGAAACGGTAAACGTTGATCGTGACAAGGCCGTTGGTGAATTCCGTTTTCCAGTTCAATACGTGAATCGACCAAACCTAGATTTCCGTGGTTTCGCAGGCACGATTGCATCAGGCTCTATCAAAGTTGGTGATGAGGTTAAGGCGTTACCTTCAGGAAAAACATCGAAAGTTGCTCGTATTGTGACTTTTGATGGCGACCTAGAGCAGGCACAAGCTGGACTGGCAGTGACGCTCACTTTGGAAGACGAAATTGATATTAGTCGTGGTGATCTAATTGTTCTTGAAAAGGCGCAGATTGAATCGAGCAACCATCTCCTTGCTGATGTGGTTTGGATGACAGAACAACCGCTTCAGCCGGGGCGTGAGTATGACATCAAGATTGCTGGCAAGAAAACAGTGGGTCGTGTTGAGTCCATTCGTCACCAGTATGACATCAATAACCTTTCAACCCATAGTGCGGTCGAGTTACCACTTAACGGTATCGGTTTGTGTGAATGGACGCTGACTGAGTCAGTGGCACTCGATAGTTACACCTCATGCCAAGATACTGGTGGGTTTATCATTATTGACCGTTTAACCAATGTGACAGTTGGTGCTGGCTTGGTACGTGAAAGCTTGACTCAGGTGGAAACGAAAGTAGGTGATTTCTCTGCATTTGAGATCGAACTTAACGCGTTAATCCGTAAGCATTTCCCACACTGGGAATCAAAAGATATCAGTCAGTTACTTAAGTAACCGTCTTACTGGTAGGGAAGTAATATGTGGCAACAAGGATTTGTGTTAGCAATATTATTAGGCATAGTAACCTGCCTGTTGGCTACGCGGATTAAACCGAGTTATATCTTCGCAGGTGCAGCATTCATTGCTTTTCTTGGCGGAATGATTGAGCTAGGTGATGTTGCCACGAATTTTACTAATTCTTCTCTACTGACTTTGGTGCTGCTGATTTTGGCTTCAGCAGCATTGGAGAAAACGCGTTTGGTGAGTTGGGTCAGTCGTTCATTGTCTAATGGTCGTCTAGCCACTGTGGTTGCAAAACTTGGGATTTCAACCGCGTTACTCTCTTCATTTACCAATAATACCGCGGTGGTGGTATCTCTGATTGGCGCCATCAAGCGCAATCAGCAGCATGCTCCATCTAAACTGTTGATCCCTCTCTCTTATGCGGCGATTTTGGGTGGTACGCTCACTTTGATCGGCACATCAACAAACTTGATCATCAATAGCTTTGTTGAAGATGCCGGTTTGCCGAGTTTAGGTTTTTTTGCCCCCACGTTGATCGGTTTGTCTGTGCTGCTTGGTGGCTTGATGATCTTGATCCCCATGAGCTACTTTCTGCCTGATTATGAAGATCATGCACAAGATGAGCTGCCTTATTTCTTAGAAGCACGCGTCGAACCAGGTTCTCCGTTAGTTGGACGGAGCATCAGTGAAAACAACCTACGTGCGTTACGTAAGTTGTTCTTGGCTGAAGTGGTTCGTGATGGTCAGACTATGCCTTCGGTCGAACCAGACTTTGTCCTTCAAGCTCGAGATAGATTGTTGTTTTGTGGTGATATCGAAAGTGTCGCCACTTTGCAGGAGATTCAAGGTTTAACCCTATTTGGCCAACACCATCTTAATGGACAAGGGTTTGTTGAAGTTGTTGTCAGCTCTTCAGCCAGTTTCTGCAATAAGACGCTGAAATCGAGCCATTTTCGAGACCGATTTGATGCAGTAGTGGTAGCGATTCGTCGTGGTCACGAGCGTTTGCAAGGTGGCTTGGGAAATATCACGCTGAATGCAGGGGATACCTTAGTACTTGTTCCTGGTAAGCGTTTTGAACAAGAGCGACAAGCTCATCGCAAAGAGTTTGTATTGATCAATGCGCTTGATTCAAGTGCTCGTCTAGACACGAATAAATCGACTTGTGTGTTATTGGGCTTTGCTGGTGTCATATCCTTAGCTTTGCTTGACGTGTTTCCATTGATAAAAGGTTTGTCCGTCTTTCTTTTAGCGGCGCTCTTTTCTGGCGTCATCCAGCTTGCCGAATTGCGTAGACGCTTTCCCATCGATATTGTTGTGATCGTTGGTTCGGCGCTGTCAATCGCACAACTGATGTTGTCATCCGGTTTATCGGTCAGTTTGGGTCAGATGTTTATTGAAGGATTTAATGGATGGGGAGTCTTTGGCGCTTTGGTTGCGACTTACTTGCTTACTCTTATTTTAACTGAGCTTGTTACTAACAATGCTGCGGCCGCATTAGCATTTCCAATTGGTTACAGTATGGCTCTGGGCTACGGGGTCGATCCTATGCCATTTATTATGGCGGTGTTGTTTGGTGCAAGTGCGAGCTTTATTTCACCCTACGGTTATCAAACTAACCTTTTGGTTTATAGCGTAGGAAACTACAAAATTACTGATTATGTTCGAGTGGGAATTCCTTTATCGATTGTTTACTCCGTGTTGGTGTTAACGCTGATTCCACTCTTCTTTCCGTTCTAAAAGGACTCAATTATGACTACGGAAACACCGACTAAAGACGAAAATGTTGTTTGGCATCATCACTCGATTGACAAAGAATTTCGCGCCAAACTTAAAGGGCAGCAACCCGTTGTGCTTTGGTTTACTGGCTTGTCTGGCGCAGGCAAGTCGACCGTCGCTGGTGCTTTAGAAACGCGTTTGGCTGAATCGGGATATCACACTTACTTGTTAGATGGAGACAATGTTCGTCATGGTTTGTGTAGTGATCTCGGATTTTCTGAGCAAGATCGCCGTGAAAACATCCGTCGCATCGGTGAATTGGCTAAGCTGATGGCGGATGCTGGTTTGATCGTCTTGTCCGCTTTTATTTCTCCTCATCGTGCAGAGAGGCAGTTGGTACGTGAAATGCTGCCAGAGGGCGAGTTTTTAGAAGTGTTCGTCAATACATCATTGGAAGTGTGTGAGCAAAGGGATCCTAAAGGTCTGTATAAAAAAGCGCGTGCAGGGGAGATTGCTAATTTTACTGGTATCGATTCTGAGTATGAAGCACCACTCAATCCAGAAATTGATCTTCGGGCAGGTGAGAAGTCAATTGATGAGCTGGTTGATGACTGCTTAAAAGTATTGAAAGCCCGTAAGGTGATTGCATAAATAAAAAACGCTTCTCTAGAGAAGCGTTTTTTATTTGTCTTTCTGTAATGGGTTATTCAAAACAGATCTCAATAAATGCGTTACCCCATTGAGAAGTGAACGGCATGATAATGATAGAACCTTCGCACTTGTGACGGATGGTGTGGCCTTTACCAGAGACAACGACAGGTGTCGCCATATCAAAATCAAAGCCACTTTCGGCTAGGATACGTTTCGCACCACCCGTTACCATGTTAGTGATTTCACCCACCATGTCTGTCACTTCATCGTTCAGTCCATTAGGGCGTTCACCAAGCATATTCTGCATAATTTCAAGAGCGAGGTTTTCATCGAAAGTAATCGACATAGAACCGCGGCTTTGCGGACCTACCATCCCGATTAAACCTGAAACATCTCCACGTGCAATTTCATCTTTTTTGACACGAGGTTTCTGTGGCTTCAATTCCAGTGAAGCCATCGTTTTCAAAACATTCATCAATGAAGCTAAAAACGGGTTTACAAATTCAGCGCGCATAATCTTCTTCTATATCTTATTTCGCTTTGTCAGAGGCACATGACTGACAAATACCATGTGATTCAATAACGTGATTGTTGATGGAAAAACCATGTACTTCCGCATTCTTCTTTAGCAAGGCTACCAAACTATCATCTTGTAGTTCAATAACGTTACTGCATCTGTCGCAAATCAAAAGATGCGAGTGATGCTTATGGGCATTGCACGAGCAGCATTGAATGTAGCTGTTGGTTGATTCAACGCGGTGGATGAATCCCTGTTCGAGCAAAAAGTCCAAGGCTCGATATACAGTAGGTGGTTTGGCCTGGGGTTCACTTACTTTTAACTCGTCTAAAAGCTCATAAGCACTTGCCGCCTTTGGACTTGAGCAAATCAGCTCAAACACTCTTTTGCGTTGGGCGGTAAGCCTTACGCCTCTGGCTGCACATATATCTTCTATTTGCTTTACTAACTGCTGGTCCAAACTTATCACCGTTACCATTGGACATTTTTAATAATATACCATTTCTTGCGGTTTATCGTCGCTCTGTAGGTAATATCAATTCGCTATGTCAGTAGGTTACTTATTCGAAGGATGAATAGTAGTAGCCTGACTTTAATGGCATAAGTTACATTATCTACAATAAAAACGATACAAATTACAGCATTTTACTCACTTCTCATCGCAGGCTTGTGTCCAAGATCTGTAAACCGCGCTCAAAATCAAATTCTTCCAGTGCCTTAGTCAGCTCAGAGAGCTGGTTTCGCGACAAACCAATTTGCTGCCCAGATTGCAGTCCATTGATGATAGAAATTGCTTCGGTATCACTTTGTTCTATAGCGGCATAGAGTTTGGTGTAGGTAGTGGGCTCATACGATTTATCTTCCACAATTTGTGCGTTTTGCTCTGGTTGGTGTAGCGTTTGTTCTACGTTGCAAACCAGCGAGCTTAACGTATCAACCAATTTCTGACGAAGGGTTTCATTGTCTAGCTGCTGTTCAAGAGAAGCACTGAGCTGGTGGAGTTCTATTGCGCCTATATTACCAGCCACTCCCTTGAGCGTATGGATATTTCGCGCTTGGATAGTGTTATCTGCGTCGCAAAGTGCTTTAGAGACCGCATTTGTATCTCGGTAGGTCTCGGCAAAACGACGAAGAAGCTTTTTATAGAGATCCATGTTACCGCTTGAGCGAATCAAACCCGCAGTGGTATCTACTCCTTCAATCGCAAGCATTTCCCCTTGAGTTTCTGTTGAGTTGGCGACAAATTGTTGTGGATGCTTGGGCGTGATCCATTGTGCCAACGTACTGAACATACTACCGACATCAATCGGTTTGGCGATGATGTCATTCATACCAGCTTCGGTGGCTTTAACTTTATCTCTTTCCATTACGTTGGCTGTCATAGCGATAATGGGAATTGAGTGATCGTTTAGCTCGCTGCGGATGTAATGGGTGGCTTCATATCCATCCATTATTGGCATTTGGCAGTCCATTAAGATGCCATCAAAATCCCCACTCTGGTATAGGTCAATCGCAATCTGGCCGTTTTCCGCAACGGTGACATGAATTTGTTGTCCTTCTAGAAGTTCCGTCGCGAGTTCTTGGTTGATTTCGTTATCTTCAACTAGCAGTAGTTGAGCCCCCGCGAGTTGTTGTACGTTGGCAAGCTGGTGCTGCTCTTGTACCTCACTACGACTTAGACGGGAGTGGCTGACACCGTAGAGCGTGACAATGGCGTCAAACAAATGTGAAGCCGTTATCGGCTTATCCAAAATACTGGGGACTTTCAGACCACGATCTTCAAAAGCATCACTGAGTTCTTCCCGAGCATAGGCCGTGAGCATCAGTAGTTTTGGCTGGTCATCTAACGCTATTTGTTTCGAGACCAATTCAACCAAATCAATGCCATCTTTACCCGGCATCTTCCAATCTGAAATCAAGAGGTCAAATGGGCTGGCGGTCTTAATCGCATGAAGTAGTTTTGCGTATGCGTCATCGACATTACTTGTGCACTCAACATCAAAGTGTAATGACTGAAGAATATCATCCACAATAATTCGAGCGCTGGCGTTATCATCAACAACCAATACCTTGAGTTTATTAAGTTCAACTGGGACAGATATGGCCTCATGTTTTAGCGCGTGGCTGACCTTGGTTTGGATAGAAAACGAGAAGCACGATCCTTTGCCTACTTCGCTCTCTACTTTGATATCGCCTCCCATTAGCTGGCTGAGCTCTTTGCTTATGGCTAGCCCTAAACCTGTGCCGCCATATTTTCGAGTCGTTGAGCTATCGGCTTGTGTAAACTTGCTGAATAGCTTTGCCGTTTGCTCTTGGGTCATGCCAATACCGCTGTCTTTGACAAGAAATTGCAGCACAAGGTTGTCACCGTGACGTTCTGAGACGCGGATAGAGATCTTTATTTCACCTTTTTCAGTGAACTTAACAGCATTGTTGGCGAGATTAATCAATATTTGTCCGAGGCGAAGCGGGTCTCCAACAAGCGTTGTCGGCACATCACGTTCAATATCAATCAATAGTTCTAAACCTCGCTCCGAAGCACGCAGACCGACCAGATTCGAGATATTGTCGAGGACATTTTCCAAGTGAAAATCGACTTGTTCAATGTCGAGTTTTCCTGCCTCAATTTTAGAGAAATCAAGGATGTCATTAATGAGTCCCAGAAGCGAATCCGCTGAGAGCTTAACCTTATGGATATAGTTGCGCTGAGCTTTGGTTAAATCTGTCTTTAAGGCTAAGTAACTCATACCAATGATGGCGTTCATCGGGGTTCGAATTTCATGACTCATGTTGGCTAGGAAGTCGGATTTCGCTCGGTTGGCTGAGTCTGCTTCATCTCTCGCGATAGCGAGCTTGGCGGCAAAACGCTCTAGTGCTGCATGAGACTTATTGGCAAGCAATCCCAGCAATAGTAACGTGACTAAGAAAACGGTGCCGCCAAAGGCCATTTTGGTCGTAATGCTCCCTGAGTTTTCTACCACAGAAAGTTGCTGCTGATATATGGGCTCTATCGATGCCAGCAGTTGTTGGTAACTCGTATTTAACCCCTCTATTTGCAGGTGCTCTTGATTACGTTGTTCGACTAACAGAGTAAAGAGCTTTAGGTATTGTTCACAGGCCTGCATTAAGGCGTCGATCTGAATCTGCTCGTCTTCTGTGGTGACCTGCTCATAAAGGTTCTCAAGCATGTTTACGACTAAGGTCAGCTTTTGTTCCACGTTATGAGCTAGTATTTCCTGTCGAGCCACATTCAGTGTCATTGCATAATCTTTATCGGTCTGCTGTATTTCGCTGATCTCTGTTTGTAATCGCAATAAACTTGAACTGATGGCGAGTTTGTCACTGATGGCTAATTGAATGGTTGAAACGGCTTGCTGTGCGGTGTCGAGTTTGTTTTTTTGATATGTTCTTAGCTCTATCGCTGAGCGCAATAAGTCGCGATTAGCATTATCGATTTGTTGGCTAATGCTCGCTTTGAGTGCGGGGCTCAAATTTGGCCAGCTACGTAGTTGCACCAATGAAGTGCTATAGCGATTATATGCATTTTTTACCAAGGTAAGCAGTTGTTGGCTGGTTGAGTCCCTGGCCTGTTCCGTTAGCTTATCTATCAACTGTTGGGCTTTTTTTAGTTCAAACTGCGCTTTGTTTAAGCTCTCTTGTTGGTTATTAAGAACGTAGCTTTTTTGTTCGGTCTGAGAGTTTGCAATGAGGCTGACTAACCAATGTGATTGAATCGAGTTATCGGATTCAATATCCACCTTGTCACGTAAATCATCGAGCATAGCAATGCTCGCCTCAATGAATGACTCGTGTTCCATTTGAAGTTTGTGAACCATCGCTTCAGTTTGTTCGGCTTGCTTGGACATGGCAGCGCGAGTCTCTGTTACCGACTGGTTGAGCTCAACATAGTTTGCAAAGGCAGTTTTATGTTGGGTGAGTGGCTCATCAAGTGAAAGTGTCGAGTTGTGCCCTAATGAGATTCGAGCGAGGGACTTTGCTTTAACGACTAAATCATCAAACTGTTCGGCAATACTTTGATCGGGTTGCCTGATATAGCTTTGCTCATTGATTTTCATGTTTTCTAGAGCAGATCTTAGCTGAGCATTGTTGGCGTAGTGATCAACCGTATCGAAACGTTGGTTGAGAGTTAGCCATCCCATTATGCCTGCAATGAGCAACATTGCTGCCGCGATGATAAAGCCTGCGAGAATTCTCTTTGAGTCGAGGGCGTATTTGTTTACAGAATCCATTCGGGCCTCAATGGTAAGTATTAAAATTCATCTTTGAAGGAGTCTTTGATCTTTAGTATTTCATCTAACTGTTGGACAAAGATAGGAACCAGTGTGGGGTCAAAATGGGAGCCCGCTTCCTCTTCTAATAGAGCGACGGCTTTTTCTACGGGCCAAGCTTCTTTATAAGGACGCTCACTGGTGAGTGCATCAAATACATCTGCGATAGCAACGATACGTGCGCTTAGCGGAATTTCTTCGCCTTTTAGTTTGTGGGGGTAGCCACTTCCGTCCCATTTCTCGTGGTGGTAGAGAGCAATCTCTTGTGCCATTTGCAGCAGAAGCGATTCACTGTTCGCAATGATATCTGCGCCTATTTTTACGTGGGTTTGCATTACTTCCCATTCGTCTTTATCAAGTTTTCCTGGTTTGCGGAGTACTGCATCAGGAATCCCAATCTTACCAATATCATGCATTGGCGATGCCTGAAAAACCAACTCAACCCAGCGGGGACTAACATCGAGTTGTTGCGCGAGAATCTTTGAGTAGTGGCTCATGCGTACTACATGCATTCCTGTTTCGTTGTCCTTGTATTCGGCGGCTCGGCCTAAGCGTTGAATGACCTCTAAGCGACTCTTTTCGAGTAATGCCGTACGCTCTTTAACCTGATTGGAGAGAGATAAATTTTGATCATACAAAGCGATATGTGTTTTTACTCTAGCTTTAACTATCGGGGGACTGACAGGCTTAGTGATGTAATCGACAGCGCCCATCTCGAATCCTTTTTGTTCGTCGACCACTTCAGATTTAGCGGTAACAAAAATGATGGGAATATCGCATGTTATAGCGCTGGACTTAAGGCAACGACATACTTCATAGCCGTCCATCTCTGGCATCATGATATCGAGTAAGATCAAGTGTGGTGCAGGTTTAGAATTAGCAATCTGAATAGCTTTTTCACCGTTTGTTGCTGCTTTGATACGGTAGTCATCAGATAGAATCCCAGACAGGGTGTGAATGTTATCTGGAATATCGTCGACCACTAGAATGATTGGTTTGTCGTTATTCTCGTTGAGCATTGCGGTAAATCCTTTACTGCATAAATTATTCTGTTGTAGTCCATAGAATAGTTAGGTTTTATAGATAGTTGCAGGACTTATTTGCAAATCAGATGAGTTCTCTTACAGAACAGTGAAGTGGCTTTAAGTTTCGGCATCAGTCTGTTTTATCATTGACTCGAAGCTGCCGTTGCTTTTGACCACTGGCAGTCCAAATGCTCCCTGAGCTAACAGCTGGTTATCGGTGCTCTCATTATTTTATTTTAAATCAGTGGTTTAATTGCTGTCTTTCTGTTTTTTTAGCTTTTGGGTTGCTGGTGGCTAAAAGCTACCGATAACGGCCTAAGCTATTTCTTATCTTAGCCCGCTCTATGAATCGACACAGATACAAAGAAATTAATACGCTACCTCTTTAGTGTTATTTTTTTAATTGATTGTATTGACAATATGCTGGTGGTTTCACATATTTATATCAGCTTTGGTTCATCAACAGAGGCTAGGTTAAGACTTATGGATAGATCAAACTTAAGGACATTGGTCGATAGCATTCATGCTGAAATCAGTAACGATAGGCTACACGGGTTACACAAAACCAGTGTGGCATTGGAAGAAGCCATGACTGAATCAGACCGTAGAGAGCTTGCGCAGTATTTTAATTATTTCTCGGTTTGTACGTTCACTGACAACGAATTGATCTTGGAGTATCCCAGTCTTACACTATAAAAATGTTGGCTAACCGAAGGGTTGGCCTTTTTTATTTCGATACAGTCTTGATCTAATTGCTGTATCATAGTGACACGCTCTTATCCAATTTAAACTGGGATAGATAGACAAGCACATGATGTATCAATAGATAATTTAACCGCTTATTGTCATTCCTTAGTATCCCCTCATTTTTCCTGAATGTTTTCTATTCTGTGTGTATAATCGCGGATTCTGTTTTGACCACGATGCTCACTGTATAGCGAGACTCACCTTATATGAAACCTGACAATACTAGTAAATACGCGGCTAACCGCTTTTCCATTGCACCCATGCTCGATTGGACGGATCGACACTGCCGTTACTTCCACCGCTTGTTGACGAACGAGACTCTGCTTTATACAGAGATGGTCACTACAGGGGCAATTATTCATGGTAAAGGTGACTTCCTAGCATATAACCAGGAAGAGCATCCAGTAGCCCTGCAATTAGGTGGTTCAAATCCTAAGGACTTGGCTACTTGCGCTAAACTGGCAGCAGAGCGTGGTTACGATGAGATTAACTTAAACGTTGGCTGTCCATCTGACCGTGTACAGAATGGCCGTTTTGGTGCTTGTCTAATGGGGGAGCCTAAGTTGGTGGCAGACTGTGTTGCAGCTATGCGTGATGTGGTTGATGTACCTGTGACAGTGAAGACCCGCATTGGTATTGATGATCAAGATTCGTATGAATTCCTGACTGACTTTGTTTCTATCGTCTCAGAGAAAGGCGGTTGTGAGCAATTTACTATCCATGCTCGTAAAGCTTGGCTTTCTGGTCTTAGTCCAAAAGAGAACCGAGAGATCCCACCACTGGACTACCCACGCGCATATCAGCTAAAGAAAGACTTCTCTCATTTAGTGATCGCTGTGAATGGTGGTGTTAAAACTCTGGAAGAGACTAAAGAGCACTTGCAGCACCTTGATGGTGTGATGGTAGGGCGCGAAGCATATCAGAATCCCTATATCTTAGCTGAAGTCGATCAACAGATCTTTGGTTTAGATAAGCCAATTAAAAAGCGCACTCAGGTTGTGGAAGAGATGTATCCATACATTGAACAGCAGCTTTCGAATGGCGCGTATTTAGGTCATATTACTCGTCATATGTTGGGTTTGTTCCAAAACATGCCGGGTGCTCGTCAATGGCGCCGTCATATTAGTGAAAACGCTCATAAGCCAGGATCGGGTATTGAAGTGGTCGAAGCGGCACTAGCGAAAATTCCCAAAGAGTTGAATGTGTAAGAATTACCAACTGGGTTGGTGAAAATTACCATTACGTATCGAAGAAAAGAGTGCTATTCAATAGCGCTCTTTTTTTATTTCTATATTTTCAATGCGTTAGCTTGTTAGTTAACTTTGGCACGCATCCTGAAATAGAGGTTAGTAACAACAAAGGAGATTGATATGTTTGAGCTAATCTTTATTTTGGTATTTGTAGCAACATTACTGGTCACTGGAGTGACTATGGTTACCGTGTTTGTCGGAGTTGCTTTTTCTCTGGTAGTCATGGTGCTTCTAGGAATGGTTGGCGCAGTGATCAAACTCATTCCATGGCTGATTGTGATTGCTATTGGCGTTTGGTTCTTCAAGAACTATGTAGTTCAGCCTCGATAACGGGACTCTACTGAGAAATATTTACTGGCTAGAGGTATGTCTATGTTAGAATTTGACGAACATCATACTTATCTAGCCATGTGCAGCTCGATTCGGGGCTGTCTGAAGTGAATACTTGGAGAACTAATCCCATGGGTTTTAAAACCGCCAGTGCATTCGCCATCGCGGCAGTCGTTTCTGCGTCAGCTTTCGCTGAGTCCTCTCTAACAACTAAGTTTGGCGCTGAAGCGTGGCTACCAGACACTAAAGTGAACGAGGTAACTCGAGACGGTGATGCAACACCAAGTGTTTATGTAGCGGTTGAACACGGTATCAAATATGTGCCTGATGCACGTCTTCGCTACACGAGCGTTGATGATGATTACATGGCTTTTGATAAACTGGATTTAACGTTGTACTACCGTGTTATGGAGCATGATTTAATGCATTTCGATGCGGGTATGACGTTCAGTGACCTAGGTAATACTAAATATCTCAACCCTGAAAATAGCGCTAGCACAACGTTTGATAAAACCATTTGGGCTTGGTACGGTTATGCAGAAATCACTGTGCCTAACACCAATTTCGATGTCATCGGTGAAATGAACTTTGGTAACAGTGGCGGTATTAAGAGTACCGACTTGATGGCAGGTGTACAGTACCGCTTACCTGTTGGTGAGAATACATTGGCTTTCCGTGGTGGTTACCGAGTGATTGATTTGGAGTCGGAAGAATTCCCGAATACTAAGGGCGACCCGTTTATTTTTGCTAATGGCTTCTTTGCTGGCGCAGAGTTTTCTTTCTAAACATCTGAGTCTATTTTTTAAAACGTCGCTATCTAAAGCGGCGTTTTTTTATATCTATTGATTATATCCGTTCATTTCGTTTAGCACTTTTTCTGTCATTAGCCATGCTTAATAAGGAATTTTAGCCAGAGAAAGGAATCTCATGACTATCACTGAACTTCGAAATCTATATCGTGAGAATCAGCTAGTAGAAGCCATTATCGAGCCTTCGGCACAAGAAGGAAGCTGGATTGTGGAATTTCGCCATGCTCGTGGTGGCTTTGTTCTTTTGACCGACTCTCACGGTGAAGAGTGTCATTATATGGACCTCGATCTAGCGTCAAAGTCAGCAATGGCGGTAGGTTTCAAGCAGGTTCGCGTAGAGGCAAAATAGCATTTGATGATTGTTGTCTCCCTATTCTTTAATTCAAAAAGTTATAAAACATTCACTTCTATTCTTTCTTGTTATTAAAGAGAGTGGTTAATCTATCATCACGCAATGAATAGGGATGTCGAGACCATGTCTTTAAACAAGAACGTGTCCTCTCAAGGAAACACGCCACAAGAACTACCATCGATCGCAGCTCCTCTGAATGATCAACAGCTGAACTCGCTACAACAGACCGTTGCAGACTTGTCTTCTCAGCAGTTGGCATGGGTGAGTGGATATTTTTGGGGATTGGCCCAAACACAGACCGTGTCTGCTGCCGCGCCAATCAACCAAGCCGTTGCTGCTGTAGCGGCAAAGCCTGCTGGCAAACTATCAATTATTTTTGCTTCACAAACTGGCAATGCAAAAGGTGTTGCAGAAGCGCTAGAGCAAGAAGCAAAAGCCTTGGGTATTGAAGCAGAGCTATTCGATGCCAGTGACTATAAAGGTAAAAACCTAGCCAAAGAAACACATGTAATTATTGTGGCTTCAACCAATGGTGAAGGTGAAGCGCCGGACAATGCCATAGAATTGCATGAGTTTTTGCAGTCTAAGAAAGCGCCTAAATTACCAAACCTGAAATATGGTGTGATTGGTCTAGGGGACTCTAGCTATGAGTTCTTCTGCCAAACAGGTAAAGATTTTGACGCTTACCTTGCGAAGCAAGGCGCGACGGCTTTCATTGATCGCATTGATTGTGATGTTGACTATGAAGCGTCAGCGTCTGAATGGCGTGCTAAAGCGCTGGAGACAGTGAAAGAAGATCTCTCTTCTGGGCAAGAAGCGGATGTTGTTCAGCTTCCAGTTGCTCAAGCTGCCGGACACTCTCAGTACAGTAAGCAAAAACCTTATACTGCCACTTTGCTGACTAGCCAAAAAATTACAGGTCGTGATTCAGGGAAAGATGTTCGTCATATCGAAATCGACTTGGACGGCTCAGGCTTAACATATCAACCGGGTGATGCGCTTGGGGTATGGTTTGAAAACAGCTCTGAGCTAGCTAACGCTATCTTAGCAAAAGTGGGTTTATCTGGGGTTGAAAGCGTTGAAGTGGACGGTGAAAGCCTGTCCATTCATAGTGCGCTGGTGGCTAAATATGAGATCACGGCATCTAACCCACAACTGGTCGCGAAGTACGCAGAGCTGTCCGGTAGTAAAAAACTACTAAAACTGGCTCAAGATAAAGACCAATTACGTGAATACGCAACCAATACTCAGGTCGTTGATGTTCTTGATGAAAAGAAAACCAAGTTAACCGCAGATCAACTGATTGGTTTGCTGCGTCGTTTGACCCCTCGTCTATACTCAATCGCTTCGAGTCAGTCAGAAGTAGACCAAGAAGTTCATCTAACCGTTGGCCTTGTTGAATATGATAAAGGTGACGATAAGCGCTACGGCGGCGCCTCAAGCTTCTTATCACAACGACTGGAAGAGGGTGGCGAGGTTAAAGTGTTTGTTGAAAACAACAATAACTTCAAATTGCCTCAAGATGACAACACTCCCGTCATCATGATTGGTCCAGGTACTGGTATTGCCCCTTTCCGTAGCTTTATTCAAGAGCGTGATAACCGTGATGCTGAAGGCAAGAACTGGTTATTCTTCGGTGACCGCACCTTTACTCAAGACTTCCTTTACCAAGTGGAGTGGCAGAAGTACCTCAAATCTGGATTGCTTAATCGTCTAGATGTTGCCTTTAGCCGTGATCAAGTGGAGAAGGTCTACGTCCAGCACCGCATCCTAGAAAATGCAGAGCAGGTTTGGCAGTGGATTCAAGATGGTGCCTATATCTATGTCTGTGGTGACGCCACTCGAATGGCAAAAGATGTGCACGAAGCGTTGGTAATTGTTGCTGAGCAACAAGGCAAGATGTCTCGTGATGATGCAGAAGAATTTATTAACGACTTACGTAAAGCAAAACGTTACCAAAGGGATGTGTACTAATGAGCAATAAGCAGGAAGTATTGGGCGAAGTTCTAGGACCTCTTTCGGATAACGAACGCCTCAAAACTCAAAGTAATTTCTTACGTGGCACAATCGAGCAAGATTTGCAGGACCGTATTACTGGTGGATTTACAGCAGATAACTTTCAGCTGATTCGTTTCCACGGAATGTACCAGCAAGATGACCGCGACATTCGAAATGAACGCGCCAAGCAAAAACTCGAACCACTGCACAATGTAATGCTACGTGCACGCATGCCAGGTGGCATCATTACACCAAAACAGTGGCTTGCGATTGATAAGTTTGCAACCGAACATTCGCTATATGGCAGTATTCGTCTAACGACACGTCAAACGTTTCAGTTTCACGGTGTACTAAAGCCAAATATCAAGCTCATGCACCAAACCCTAAACAGCATTGGGATTGACTCAATAGCGACGGCTGGTGACGTAAACCGTAACGTCCTATGTACGACCAACCCAATTGAGTCTGAGTTACATCAAGAAGCTTATGAATGGGCGAAGAAGATCAGCGAACACTTGCTACCTAAAACTAAAGCGTACGCGGAGATCTGGTTGGATGGCGAGAAAGTAGAAACAACAGAAGATGACGAACCAATTTTAGGTAAGACGTATCTTCCTCGTAAGTTCAAAACAACGGTTGTTATTCCGCCACAAAATGATGTCGACGTACATGCTAACGACCTTAACTTCGTCGCGATTGGTGAAAATGGAAAATTAGTTGGCTTCAACGTATTAGTTGGCGGTGGTCTTGCTATGACGCACGGCGATACATCTACCTATGCTCGCCGCGCAGATGACTTTGGGTTTATCCCTCTAGAAAAGACGCTAGATGTCGCTGCGGCCATCGTCACCACTCAGCGTGACTGGGGTAACCGCTCAAATCGTAAAAACGCAAAAACTAAGTACACACTCGATCGTGTCGGTATTGATGTCTTTAAAGCGGAAGTCGAAAAGCGAGCTGGCGTGAAGTTCTCGGATAGTCGCCCATACGAGTTTACTGATCGTGGTGACCGTATTGGATGGGTTGAAGGTATAGACGGTAAACACCACTTAGCTCTATTTATCGAAAATGGTCGTCTGCTTGATTACCCAGGCAAACCGCTTAAAACAGGTGTTGCTGAAATTGCCAAAATTCACAAAGGCGATTTCCGCATGACAGCAAACCAAAACTTGATTGTTGCTGGTGTAGCGAAAAGCCAGAAAGCAAAAATTGAAAAGATCGCCCGTGAACATGGTTTGATCGATGACAGCGTGAGTGAGCAGCGCAAAAACTCAATGGCGTGTGTGGCATTCCCGACATGTCCATTAGCGATGGCTGAAGCAGAGCGTTTCCTTCCGCAGTTTGTTACAGACGTAGAAGGCATCCTAGAAAAACACGGCTTACCAGAAAATGACAACATTATATTGCGAGTCACTGGTTGTCCGAATGGCTGTGGACGCGCAATGTTGGCTGAAATCGGATTGGTTGGTAAAGCGCCAGGTCGCTACAACCTGCACCTTGGTGGTAACCGAGCAGGTACGCGTATTCCGAAGATGTATAAAGAGAACATCACAGATAAACAGATACTAGAAGAAATTGATCTGCTAGTTGGTCGTTGGGCGAAAGAACGCGAAGAGGGTGAAGGTTTTGGTGACTTTGCTATACGCGCAGGCATCATCCAAGAAGTTAAAGTGTCTAAGAGGGACTTATATGCTTGATTCTGTCGCTTCCAAACCGAAGTTAGCAGAACTGCTCTCATTAACTAAGACGGAGCAAATACTCCGTCTTGCACAAATTAATGGTGAGCTAGAGAAGCTAACCGCTGAGCAAAGAGTTGCTTGGGCATTAGAAAACCTCGAAGGTCAGTTTGCTGTCTCTTCAAGTTTTGGTGTTCAAGCGGCTGTGATGCTACACCTTGTGACTCAACAGTCTCCTGATATCCCAGTCATCTTAACCGATACAGGCTATCTATTTCCCGAAACGTATCGCTTTATCGATCAGTTAAGCGAACAGCTGACTTTAAATCTCAAAGTTTATCGAGCAATAGAGAGTCCTAACTGGCAAGAGGCGCGCTACGGAAATCTGTGGGAGCAAGGTATCGAGGGAATAGAGAAATACAACAAGATAAACAAAGTTGAACCAATGCGTCGCGCGTTGGATGAACTAGAAGTTGGAACTTGGTTCTCTGGCCTACGCCGAGAGCAATCTAAGTCACGTACCAACTTGCCGATCTTGTCGATCCAAAATGGTGTGTTTAAATTCCTACCCGTAATCGACTGGACTAATAAAGATGTTCATTACTACCTAGAAGAACATGGTCTGCCATATCACCCGCTAAGAGATGAAGGTTATCTGTCCGTTGGTGATACCCATACCACGAAAAAATGGGAACCAGGAATGAGTGAAGAAGAAACTCGTTTCTTTGGTTTAAAGCGTGAATGTGGACTTCATGAAGATGACGGCAATGAGCAAGACGGTTCCGGTATCTAATCTGCTCTCATATATATAAGAAGAAAGGTCGCAATGCGGCCTTTTCTTTTGCCTAAAAAATAGCAATTGTGGATAACTCTGTGAGTATGATGTTTGCTTATTTGGGGTAAAGTTGGATAAATAAAGCTTTGAGCGAAAAAACGACATTTAGACGTTATTTTTGCAATTTTTTCAAAATAACGCTTGCCAATGTGAGCGCGATCTCTATAATGCCTCCTCGTCGACAGGGCAAGAGCTCACAAGGGTTCAAGCGAAGTCGATACGGTTAACTAGCCAAGCAAATTGCTTGAAAAAAAAGTTTGAAAAAAGTGGTTGACACTAAAACTTAAATCGCTAGAATGGCCGCCTCTTCCGAGTGATACGAATCACACAGAAGAGAAGCTCTTTAAAAATATAGACCTATCAATCTGTGTGGGCACTCGTTGATGATAATCCAATTCGATACTTCGGTATCA
>NZ_JBNJOF010000009.1:0-135568 GCF_050113875.1 Vibrio sp. TRT 1302 | reverse complement strand
CGTGAACGAGGTAACTTGACCGTGCTCCGCCCCCGCTTTGGTGATGACATCAATCTGGTTACTGGATGCCGTGCCGATATGATCCGGTTCGGTGACACTTAAACTGCCGTCGGTCACCACTTGTAGGTCATCACCAATATTGATCACGAGTTGGGAACGCTCAGACTGATCGTTGTCCGCATCAATAGCAAACACGGGCAATGGAATTGAAATCGAATCCATACCCTGCTGACCATGATCAAGTACATCCAAGAGCTCAACTTTATAGCCAGCGCTAAACGCCGTATTGCTGTTTGTCACATCACCAAGGGTGATTTTAAGTACATTAACGCGAACGCCTTCCAGCAAGATATAACCTGAATAAACACCGGCCTGACCATCAACGGCTTCGAGGATAATAGGTTGCCCTTGTGACGTCACAGGAGAAATCTGTTGAGTTGCATTAAACGCATCAACATCAATCTGCAGTTCAGTGACCTTGTCACTACCTAATGCACCATTGAGCGTCCCTTCAAATTCCGTATTCGTTGCCCCAACACCCGATCCGTCATTCAGACCCGCTTCAAAAACATTGGCGCTATCAATCGCGGTAAATTGCGCTGCTGCGCCATCGCCGATGGCTACCTGTGCATCAATCGGCGTTCGAATCGAGTTACCGCCGCTGTCTTTGCCATCAATTTCAAACGAAATAACGATGCGGTCGTTGTTAATCGCAACCTGACCACCACCAACAGAAGGAACATGGTCAATAGGCTGTGAAATAGTCGTTGTGAGTTCAAGAACTACGTTTTTACCAAGATTACTGGTGTCAATATCGATGCGAAGTACTTCTTCGCCACCTAAAACACCAACAATCGCATTTTCACTGGCGTTGTAGCCGAACGTAACGGGCTGCCCGTGAGAAGTGATGTCGCTATTCAACTCACTTAAAAGAGATGCTAGCGAAATAGCGTTGGGAATAAACGAAGTGGGATCAAGCGGTAAGTCGCCAGCCAAAATCGTAGCTGAGCTTGTAGTCGTTTGTGGGTATGTACCTTGAGATAAAGAACCTTCAACCAAAGATTCGCTTACGCTTTCCCCGCCAGCAGCAAAAACTAATGGTCTATCCTCTTCATCGATTTCATCAAGGTTATTGGACGCAAAACCAGATGTTTCGAAGAAGGTGCTTGCAAGCACTTCTGCACCATTATAATCAATGGTCACAAAACCAGCGTTTGCAGAACCTGCTCCACCGCCAGCAGCAGTTGCTTCAAGTAATTCTGTAGGGTCCGCACCGGCTAAAATGGCTTCTTGAATGGCGGCTAGTTCCGCTTCATCGAACGCACCATCACTAAGGTTAGTCAGATCAAAATTGACTTCGCCGGCAATAGGAACCGCCCCCCATTCACCCACATCGGGCTCAATAGCGATGGCATTCGAATCGAGATGATATGCGGCCGTTGGCGACTCCATCAGAATAGTCGACTGATTCGCCGTAATCACTATCTCATTTTTAGCGACCGTGTCACCAACTTCGGCTTTACGTGCTTTCCCATCCGGCGAAACAATAACAACATCACCAGAAATTTCTTTAATCACAGCAGCTTGGCGCAAAACATCCACGTCCATAAAGGGTTCCCCACAACATCTCCCTCATGAAATATCAAGGGGATGGAAACATTTGGTATCATTTTATTTATTCGAACAAAATAGCAAAAATCGCAGTTTATTCCAGCGATTATTTGAGTCATTTATAAACAGTAATATTGCTAATTGTATGCTACCGCACAGAATTTAGACTATCGGGCGGATTGATAGTTATTTTTCATGTAAATAAATGATGAAAGTTTCAAAAATGAGAATGCATACTCCCATTTACCAACATGCGTCCCAAGAAGAATGAATCACTAATATCCTCCTCTAGCAAAAGATAATGTGACCACTCTCGGAATTTAGGGCGTAGATGATAAGAATGATGTTGAGCACAACTTGCTAAGTTAGAGTATTTATCCACCAATACAATGACCTCAAGGATGTAACGTGAAACGCCCATTTGTGCCCAACACTATTATGCTTGCTGCACTGTGCAGTTTTCCTGTATTCGCCAGCCCTACGCTTACGTTGTCGACTACGACAACCAGTCGAGATGTCCCTCTTTCGGCTTCTGAACCGGTCGTTTTATCTTTAAACAAGGAGAGCTACCAGCTAACGATTTCCGGCGTAGAAGGAACATGCAAGGCGCCAGAGAATCAAAAAGTGAAATTTCGTCGCCCACTGTCTCTAAGCTGCGGAAAGGACACCATCCTTCCCCTAAATATTCGTTTTAGTGGCGACTATGCCTTTACCTTAGATCCTGAACTCAATACCCTGACAGTCGCTCGACAGGCGACAAAAAGTGACAAAACATTTAGTCGACCTATCCCTGATGTTCAGTGCCGTCAGTATTCCGGAAAAGAGGTCACCATTAACCTTGGTGATACGTTTGCAGAAGGCGCCCAACTAAGAGATGCATTAAGCGGGCAAATGGTGACAGTATCCAGCAACACCGTCACTCTGACACCAGCTAAGAGCAGTGGCGGTTTAGTCCTCTTAGAGCCTGTCGTGTCTCCCGAGAACACACCTCAATTTAACTACCACAATGCCAATATCTACTTTGTCATGGTCGACCGCTTTAACAATGGCGACGCCGATAATGATCACAGCTACCAACGTCAAAAAGACCAGCAACAAGAAGTGGGCACTTTTCATGGTGGTGACCTCAAGGGGGTTATTAGCAAGCTAGACTACATCAAGAGCTTAGGTACAGACGCTATCTGGCTATCGCCAATTGTTGAACAAGTGCATGGTTTTGTTGGTGGCGGAGAGAGCGGTAGTTTTCCCTTCTATGCTTACCATGGCTACTGGACTCGCGACTTCACCAAAATAGATCAAAACTTCGGCAGTGAAGAGGATCTGCGCACTCTGGTTTCTGAAGCTCATAAACGCGGCATCAAGGTTCTTCTGGACGCGGTCGTCAACCACGCAGGCTACGCCACTTTGGCCGACATGCAGTTCGACAACTTGCAGGTTGCCCATAGCAATGCATTACCAGATAGTTGGGCCGAGTGGAAACCACAACCCGAGCAAAATTGGCACAGCTACAACAATCATATCGATTATCAAAGCGATCAGTGGATTAATTGGTGGGGACCTGATTGGGTACGAGCAGGGCTGCCTGGTTATTCTCAACCCGGAAGTAGCGACACCACAATGAATCTAGCGGGTTTACCCGATTTTCGCACCGAGTCTTCCAAGTTTGTTAGCCCGCCTCAGTGGTTGCTCAACAATCCTGATACACGTGTGGTGAATAGAGATAACTACACCGTCTCTGACTACTTAGTAGAGTGGCAATCTGACTGGGTGAAGCGCTTTGGGATCGATGGCTTTCGGGTCGATACCGTCAAACACGTTGAGGGTGACGTATGGCTCAAGCTCAAACAAGCTGCGAGTGACGGTTTATCCGTATGGAGAGAACAGAATGGCCAGCAAGGTCTTCCATTTTGGATGATGGGCGAAGTATGGGGGCATTCGGCCTATCGCTCACCTTATGCTGACCAAGGCTTTGATGCTTTGATTAACTTCGATATGCAGAAAAAACTTGATAAAGGGGCAGCATGTTTCAGTCAAATGCAGGAGGTTTACCAAAACTACGCAGACTCGATTCAGTCAACGCCAGACTTCACCCCTGTCAGTTATATGTCTTCTCACGATACAGAGCTGTTCTTTAACCGCTTCAAGTCGTTCGACATGCAGCGCAACGCGGCCAATGCTCTTCTGCTAAGCCCTGGAGCGGTACAGATCTATTATGGAGATGAAGTGGGTCGTGAGCTTGGACCTTATGCGGATGATTTCCATCAAGGTACTCGCTCTAACATGCTGTGGAAATTAGATAGTGAAAGAAAACAACTGCTTTCTCACTGGCAAAGTCTCGGTCAGTTCCGTCAAAAGCATCCTGCCATCGGCGCGGGCAAACACCTACAAATTATGAATGACAACGCTTATGTATTCTCAAGAACCTTAGGCGAAGATAAGGTGATTGTTGCCTATATGGGTCGATAGTTATTCGATCTAAAGCCAGACGTTGGCGAGCAACGATTAGCCAAAAAACAAAAAAAGCTCCCTCGGGAGCTTTTTCTCACTATACAGTGATGACTACTTGCTGTTACGGCGCTCTGCGACAGCATCCGCTAGTTGACGAAGCACTTTTTCAGTATCTTCCCAACCAATACAAGCATCGGTAATAGACTGACCGTAGGTTAGCTCTTCACCTTCCACCAAATCTTGACGACCTTCAACCAGATGCGACTCGATCATGACGCCAAAGATCGCCTCTTCACCACCAGCAATCTGGTTAGCAACATCTTCTGCCACGACCATCTGACGCTGGTACTGCTTAGAACTGTTTGCGTGACTAAAATCAATCATCACTTTTTGAGGCAGGCCAGACTGCTCTAGCTCTTGCTTAATTGCACTCACGTGTTCAGCACTGTAGTTCGGCTCTTTGCCACCACGTAGGATGATATGACAATCAGGGTTGCCTGCTGTTTCAATGATCGCTGAATGACCATACTTAGTTACAGATAGGAAGTGGTGTGATGCACTTGCTGAACGAATCGCGTCAGAAGCGATCTTAATGTTACCGTCTGTACCATTTTTAAAACCTACCGGACATGAGATACCCGAAGCCAATTCACGGTGAACTTGAGACTCAGTAGTACGTGCGCCAATCGCACCCCAACTGATTAAGTCAGCAACGTATTGCGGTGAAATCATATCAAGGAACTCACTCGCCGTCGGCATGCCCATATCCGTAAGATCAAGCAGTAGCTTACGACCCATACGCAGACCATCATTGATTTTAAAGGTATCATTTAGGTACGGATCGTTAATCAAGCCTTTCCAGCCAACGGTTGTGCGTGGCTTTTCAAAGTAAACACGCATCACGACTTCTAGACGATCTCCTAGCTCATCACGAAGAACTTTGAGTCGTTTACCATATTCGATTGCGGCGTCTGGATCGTGAATTGAACATGGACCGATAATGACCAGCAGACGATCATCTTCGCCTTTTAGAATATTCGAGATTGCTTCACGCGAGCGAAACGTGGTCGAAGAAGCTGATTCAGTCGCTGGAAACTTCTCTAAAACCGCAACTGGCGGTAATAACTCTTTTACTTTATTAATTCGTACATCATCTGTCTGAAACATTGCTTACTTCTTCCTATTTCTCTTGGTTGAACGCTACACCAAAATTGGGCGGTGAAAAAACGTTCAGCTTTTCTTGTTCCTGTTCCCTGTAACTTATCTATCAAAAACCAAGGTTGCAACCACTATTTTAAATAAAAGGCAATATTTTTGGCTTTTTTACATTTTACACAGGGTGTAAATTAATTTTTACGACATTACTTAGGGCTGAGGAAGAGGGAGTGAAAGCGGATGAACAAGAGGAGTTAGAGGCGAAACACTGAACTCATCAAGTGAGTCCAGCGTTCCGATGACACACATTAACCAACCCAGTAATGATCAAGTAGAAGCAGCAAAAACAGGAGCATTAAATGATAAATGGAAAACTTAAATGTCTCGATAGCCGATTTTTCGTGTGGATTGAATTTCAACTTCCATGCATGACCGATGAAGCCGAGACTCAATATGGTTGAACCTATCCAATACAGACTGCCGCTCATCCCCACCAAAGCGGGTAGTAGGCAGACTATCGCTAGCAATATCGTATAGAGAAGAATCGAGGTTTTGGTATATTCCACGCCATGCGTCACTGGCAACATTGGAATATCCGCTTTGGCATAGTCCTCCTTACGGTGAATCGCCAGAGCCCAGAAATGTGGTGGCGTCCAGATAAAGATGATCATCACTAGTAGCCATCCGTTGGCATGCATCTCTCCTGTAACCGCTGCCCACCCCAGCAACGGAGGCATAGCACCGGCAATGCCAGCGATGACAATATTTTGCGGCGTCGCTCGCTTGAGATACATGGTGTAAACCACTGCATAACCCAGAAGGCTAGCAAACGTTAGCCAAGCCGTTAAACCATTGACGCCCCAATATAGGATCACGAAACCAACCAGTCCAATCACCATTGCAAAACTGAATACGTGATGTGATTTCATCTGACCTGATGGTAATGGTCTTTTGTAGGTACGGGCCATAACCGCATCAATTCGCTGATCAATAAGATGATTGAATGCTGCCGCCGAACCTGCCATCAAACCAATACCCAGTAGGCCAAGCATACTCTCTTTAACCGGTAACGCTCCCGGGACGGCAAGACACATACCAACTAGAGCAGTTAGCAGCATCAACGCGACCACTTTCGGTTTAGTCAAAGTGAGGTAGTTTCGCCATTGTGCTCTGCTCTCAATATGACTAGCAGGGATTGATTTACTCATGAGCATTCTCCTTACTATACAAAGCGCCACTAGTAGTTCTAGCCGAGTGTGACAACCAAATGAGATAGTTGGTCCGTAAAACAATAATCAACAACATCGCGGCTCCAAGGTTATGTGCGACAGCGATAACCAACGGCAGACTGAGCAAGACATTAGCGATACCCAAACTAATCTGTAGCACCAGCATAACCAGCAATGATGTCGCGACTTTTCTATAGTCAACCAGACGCGTCTTCAACAATTGATAGGCTAGACTGGCAACCAGCAGTGTCACCACCAGCGCACCAAAACGATGGGTTACGTGAATCGTCATCCGTGCTCCATAATCAAGCGTACCGAACTCATAGCTTTCTTGCTTGGGCTGAATCAGTTCAAAAGCGCGTGTAAAATCTAGATACGCACTCCAATTGCCTTCACAAATGGGCAAAGTTGTACACATAAGTGCCGCGTAGTTCGATGAAGTCCAACCGCCAAGAGCAATCTGGATAATAACAACCAGCAACGTCAGTGCTGCCAATAGTTTCAATCCACCGCTGTCTGTCGCTCCCGTCAGGCGGTCAGACGCATGTTCTTGAAGCTTCCAGTGACTTATTGCCAACAAGCTAAACAACGTAAATCCGCCAAGCAGGTGACCCATCACCACAATAGGCATCAGTTTCATCGTCACCGTCCACATCCCGAGCAAGGCTTGAAATATCACCACCACAGGTAGGGCAGAAGCTAAAACAATCGGTAACTGACGTGTTTTAATCGCGATTAGACTAATCGCAAACACAATCATCCCCAGAGTGCCAGCAAAATAGCGATGGATCATTTCCAACCACGCTTTGTCTTCTTCCACCGTTAAGGACGGAAAAAGAGACTTCGCCAATGCTATCTCATGGTGCTCATTGGGTACGGTGAGATGACCGTAGCACCCAGGCCAATCTGGGCAACCTAAGCCAGCATCAGCGAGACGCGTATAGGCTCCGAGCATCACAACAATAAACGTGAGAACAAGACTTAATCTGACAAGGTGAATTAACTTCATATCCGCACTCCTTGCGGTTAACCAACTCGTGACAACTTCAGCAACTTGCGTAAATCCGCCAATAATCCTTTGCTCTGCGCAATTAACTGATCCTGAGACTCAACACGTGGATAGCGCATCACTAACTGCCCTAGTGGGTCTACAATCACATATTCAAAAGGATGGACAATTTGTTCAAAGTCTTGGTTGACCAATAACCGAGTGTATTTGCCCTGCTCTAGCTCAATATCAGCGCTATGTTCAGTGACCAGTAGAACAGGCTGAACTCGTTGCTGATACTTGCCTAAAGCAACATGGCTTTGCCCTAATAAATAGACTTGCTGCTGACAAAAATCATCACACTGAGCTGGAATCACATAGCCCACTTGCCACTGGCTCTGCTGGTAAGGATTATCGATGCCCAACGACGCCAAGGTCGCGGTTGGGGCAATTAATTCCCCTTTATTCGTGACACCAGACTGATACCAATGCTGGGTGAGCACCGTTTTGGCAATAATGGCCGGCAAAGCGAACAACAGAACTAAGCCGATAAAAATCATTCTTCCACGCTGAACTGGATTAATCATGTGATGCTCCTTGTCTCATGATTCGTATCAACACTAAACCACTGATGATGGCTAATACACCTGCCATCGAAAACCACTGCACAGCATATCCCCGGTGTTTCTGGGCGTTCATGGATACTGGCTGCCAAGGTTGCGGATACGGCCAACTTTCACTCATCGGCTGAACCACATAAGGCTCTATCTTCACTTTCCAAAACATTTCCAACTCAGCGAAATTGAGGTTTTGAATACGGCTGATTGGGCCAGATTCAATGAGTAATTCATGACTTAGCGGGTTAACTGATTTCCGATATAAACGTCCTTCGATATTTAGGGGCAACTCCAACCAATCAACCTCAGGCAATTCATCCCGTAAACGAGGCGCGGGAACAAATCCACGCTCAACAATCACCCGCTTTCCTCCTGCACTTTCGACCAGTTGCAATGCCAGATACCCAACCTTGCCTTGATGATGTTGATTGTCCAATAACAACAGCTTGTCCTTCATCGGTTGAGCTTGGAAATGCACTTTCAGCCCTATGGGATCGTTTCGCATCTCATCACTGAGTTGATCCAAGGAAATGGCAGCCAAGTGTTGTCTTTGAGTAACCTGTTGCTCTATTTCAGTTTTTTCGGCAGCTCGAGATAATTGCCAAAAGCCCAAGTTGACCAATATTGAAAAGACAACCACAGTTAATACAAAACCAACGACAAAACGCCCAATTCTGATGTGAGAAACAAAGGACCGCCTCATGGTATTTATCTTCAAACTGGTATTGGTATTGCTGCTACTTTTCATCTTAATCAACCTTGGTCGAGCCATGCTTGAGATGGTCAAAGGGCCCGACTCAAATGAAGACAGCGATAAATCTCCACAAGATGACAAACCCATGAGTTTCTACCTTGGCCGGCGCGTATTCCTATCCGCACTCGCAGTTGTCTTACTGATTGCAGCCCTTTTAAGCGGCTTTATCGAACCCAATGTGCGCCCCTACTAACGGGCGCACTATCAAGTGTTAAAGAACGTAAACAAACACAAATAGACACAGCCAAACCACATCAACAAAGTGCCAATACCAACTGCCTGCTTGAAAAGCGAAATGTTCTTTGGGAGTAAAATGGTCCTTCGCCACCCTCGCCAGCAAAACAATTAGGATCGTCGTGCCAAGAAAGACGTGCATACCGTGAAACCCAGTCAGCAAGAAGAAGGTATTACCATACACACCAGATTGGAGGGTTAAGCCAAGCTCATGATAGGCGTGCGCGTATTCAACCCCTTGGTAATAGAGGAAAAAACATGCCAACACTATGGTAATTTCGAGCCATACAATCAGCGCCATACGCTTATTCTGTTCTAGGCTGACATGAGCTAAATGAAGGGTTATCGAAGACGTTAGCAGCAGAATCGTATTGATAAGTGGGATACCCCGCCAAGACATTGCGGTCGTCGTTTCACCACTTGGTGTCGTTGTAAGAGGCCATAAGGCTTCAAATGTCGGCCAAATCACTTCGTGAGTCATGGCATTATTGCCCGCTCCCCCCAGCCAAGGAACTGAAATCATTCGCGCATAAAAGAGCGCACCAAAAAACGCACCAAAGAACATGATTTCAGAGAAGATAAACCAACTCATCCCCTGCCTGAATGAACGTGAGAGCTGAGCAGAATACTTACCACTCATTGATTCCGTGATGACGTTACTAAACCAGCCAGCAAACATGTAAAGTAAGAACAGAAAACCCGATAACAGGATTAGCTTGCCAAATACACTGCCATCTCCCCCCTCCGCCATGTTTTGCACCGTCAAACCGGCACCGACCGCAATAAGAAAGAGAGAAACTGCGCCAACAATAGGCCAACTGCTTTGAGCTGGGACATAGTAAGGTTGATGTTTAGAACTCATTGTGTCGCTCCTTGCACTGACTGATCAGATATCGTCGATGAAGCCTTAGCTAGCTCGATTGTCGCCGCTTTCTCTGTAATATCGTAAAGCGTGTATGACAACGTCAGAGTATGAATAGTGTCGGGAATATCCGGTTCTATATAGAAAATCAAAGGCATTTCAGCTTTGCTTTTGGCCTGTAAGGGCTGCTGACTAAAGCAAAAACACTCGATCTTGTTGAAGTAGGTTGCCCCCAATCCCGGCGATACCGAAGGCACCGCTTGCCCAACAATCTCCTGCGCAGAGAGGTTTTCAGCAAAATAGGCGGTTTGAATAACCTGTCCAGGATGGACTTCCATATAAGACTGAGCTGGAACAAACGACCATGGAATATCATGATACTTATGTGCCATAAACTCGACTCGAATTAGACGTGATGTGTCAGGAACCATACCTTGTGGTTGTAGCGCAGACTCACTGTTGGTTTTTCCATTGATTCCTAACGCATCACACATCACGTCATAAAGGGGGACCAGCGCAAAACCAAAACCAAACATTGCAACAACGGCTGCACAAAGCTTGATCACTAATCTTCGGTTTGATTTTGCTTGTCCGTCCATGAGCTTCCCTCAGTCGATTTTTGGTGGCTCAGAAAAGGTATGATGTGGCGCAGGACTTGGCACCGTCCACTCTAAACCTTCAGCGCGCTGCCAGGGTTTAGCAGAGACCTTCTCTCCACCCTTGATACACTTGATCACTAACCACAGGAAAATCAGTTGCGATAAGCCGAAGGCAAACCCACCTATAGAGACAATCTGGTTCACATCAGCGAATTGAATCGCATAGTCTGGTATTCGTCGTGGCATCCCCGCGAGACCAAGAAAGTGCATCGGAAAAAACAGCACATTGACTGAGATGACAGAGCACCAGAAGTGCCACAAGCTCAGTTTTTGGTCATACATATGCCCGGTCCATTTAGGCAGCCAGTAATAGGCCGCCGCCATAATCGAGAATACGGCTCCAGAAACTAGAACGTAATGGAAGTGCGCGACAACAAAGTAGGTGTCATGATATTGAAAATCCGCCGGTACAATCGCCAGCATCAATCCCGAGAAACCGCCAATAGTAAAGAGAATGATAAAGGCGATCGCAAACAACATCGGCGTCTCAAAAGTCATTGCGCCGCGCCACATTGTCGCCACCCAGTTAAACACCTTAACGCCCGTTGGCACCGCTATCAGCATGGTGCAATACATAAAAAACAACTCGGCGAAAACGGGCATACCCGTCGTAAACATATGGTGTGCCCACACAAGGAACGACAGCAATGCAATACTGCACGTCGCGTAAACCATGGAATGATAACCGAAGAGCTTCTTACCGCTGAAAGCGGGGATAATCGCCGAGATAATGCCAAATGATGGCAAAATCATGATGTAAACCTCAGGGTGTCCAAAGAACCAGAAAATATGTTGGAACATCACCGGGTCACCACCGCCCGCAGCATCAAAGAATGATGTACCGAAATATTTGTCAGTTAACACCATGGTCACGGCTCCAGCCAGTACCGGCATCACCGCAATCAACAAGAATGCAGTAATTAACCATGTCCAAACGAACATTGGCATCTTAAACCACGTCATCCCCGGGGCGCGCATGTTGACGATGGTAACGATGACATTGATCGCCCCCATGATCGAACTGATCCCCATGATATGTACCGAGAACACAAACAGTGCCGTACTGTCAGGGCCATAAGTGGTGGATAGCGGCGCATAGAAGGTCCAACCAAAATCTGGACCTCCCCCCTCAGTAAACAGCGAGGCAATCAAAATCGTAAACGCAAAAGGTAAGATCCAGAAGCTCAGGTTGTTCATTCGTGGCAACGCCATATCCGGAGCTCCAATCATCATCGGAATCATCCAGTTGGCTAAGCCAGTAAATGCTGGCATCACAGCGCCAAACACCATCACCAAACCATGTACTGTGGTCATTTGATTAAAGAATTGCGGTTCAACCAACTGCAACCCTGGCTGGAACAGCTCGGCACGAATGACCATCGCCATCGCACCACCAGTCAGAAACATGATAAAGCTGAACCAAAGATAGAGCGTGCCTATGTCTTTATGGTTGGTCGAGTATAGCCAACGCGTCACACCTTTAGGCGCTTCATGATGGTCATGTTCGTCAATCGCTAAACGGCTGTTCGCTCGGCTTACCTCTGCGTCTGTAGCAGGCGCTGATTTGGATTTATCTTCTACGATAGAATCAGGTTTGGACGTTTTCATTGCCCCTCCTTAGACGCCTTGAATTGGTTGACATCCGATGCCTGAACCAAGTCTCCTACGCTATTGCCCAAGCCATTGCGCTGATAAGTGATCACCGCAGCGATTTCTTTATCTGTCAATTGATTAGCGAATGCCTGCATCGCTGTGCCTGCACGCCCGTTGGTGACAACATTTATGTGCTCACTGACGTCGCCTGTCGCCACTTTACTTCCGGTAATAGCAGGAAATGCACCAAGAATCCCAGCCCCAGTTACTTGGTGACACACCGCGCATCGATCTAAGTAGATTTTCTCACCTAGGGTCATTAACTCCTCAAGAGACAGGGAAGCCGTCAGAGAAGCCGCCGCTTCTTGCTTGGCCTGAGCGATTTCCGCTTTCTTGGCAATCAACCAAGCGTCGTACTCTTGTTCCTCCATCGCATGGACGACGATTGGCATAAATCCGTGCGCCCGACCACACAGTTCGGCACACTGACCTCGATAGACCCCTGGCTTATCAATGCGTGTCCATGCTTCATTAATAAATCCGGGAATGGTGTCTTTCTTAACAGCAAAATCAGGAACCCACCATGAGTGAATGACGTCATCAGAAGTGAGCAAGAAACGTACTTTACGATTGATTGGCAAAACAAGCGGATTGTCCACTTCAAGAAGATAATTGGCGCCTTTCTCTTCGATGCCATCTATTGCCTTCTGACTGGTCGCAAGCAGGCTAAAAAACTCGACGTCCTGATCAAAATAGCTGTAGTGCCATTTCCACTGAGAACCCGTGATTTTAACTGTCAGATCGGACTGAGACGTATCTTCCATGGCGACCAAGGTTTTGGTCGCGGGTATCGCCATAAGAACAAGGATAACGATAGGAATCACCGTCCAGATAACTTCAACTTTGGTGCTTTCGTGAAAATGGGCGGCAACGGCCCCCTTAGACTTGCGGTGGTGATACATGGAGTAGAACATCACACCAAATACGACAACAGCAATCGCGCAGCAGATGTAGAAAATCAGCATGTGCAGATCGTAAACCTGCTCACTGATGTTGGTGACACCTTGTCTCATGTTGAATGTACTTTGCTCCGCTTGCGCAGTCGCCGTAACACCAACTAACGACACATTACTTAGTCGCCACAGTGATACCTGTAAACTTTTCAAAAGACCTCTCCTTTGCCAGAGTCATCAACCGTGATGCTGGTCACCTTCCGTGCAGAAGTCTCTTCATACACAAGAAAGTACCAATCAGCCTTTGGACTTGGAAAATTCCTTATAACCAGTAAATTTTTAGCAAGTTGTTATATTTATGTTAATAAACGTTAGTTGGCGTTTTTGAAATGTGCAAGAAAGTCCTATCAGATTTGAGTAAGGGAAAAATCTGGTTCTGTTTAGCGATTGCAATCTCGCAAATGATAATCAATATCAACTAAAGTTAAGCGTAATTTGGAACATAACATAGACTTAAGTTATCAATAGGTCTGAGCTAGTAAGAAGGTAAAGCAAGATGATGGAACAAGTAACTCGTTGGTTAGAAAAAGATCCTGATCCACGAACTCGTGAAGAACTGCAACAATTAATCGACCAGCAGGCTTTAACTGATCTAGAAGATCGCTTTCGCCAACGACTTGAATTTGGTACCGCAGGTTTGCGCGGCAAAGTGGGCTGTGGCCCAAACCGAATGAACCGACTGGTGATTCAAGAGACCGCCAGTGGACTTGGTCAGTACCTTATCCAACAAGTCGAGAATGCCAAGACTCGTGGTGTCGTAATTGGCTATGATGGTCGAACCGACTCCAAACAATTCGCCCATGATACCGCCAGTGCTTTAACCGCTCTTGGTATCAAAGTATTCCTAACTCATGACGTCGCTGCGACTCCTATCGTCGCCTTTGGCGTGAAACACTTTAATGCCGCCGCCGCCGTCGTGGTTACAGCTAGCCACAACCCACCGGAATACAATGGTTTTAAAGTCTATTGGGAAAACGGCGCTCAAATAATTCCGCCGCATGATTCGGGTATTGCTGCTCAAATAGACCTCGCGGCAACCCGTGCAATTCCAATGATGACATTGAGTGACGCCGAGCAAAACGGTTTGTTGGAGTGGCTACAAGATGACTATTACCAAACCTACCGCAAGTCGATGAATGCCAATCCTCTGCTAGGCAATCATACCCAACCCGAGAGTATCTCGATCGCCTATACAGCCATGCATGGTGTGGGGGCGGATATGGCAGAAACCTTGTTGTCAGATGCTGGCTTCACTCAGGTTTATAGCGTTGCTGCACAGCGAGAGCCAGACGGCACTTTCCCTACCGTCAATTTCCCTAACCCAGAAGAAGCGGGGGCAATGGATATGGTGGTCGCATTAGCAAAAGAACATGGTGCTGAACTGGCATGCGCAAACGACCCTGATGCAGACCGTTTTGCGGTGGCGGTGCGTAAACCAGATGGCGAGTACCAAATGCTCACTGGCGATCAAGTCGGTTCGCTTTTTGGTGACTATCTGTTATCTCAAGCAGGGGAACACGCTCCGTTAGTCGGCAACACCATTGTGTCTTCGACGTTGTTGGACAAAATTGCTCAAGCACACGGTGCACAATACTATCAAACATTAACTGGCTTCAAATGGTTAACTAACGTGGCGATGCAAAAACAGAGCGACAACCATCCCTTCCTGTTCGCCTATGAAGAGGCGTTAGGTTACACCGTTGGCAATAAGGTTTGGGATAAGGATGGTCTCTCTGCGCTGGTCGCGTTTGCTCAGCTAACCGCAGACCTAAAAAGTCAGGGCAAAACAATTTGGGATCAGTTGGAAGCGCTCTACCGCCAACATGGTATGTATCTCAATGCTCAGCGCAGTATTGCCCTTGATCCAAAATCACCGCCAGTGGGTGACAAGCTAAGAGCGAATCCACCAACCATGATCGCTGGTAGCAAGGTGGAAGTGACGGAAGATCTCAAAACTCAGACCAAACGATTTGCTGACGGAACTGAGCAGCACATCGACTTACCAGCCAGTGACGTGTTGATCTACCACCTCTCATGCGGCGCTCGTGTCATTGTTCGTCCATCTGGTACGGAACCTAAGCTCAAGTGTTATTACGAGGTCATTGAAGCCTTCAACGACTCAGACTCGTACGAACACGCCTTTGACAAAGCGTCAGAGTCCATGGGAATGCTCATTTCCGAGCATCAGCACAGCTTGATTTAGTCGATTTAGATTCATCATCAAAGGCCCCTCTCAACAATTGAGGGGCCTTTGGGTTTCACCCTGAGCTAAGTGTTCAATGTCTTCACTCACAGTGAGCTGCGCTGTCGTGCCGGTTTTTGTGCGATTCTCATCAAAGAAGTGGGACTAACAAACCAAACGGCGAACCATGCTAGTAATGTTTGAATCGCATTATTGGATTTTCTTCTGTAAGAAAATCTTATCCACTCCAACCGTTGGAAAACCTTTATAGCGTCCCATCTCTTTGAAGCCTAATTTGGCATAGAAGTTTGGTGCCTGAAAACTGTATGTATCTAAGTACATGTCGGTAACACCAAACGCTTTGGCTTCTGACTCAACACGTGCCATTAGCATTGAACCAATTCCTGAATCTCGGTACTGGTCATCAACCCAAAGAAACTCGACGAAAAGCGTATTGGTGTAGATTTCTCCTGTTAATCCTCCAGCAAAATTGCCTTGGTCATCTTCGACATAACAGGCCAACGTTTGGATATCTTCATCTGGTAAATGGCGCATATTAAAAGATTTCAGACCACTGTAGATCACGTCTTTAATGTTTTTAGGCGGATTGAGAACAAACTGCACATTCATATTACTTCCTCATCTCGACAACATTTTTGGCATAAAAAAGGCCAGCTAGCTGCTGACCTGTCTGACTACTTAGCTTGCAAATGAGCTTAGCATCCAAATAGCAAGCACGACAAATATCAACCCCATAAACTTGTGCTGATAAGTGCGAAACTTTTCATTTTCTAACAATGGCTTGCCCAGAGTTCCCACCAGTCCAACCAATATCAAATTGAACAGTAAGCCAAGCACATTCAACAGCAAGCCAAGTGCCAACATCTGCTCACCAGAGGTTGCGCTGATATTACTAGACACAAATTGAGGCAAAAACATCACAAAGAAGACGAGTGCTTTAGGGTTAAGTAAATTACTCACCAAAGCTCGTTGATAGAAAGTTGTCGCAACTTTACTACTACCTTCAAGATGAGGGGCATCGGTGGCGTTAGCACGCAAACAATCCCAGCCCATTTTCAGCAGATACGCGCCGCCAAGTAAGTGCAATGCCTTGAGTGCAATTGGACTCATCGCGATCAAGGCAGAAACACCCAACGCCGCCAATAGCGTCAAGATGATTCCAGAAGTCGCGTTACCTAAACTGGCAAAAATCCCCACTTTTCGACCATAGCTCATGCTTGAGCTAGCAATCAGCAGCATATCCGGCCCCGGCAACAACAGCAAAGCGACTACAGCCGTTAAATAGACTGGTAGCACAGTTATATCAATCATTTTTATAATTTCAGAACAGCAGCAAAGCGCGGGATTTTATCCCAAACATCAATCACAATCCACACACAAAATAAAAGTAAAAAGCCAAAACTCCGAACAAATAACAACCACAAAACGCAGGTATTAAAACCAACAATAGAGCAATTTTGTACAAAAATAAGTAACCGCTATAAGCTAGACTGAATCAACGACTTGTTAACAACGTATTTTGCAAGGAAAGCGAATGGCAAAGAGTGTAAAAGAGTCAGCCAATTTCCAACTTGCCAGTGAGCTGGGAGGTTTGGAGCTGCTAGATGCAAAATATACGAATCAGAACTTTTCTCGCCATAGCCATGAAGGCTATACCATAGGTGTGATTGAAAAAGGCGCACAACGCTTCTATCGAACTGGCGGAAACCACATTGCACCACAAGACAGCATTATTCTTGTTAATGCAGACGAGGTTCATAATGGCCAAACCGCAACCGAAGACGGCTGGGAGTATAAGGCCATGTACCCGCTGCCTGAACAGTTTGAACAACTCAGCCAAGGTTTGTGTGCTGGACTAGCCGCTCCCTACTTTACCGAACCCGTAGTCTATGACCCCGAACTGGCTCAACAACTTAGACTGGTTTTCAATACACTGGCACAGTCTGACAATAAGCTACTCAGAGAAACCTTGGTCTATGGCACCTTAGTCAAGTTGGTCTCTCGTCACAGTAAAACCAGAGTTAACTGGGAGCCCCAAACCCGAAGTCAAAGACAACTGGCTATGGTTAAGGAATTTCTCGATGATTTTCCCCAAGCTGACGTCAGTTTGGAAGATCTATCTAAGCTAGCTGGCCTAAGCCCCTATTACCTGACACGTAGTTTTCAAAAGGAGTTTGGGTTACCGCCCCATGCATACCAAATTCAGGCACGACTTCGAGTGGCAAAACAACTGCTTCGCCAGGGGATGACAATTTCTGACGTAGCGCAAGAGACTGGGTTTCATGATCAAAGCCATTTTCATCGTCACTTTAAACGGGCAATGGGTGTGACACCTAAGCAGTTTATTGGCAGTAAATAGAAAGCAATAACGTACAAGCCACCGATAACGTAACTGTGACTAAATGAATGTAACTATCACCACACGTAGAAAGAAACATGAGTAGCATGACCATAGATATAGACACACAACTCAGTCGCTCACAATTGTTCTGGCAAGGCACACTCGCCATGGTGCCACTCAGTATTGCCATTATTCCCTGGGGCGTGCTAGCAGGCTCCTTTGCATTGGAGTCTGGGCTGACTGTCGTTGAAAGCCAAGCGCTATCCGCCATCTTGTTTGCAGGTTCTGCACAGCTAGTCGCGACAGGTATGTTTAAGGCAGGTGCAACCTTGACCACCATGCTTTTAGCGATCTTTTTTATTACTTCAAGGCACTTGCTCTACAGTGTATCGATGAGAAGCAAAATCAGCCCGCTACCACTCAAGTGGCGACTTGGACTAGGATTCTTGCTCACCGATGAACTGTTTGCTATTTGTGGTCAACAGTCTGAAAAGCAGTTCAATCGCTGGTACGCGCTTGGTGCTGGTCTTAGCTTTTATCTTTGTTGGAACCTCGCCACCCTGGTTGGCATTGTCGCTGGCAGTTACATTCCGGCGATGAATGAGCTTGGATTGGAATTTGCCGTCGCAGCAACCTTTATCGCTTTGGTGGTGCCTAACATTAAATCCTCCCCCGTCTTAGTCGCGGTACTCGTCTCTTTAACGACCTCCGTTATGTGCAGTTTGTCGGGTATCGAATCGGGGCTAATGATAGCCAGTATTGCAGGTATGCTCGCAGGTTATATTGCCGAGTCACTGAAGGGACGTACCGTATGATTATGTTAGCTATTTTGGCAATGACGTCACTGGTATTTTTGAGCCGCTACCTGTTTTTGGAACCTCGTCTACCATTGAGACTCAACCCACAAGCTCAGCGACTACTGGCCTACTCAAGCCCTTCTGTGCTAACCGCGATTTGGGCACCTATCGTATTTATGCCTGAGCAGGAGCTATGGGTATCGGCAAATAATCCTTACCTGATTGGTGCTCTCGTTGCTGCGCTACTGGCTTGGAAAACCAAAAACGTACTGCTGACGACGATTGTCAGCATGGTGCTGTTTCTATGTCTTAAACTCTTTTAACCGAACAGAGCGGCGAGCAGAAACAATACAACGGCCATCACAGCTATGCACTTAATCAACAAACCAACATTGTGACTTCCGCCATTCGGCGCTTGATTACAACAGCCCATAAAAAAACCTCCAATTGAGTAGTCAATTGGAGGTTAATCCTTGTCCTAGGGGTAAAGTAAAGCGCTTTTTAGCGCGCAACCCACTCTATTTCAATCAAGGTCTTGTCAGCTTCTTTTAATCTTGCCAAAAATACATCGGATGGGTGTACCTCACCAACCCCTTGTGGTGTGCCGGTCATAATAATGTCGCCATCGCACAACGTGGTAAAAGTAGAGAGCTCGTCGACTATCGTTTGTGGAGAGTACATCATCTGCGTCACTGAACCTTTTTGCACTCTTACGCAGTTTATAAATAGCTCAATTTCTAACTGTTCAATTTTGAGTCCTTCAAGAGGAATAAAGCGGCTAAACAACGCGGAGCCATCAAACGCTTTCGCCCGTTCCCACGGTAATCCCTTCGACTTGAGTCTCGATTGCAACTCTCGCTTTGTTAGATCAAGACCTACACCAACAGCCGATAATCTACCCTCTGAAACAAGAAAGCAGATTTCACCTTCGTAATGGAGCGGCTCTTGGTGAAAGGATTGTAGTTGAGTCGTTATCGAGCTTGGCGGCTTGGAAAACACCACCATTTGATCTGGAATGGCGTTATTCAACTCTTGGATATGTTCTAAATAGTTTCGACCAACACACAATATTTTGGTCGGTTGGACCAAAGATTCTCCAAGCTTTACTGAACTCATGTCACCATCCCTGACTGTTATTTTTGAGAGAAGGCTATTCTAGTCTAAGTGGCTAATAAAAAAACGATTTAGGTAAAAATATCAGAACCACTACCCATTATTACTGACGCTTAGGTCAACAAGAGAGAAAAACGCCTACCCAATAACAGATAGGCGTAAATACGATACCGTATTTAAAATTTTGACTTTCGGTTAGAGGAAGTAACGCGCTCCCACTATCCACTTGTCATCATCTTTGGTGGTTGGATCGTCATCACCCAAATCGATTTCATATCCAGCGAAAGTGACTAAGTTAGCGGTAATCGAGTATTCCGCCTGAATCGCTGTCTGGCTGTAAAGGGTGAAATTCGTTTTATCGTTCTCTACCGCTTCATAGTTAACGCTAAGGTTAATGCCGTTTGTCATCCCAAACGCCAACAAACCTTCCACTTGAACGGTCTCTTCTAAGCCATCGTAGAAGTATTCATTCATACCGTAGACGCCCGCCACATAGAGACCGTTACCATAGCTTCCATAATTAATTGCTATAAGGTGAGAGTTTGCATCACGTTTAACATTGGAGACTTCAAGATCGCCACCAGAGTAAGTATAACCAAGACCGAATCCCATCAGATTGGCCTTAAGAGCCACTTGCACCCTTGCATCCGCATCTGACTCAGTTTCTTTACCCTGCCAGCCTAAACCGAAATCAACGCCACCATCTTCACTGAACATAAGCGATTTTCTGTAGCTGACCATTCGCTCACCACGTCCAGTACCCAGTAGGTTATGGTTTTCATAGAGATAATCATTAGCGAAGGCAATAGGTAAATCAGCAACTCCTGCCACATCATAATAGGGAGCCCACTGAGTCCCGACCACAACGCGACCCGCTTGTTCATGTGTGGCGCCTAGGTAACCGAGGCGTGTTGTAAACGAGTTTTCACCGCCATCGAGATAGTTTAACGCCCACTCTCCTTTTGCATCCACCACGAACCCGTTTCCAAGATCCTGCGTACCGGAAATGTTAATTCGAGGGGAGACTTGATTGACGTCGACGTCCTGATTCGCTGGACGGGTTGAAGTGCCTTTATCGTACTCGCCGATACCGACATCGACATAACCACCGATTGAAATTGTTGAACCTTCGCTGCTGTAAATTTCCGCTGCAAAGACGTGAGTACCACATGCTGTTGCCACGATTGACGCGGCTAATAATTTAATCTTCATCGTTAATGTCCGTATTTGGTTTAACCAGTGTCCGTAATTAGTACTTATCGACTAATAACTTCACGAACATCTAAACCCTAGTACGGAAAATAAAAAATTTAACTGCAACCAAGTACCTAATAACGAATTTATTTTGTCACAACGTCACTTCAAAAAAAGTTAATCACCAGTAAGCATATAAATTATTTAAACTTTCTACTTAGCAATCATCACCCACATTAAATGACGATCAAGATCACATTTTTATAAATTAATGGGAACTTTTCATAAAACCGCCAACTAACACGGCATCGAAAAATGCCCATGAATAGGCAAACGGAAAGCATTTAAGAGAGAAAAGGATAAGAGAAATGAAGTGAGGGGCTGAAACAAAACACCCCGCCAATCATTATTTAACGGGGTGTATAGAATGTGAGAGATTATTCGCTGCTATCTTGCATTAACGGCTTTAATAAAGATTTGCTGAGCACCTTCAACATTGAGAGCCTTTGCTTCTTCGAGTAGCGCAAGTGCTTTATCTAGCATGCCAACTTTAACCGCGTTTTCGATACTAGTCAGATAGAACTGCTGCTGTTCAACCGAAAGCGATAATGAGGCATCACTTGAAGCAACAACCGAGTGAGTCACCGTGCTCTGTTTCTCTTGAGCGGCTAACTCGCCTTTGAACTTCTGTTGGGCAGTATCCGTGCTGGAAACCGTCAGCGGTTCTTCAACAACAACTGCACTGTCAACTTTCGCGACAATACTCAATAGCCCATGCTGAGCATGAGGAATGATAGGGTTTGGAACGTCTGGTGGGTAATTACCACGTGCAATCGCATCAAGCTTAACGGGATGAAGGATTTCCGACTTTCCTTTGGTCAACTCAGGAGTAGTGTAAATTAGTAACTTAACGCGTTGCTGCCCTACTGGCTGGATAGTGATCTCTGTGGTCAGTCTATCGCCTTCTAAACCGTAGGCATGTTTATACTCGAAATCTTCTGTGCTGAATGCTTTTAATACTTGGTTATTTTCATTCAAAAGCAGAGCATTTGGATAGAAAACACTCTTTTTGAAATGGCTAATAATTTCGAGTTCAAGTTCTTTTCCTTGAGTATTAATATCGAAAGCCGCTATTGGACTAACACCCGTAGGAAATTGATAATTCTGGTTCTTTTCATCAATTGAGAAGTTAATTCGCTTGGTTGGCTCAACTTTAACCCATTCAATCTCTGAATAAGATTCAGCGACTTGAGATACATTTTGAGTATCAAATACAACCGTTTCTGTTGCCGTACAGCCTAACAGGGCCATACTAATTGCGCAGCCTAGAACTAAATGCTTCATCTAAACCTCTCCACTGAACGAAAAAAGCCGACTTAAGTAAGCCGGCTATTACTTAGGACTTATAGGACTCGGAAACTATATTACCACCAAGCTTCCATTTGAATACCAACGCTGAACTCAGAATCGTCAGTACCTTTTGCAAAGCTGTCTGCTTCATGATCCATGAAGTAAGAACCGTAAACACGGATTTCAGGACGAGCCCAGAAGCTAGAGCCTGCAGACCATGCTTGAGCAACAGTCAGCTTAGAACCTGATGCATCTTTGGTTGTTCCGCTTTTCTTAGTTTCATCAGCGAAGTAACCTGCTTCAAATACAGTTTTCATGTTTTCATCCCATTTGTACACTGGACGAACAACCGCATTGTAAGCTGTGATATCACCATCGTTAGTATCAGATGCTTGAGCGTACATTACTACGTGACCTAGTTCCCATGACTCACCTAGACCTGTTACACCCCAGTTGATGATACGGAAACCATCAGCATCGTTGTTACCACCTGTGCGGTCATACCAACCACCGCCACCGTAAGTAGCCATTTGCTTACCGTATGATGCTGTACCGTACTGAAGAACCGTTTGGTTGAAACCGTTAGATAAACCTTGACCAATCACCGCAGTTAAAAGAACGCCATCATCAGCTTGAACATTTTGGTTCTTCGCTTCAGAAGCAAAATCGTAAGCAACCGCTAGCTCTAGGTTAGCATTTTCCCACAAGTTGATACCTGCGTAACGAAGGTCCAATGTGTAGCCAGAAACGGTTTCATCTTTCGTCTTAGCAACTGTTTTGTAGTTGTTAGCATCACCCTCAATTGCAAGCTCACAAGCTTTGTCACCTTTACAGTTTGCAAATGCTTTTGAGCCAGCATCAGTAAGTACGCTTTCAAAACCATCATCAACCTTTTGGCTACCATCATCATGCATTAAAGCTACAGATAGTTTACCGCCGCCAACTGACAGATTTTCGATACCGCCACCTGCACCACCAGACGTGTCTAGGAAATAGAAGTCTGTGATATGGATATCTTTACGTTGGTAGTAACGTTGACCAGCCCAAAGCACAGCTTCTTTATCTGACTCGAAAAGACCTTTAGCTTGAACATTCATAACACGTAGAGCGTTAGAATTGCCTTCCCAGTTATTGTTACCAGCCTGACCGTATGCAACCAATGTTTCTAGGTTGAACGTTACGTCGTCTTTGTTGTACAACTCAGCGTTAAGACCAATTTCTGCATATAGGTCGTCTTCATTGCCTAGACGGCCTACTTTATTCTTTTCATAAGTGACATGAGAACCTTCACCGCTCAGACCTACACCACCACGCGCATAACCATGGAAGTCCACGTCGGCTGCGAATGCGCCAGCAGATAAAGTCGTCGCCACTGCAGCAGCAATTAAACTTACTTTTTTCATTATTAACTCCATTTAGGGATTATTATTCTTTGGCTCTCTTCTTGGCTCACTCTGTAAAGGCAGAAACAGATTGTTAGTAAAAGAGAGGTAAGATGGGAGTCAGGCTAGAGCCCTTGTCCCCATTTGTTTCAACTGCGGACAGATTAACTGGGGAGTAGAAATGGCAACTCATCCAGATGAAAAATAGTTAGGGGGGATGAGAAAGGATGAGAAATCATACCGGACAATGTTTTTTAGGCTTCAATCACAAAACTTAGGGTGAGAAATAACTTTCTGACAAAAATATCTCGCGCCAAATGTTAGATAGCTCACTTAACCACGCAAGAACGTCATAAATATGAAATAAAATTACAATTATTATTTTTGTCAGAGGCGCTTGACCAATTCATTGCAAAACTATTTACTAAAGATCAAACAATAAAATATTTTAATAAGTCATGATGATGCAGTGCTCCCGTCCCTATCCTCTAGGTGCCACCCTTAGCACCGAAGGATGTAATTTCTCTATCTTTGCTCCCGATGCGAAATCTATTCAGCTTGCGCTGTTTGACGACAACGGTCAGTTAACCACCTATCCCTTGGACGGAGAGTACGCGGGCATACGATTCACCTTTGTTCCGCACATTAGCAAAGGCCAAAAGTATGCGTATATCGTGCAGCGCAACGGTCAATCCCATCTGATTTCAGATCCTTATGCCAAAGCATTGGAGAAGCCGCTCTACTACCAAGTGCCGTTCTCTAGTGAACAAAGCTTCACCCTAGCAAAATGTCTGGTGACTGACGGACATTTTGACTGGCAAGATGTTGAAGGCCCTCGTAGAGCTCGAGAAGAGATGGTGTTGTTTGAAACACATGTTAAAGGCGTTTCGGAACTGCATCCCGAAGTAGAAGCGGATCATAAAGGTCGCTATCTGGGCTTAGTTAGCGACGCGATGCTTGAATTTTATAGACAGCAGAACATAAACACGCTTCAGCTGCTACCAATAGCCGCATGTATGCATGAGCCACACCTACTAAAAATGGATAAGGTCAATTACTGGGGATATAACCCTTACCTATTCATGGTGCCAGACCCGAGATATGCGGCTCACGATGCTGTCACGGAACTAAAAACGGCTATCCGTGAGTTGCATCGAAACGGTATCGAAGTGATTCTTGATGTGGTCTATAACCACACCGCCGAAGGTGGCGCTGATGGCCCAATCTTTAACTTAAAAGCTTTAGACAAGCGATATTACTTTAAACAGGGCGATCACTACGCTAACTATACCGGCTGTGGTAATACACTCGATTTATCCTATCAGGCAAGTTTGAATCTGGTCATGGATACCCTGCGCTATTGGGTTAGCGAATATAAAATCGACGGATTCCGCTTTGATCTAGCCGCCACACTCGGTCGCAACGGTGAACACTTTAGCCCTGAAGCTGCGTTCTTTAAAGCCGTCGCTCAAGACCCGATCCTGAAAGAAGTAAAACTGATCGCAGAGCCTTGGGATATTGGTCCTAACGGTTATCAAGTAGGAAATTTTCCGTTTGGTTGGAATGAGTGTAATGACCGTTTGCGCGATATCACGCGCAGCTTTTGGCGCGGTGATCAAGGATTTCTAAAGGAGTTTGCCACTCGAATTATGGGGTCGCGAGATCTCTACAGTGCGGCTAACTGGCCATACAAATTAACGGTCAATTACATTACGTATCACGACGGCTTCTGTATGCAAGATCTTGTCTCATACAAGCACAAACACAATGAGGCCAATGGCGAAAACAATCGTGATGGTCACGGTGACAATCGTTCCGACAACTATGGTGTCGAAGGTGCGACTGACAACCTGACCATCATTGAAAAACGTGAGAAACAAAAGCGCAACTTTATGGCAAGCCTACTGTTTGCTTTTGGTATTCCACATATTCTGACTGCCGACGTTCTTTCCCATACTCAAAATGGTAACAACAACGCGTATTGTCAGGATAACGAGTTAAGCTGGATTAACTGGCATACCACCCCAGACAAAGAAAGCTTCAAATCGTGGTTAGCCGATATGGTAAAAGCTCGCCAGCAATATATGGTGCCATTTATTCGTGCTTTCAGTGGTGCAAAACGCAACAACAACCGTATCTTTTGGCGCAGAATTGATGGCAGCTATATGGAACATGATGACTGGAATCGTCTCAGCTCCGTCGCTTTGCACCTAGGCATAGACAAAAATGGTGATGAGCTATTCTACTGTATAAACCAGACAAACGCGCCGGCTAGATTCACCCTGCCAGAAGCTGGAAAGGGTGAATGGCTCATGATCTGTAATACAGACTCACATCAATTGCACCAGACCATAGATCACAAACAAGTTCTGATAGCCCGTGCCTCACTGGCAATTTTCCACTTAAAAACGTCATGAATGTTACAGCGGCATAGTGATATGCCGCTAATTTTCAGAACTTATCCTACAGAAAATCTGGACTTGTGTTGATTGATGTGGATATGAAATCAGTTTACACTATCGGCCATCGTCCGTTCCCCTAAAACATCAGTTGGCAATCCATGGCATTACCCAAGTTGGTAATTCGATCCTTAAGACCGTACATCATTCTATTAGTTATAGGTATGGTCTATGCTGCTTTTCAGCAACTTAAACAGTCGGAACACAATGCTTACCAGCAATCATTTGTGAATATAAAAACCGCCTCCGACTTAGTATCTTCACAACTCGAAGCAGCCTCCAGTAAACTGTTTCTCTTAGCCGATTCGGCTGACGAGAAGGACTTTGTCTCTACAGCGCAACGTATTCTCAAATATACCCCTGCTTACAGCGATATCATTTACAGAAACAAGCAGCACACCAAATATCAATCAATACAGCACAATGCGACTTATTCAGAGCAACACTCGGATATCGTTTGGCAACCGCTGGATGAAATCTCTACAAAATTCACCGTGTCCTCTATCTACCCTAAAGCTTCCAATCAATGGGTATTTGCCGTCAGGTATATGCCGGATGAGTATCGCGAAATTTGGATAGAATTTGACCTCAAATCGGCCACACAAAGTTTGCGTGCTCTGCGGACATTAGACAGTGGGTATGTGTTTGTCGTTGACGCCGTTAGCGGAAGGCTGGTTTTCCACCCAGATCCCAACCGAGTAGGTACGCCCTCGATCAGTTACCTTGCTGGTATTAGTGAGTTGATCAGTAGTGGACTCTATTTCGGCAAGCATGAATACTATTACCAAGGTCAGTATAAGATGTCCGTCTTTAGTGCTGATAATCAGCATAACTGGGTATTTATCGCAGGTACCGATCGAGCCGATATCTTAGCCACTTCTTATCAGTTTTCTCTGTCTGCTATTGTTATTGCTTCACTAATGCTGTTAGCCGTCGCGATTAACTATCTCACGTATCAACTCAACAAAAGTCTTGCACAGTTGAATAACCGAGAGAATTTGGCGGACTTTAAACGCTATTTAAAAGCCGTGCTGGATCGTTTCTGTCACCACAAAGGAATGCAGCTATGTTTTTATGATTCGGATTACGGACACTTCACCACAATAGACTATCATGGCAATACAAAAGTCGTGCTGACTGACTCTACTCTGGCTAAGCGCTTTTCTCCGAGTTCGATGAGTTACACGACAAAGCAATATGTCGATCCACTTGCAAAGAAACTGCACATCACGTCTCGACACTATACGATCCCGTTGTTTGACAAAGACAACCTAATCGCAGTGATGTACATCAATGCCAGTATACCAACCTACCGCACTATACTGACCATGATCAGAGATTACTCAGAAATCGCCTTGTCTAACCTAATGCTTCACAAACAGCTACGAAATAGTGATGTGATGACACACCTAGACAACAAGTTGGCGCTGACGGAGCATATTGAACAAAACATTGAGCGTCATGGTTTGTACCTTGCGATGATTGATATCGACCATTTTAAAACCATCAATGACAACATCGGCCACTTAGGCGGTGACAAAGTCATTTATCATACCGCCGATTTAATGAGACGTTGTTTTCCAAAACCAGGTTCACTCAGCCTGTCTCGATATGGTGGAGAGGAATTCTGTATTTTGTTTCATGCCAATGATGAAAACCACGCCTATGAGCAATGTGAACTGCTACGTCAGATGGTGGAACAGTCACGCGTAGAACTGGATGAGTCTGATATCAACTATACAATTAGCATTGGTATCACCGACAGCCAAATTAGTTCACACAGTACGATAAGCCGAGCCGATAAAGCCTTGTATCAAGCCAAAGGCTTTGGCCGCAATCAAGTGGTCTTGAATACCTTTCAGTAGTGTTAACGGGAAGTGGGTATGCACTTCCCTACACTACATTCATTACCTCGGATAGCAGACAATATTGTGAAAAACCATACTTTCCGAGACAGCTTGATAACCATGAGGCTGATCGCTGTAGAAGCGTAAGCTTTCACCTTCCTTGAGCGAATGCCATTCTTGATCGAAGTAAATCCTCGCTTCACCCTTGATTACATGTACATGCTCAACGACTCCTGCACTGTGGGCATCAGACATCTGTTGATGATGCTGGGACAACGTAATCTCGAATACTTCAAGACCAGTATCTTCTTTGTATGGGAACAACGTTTTTACCTTCATGCGCGGATCTTCAGGGAACACCCTATCCGGTGACTGCAAATTAGGTTCGTTGGCAAAAAAAGCTGAAAAAGAGGTCTCCAAACCACTCGCTATTTTCCAAAGAGTGGCAATCGTAGGGCTTGATTCTTCCCGTTCTATTTGACCTAACATTGCCTTAGACACACCAGTCAGCTTGGCCGTTGCATCTAAGCTCAGCTTTTTCTTTTGTCTTTCCGACTTTAAATGATTGGCAATTTGCGACTTAAAAATCGTCTCTTTCATTAATACAACTCCTATTGTGCGTTATAGCGCACAGTGCTATCTTGGCAGTTGTGCGTTATGACGCACGGATAGCTTACCATAGAGTGTGGAGTAACAATGAATCAAAAATCATCGGTTTTAAGCCACATTACCGCTGGCTTTACAGCGGTATTGGTCGGATACACCAGCTCGGTGGTAATTATCATCCAAGCTGCCACGGCTTCGGGAGCAAGCGCCAGTCAAATTGAAAGCTGGTTATTGGCACTTGGAATCACAATGGGAGTCACATCCATCGGTTACTCTTGGTATTACAAAATGCCAATCTTAATGGCTTGGTCGACACCAGGAGCGGCGATATTGGTCAGTTCTGCGTCGCAATATTCGTTACCGGTGCTAGTTGCGGCCTTTGCTGTCACCGGACTGCTGATATTTGTAACTGGTTTAATTTCGCCCCTTTCCAAAGCACTGCAACGTATTCCTTCTCCACTCGCAACCGCAATGTTAGCGGCGATCTTACTGCCTTTCTGCGTGAAAGCTTTCGAGCCTGTCATGACCATGCCTATCATCTTTGGAGCAATGTTTTCGGCTTATCTTGTCAGCAAACGTTTTGTGCCTAAGTACACCATGCTTATCTTACTGCTCATCGGTCTATTCTTCGCGTTTCAGTCAGACGAAGCAGCCTTGAGTACATCGGCCTTGACACTAGCGAAGCCAAATTGGGTCACGCCACAATTCGACCTATCGGCCATACTGAACATTTCAATTCCTTTGTACATAGTCACCATGCTCTCGCAAAATTTGCCGGGTATCGCCATGATGAGAAGTTATCAGTATCAAGCGCCGGTCAAACCCATACTGCTCGGTAGTGGGATAATCAATATCCTATCGGCTCCATTTGGTGGATTCAGTCTTAATCTCGCAGCTATTTCAGCCGCACTCTGTATGACTGAAGACGTCGATAGAGATAAAAACGTGCGCTATAAGGCGGTCTTGTGGGCTGGAGGTTTCTATTTGGTCGCTGGGATACTCGCCTCCTCCGTTGTCGCACTATTCGTCTCACTGCCTTTACAGATTACACATATGCTTGCGGGTTTCGCCCTACTCGGCACACTACTGATGTGTTTGCAAACCGCGTTTCAGAGTGACGATCTACGTGAACCAGCCCTATTTACCTTCCTAGTTACTCTTTCAGGAGTAAGTCTACTTGGTATTAGCTCGACGCTTTGGGGGCTGTTAGTTGGTGGGTTATATGTGTTTATAATGGGGAAACGAAAGTCTGGTTGACGCTCTGAGCAACATAGTGAGCCATTAACTAACTGATTAATATCAACAAAGCGTGTTGGTATTGAAGAAGGGCAGCCGTACTTTATACCTGCCCTCAATTTTCAATAAAGTCTCACTACTGCCAGCTCAACGCATAGCAACGAGTTTGCGCCTCTCCCAACTTACTTTCACCACCTAGGAGATAGAACGTATCACCACTGGAGACAGAGACGCCATAAGCAACACCTTGGGACAAGGCTCTTTCGCTGTGCCAATTGATACCGTCAAAACGCCAGATACTATTGCTGTAGTGCTTCGTTAACCCTTTATGCGTATACCATTGGTGGTTGTTGAAGTTATTCTGGCTACCAACAAAATACGCCCCACCCACCGCAAAGATCTGACCCTGCATTTGGCCACAAAAATGCCCTGCTAATCCTTCATGCTGGCTTTGAATATCAAATATCGAGGCACATAACTTACTGCTAATATGACTCGATGAGTGAAGCTGGAACTGTTTCGTTTGCAGACTGCGAAGTCCAGGCTTTATTTCTCCCTCAATCAAGGTAACGGTACTTCCTTGCTGCACGATCCCTGCACCACAATTGGCAGCAAATGGGTTCTTATCTAATATCGCCCACGTTTCAAGAGTTAGGTCAAAAGACCAAATATCCCCATTCCAGCCATAGCCAAAAACCGGGCGAGACATGAACTCATTCAACACACTCTGATGTTTTTCGGGTTGTGACTTTTGATCAATCGATGATAACTTGGCGACAAACGAGTCAAACGTTTCTTTGCAGTAACCACCGAAGAAAACCAGTTCGCCCGTCGACAAGGTACAAGCAGATGCCCCAAGCAAACCAACCGGTATTTGCGTGTTTAATTTAGTCCAAAGGTTTGTCTTAGCATCGAAACGATAGGCGTCGTCGAGCACAACAGGCGATTGCTCATGTTCGCGCTGACCCGCTCCAGAGAATACATACAGATTGTCGTTACTCACTACATAGCAAGCGTCATTACGTTCAGTCCCGACAAAGTCTGCGGCTCTCTGCCAACCTTGTTCTGGCTGCGCCAAATCGTAGTAGAAAAAGTGTTTTCCTGCGCTGCCTAAGCCGATATAAAGACGCTGACCTAACATGCCACCTACGCCATTTTTTACCCCGATAGGTAAGGGTGGAAATGATTCAATGAGTAACGACATCTTCATCCTCCTAAATTAATCAGCGACATCAACGCTAGAACCGTTCCACGCCAGTAGATAGACTTTTTTGCTGGCACTGCGATCACTCGTCTCTCCACCAGCAATCAATACCCCATCCTTGGCTGAGAAAGACGCCCCGTAGGCGATACCTTGAGGAAGCCCATTAACTTCTTGCCATAGACCATCCTTATGGACATACATCTCTGGGTTAAATGCTTTGCCAAAACCGTTATGAGCAAACATATTTCCATTTTCAAACGCTGCTTTTGCCCCGTGGAAGTTGGCTCCGCCAGCCACAATAATGACACCATTACTTTGTCCCGCAAACGCACCGGCAACCCCCTCCTGCACCTCACTTGATTTAGGCGCAGGAAGCTCGTGCATACTTTGCCATGGTTGCGTTTGGGTAAACTGATACTGCTTCACTTCAGCGGTTCTTAGCCCAGGTTTTATTTCCCCGCTAATCAAGGTCGCTTTGGAACCATCCGCGACTAACGCTGTGCCACAGTTTGGCAAGTATGGCGATGTTCCCAACTCACTCCACTTACCCGTTTCCGGTTTGAAGCTAATAACTTGTCTATTCCATCGATAATCGAGTGGTTTCATTCCCATATAGTCGTCGACGATCTTTTGCCATTTCTCAGGCTCGGCCTCTTTATCCGTCGTCATAACATCGTGAAGATAGCGATCGAAATACTCTTTGTTGTAACCGCCGAAGAAGAGTACCTGTTTTCCATCTGGGGAGTACGATGCTGCCCCTAAAAGCCCAACAGGTGCAGATGTATTTGCCTGTGACCATTGATCTTTGGCAACGTTATAGCGGTACACCGTCTCAAACAAAATCGGCGCAGCGTCCGACGATTTCACTTTTCCAGAACCACCAAACACATAGATTTCGTTGCCAATCACGGAAGCCGTCGCACCACTTCTTGCCGGACCGTTAAAATTGGCCTTCTTCTGCCAGCCTTGATCGAGGTTGTTTAAGTCCAACATATAAAAGTCTTGTCCTGCTGAACCCAACCCAATGAACACCTTGTCACCAACTTGAGCGCCAATGCCGCTTTTTATCCCGACGGGTAAATCGGGCCATTGATTGGCTGCGTGGGTATTGGCGCTAAGAAACACAGAAGCAACAAGCAAAGGTGTGTGAAAGAGATGATTTCTAATATTCATTATTGTTATTTCCTTATCGATGGTCGCCGAACTGACTGCGTCAGCGAGTGACAAATTAGCCAAGCCCCTGGCCAACATTGGTTATATATCGAACACATTATTGATCAATGAAAAAATATTTCTTTGATCAACTTAACAATAAAAAATATTTTCACCAATAGATAAAATAAAAGCCCACAAAATAGTGAGCTTTAAAATTAGTTGTTTAATATCATAGAGATATTAACTATTCATCAACGGAAGAACCACTTCAGCCGTTTCCAGTACAGACTCAGTATATTCGGGATAGCTATCAATCAAAGTATTAATCAGCGCATCAACTAGCAACAAAGCGCCAACTTTTGAAGCAAACGCCCCTCCAGTGAGTGGGCCTTCTGGTCGTGCTGCTACAAGCAACTCATCAGATATTGCCGACAACGGGCTATGGCTGATATTCGTTAAAGAGACAACAGGAACATTGCGACGATGTGCCTGACTGGCGGCATGGATCACTTCTTTGGTTGAACCAGAGCTTGATACCGAGAACCACAAATCGCCCGCACTGCTGCGACCTGCACTCATCGCCGCTAAATGCGTATCTTCATACATGATGGCTTTCTTACCAATACGGACCAATCGATACGCTAGGTAACGCCCCACTATGCTCGATGCACCCACACCAACACAGCCAATAAACTGAGCGTTATGGACCAGTTCGCAGATACGACTCAATGATTTGCGATCAATCAGCTTGGCAGTATCTTGCAAACTATCAACGGCACTTTGAGCCGAAATATCACAGATATCCCCCTCCATTTGAGGCTGATTTTGGCTTGCGGTCTGACTGAGGTCGACAGCAAGCGCCATTCTGAAATCAGAATAACCCTTATATCCCATATCACGACACAGACGTACAACCGTCGCTTCGCTTGTTTGGGTATTGCGAGCAAGTTCCGTTATGGTCTGAAACTGTACATCATGTGCATTTTCAAGTACGTAGTCCGCAACCAGTCTCAGTTTTTTACTCAAAGGCTCAATATTCGAACGTAATCGAACCATTAGATTTTTAGGCGAATTCACTGCGGCCTCTTCAGATTTATTTGGCTAAGATAAAAGTATCAAACTCAGTGCCTCTTGAACACTAACAATCACGCTATCAGCAAATAAGTAAATTGAAATCAAACATTTCAGCCACCTAAGTTCTGATCTCACTCGCTTTATTGTTCCTAGGTGGGAGGAATCGCAGCTTACGCCGCCCCCCTCCCAAACTCACTGGTTACGTCCTCACGCCCCTCAGCTCAGATAAAATCAGCGTCGCGCATTTTAGCCAGTACATCTGCTTTCTGATTTGCAGTTAAAGCACGGATAGGCTGACGCGGGTCACCAGCATCAATACCATGCAATTGCATCGCCACTTTTCCCGCAGCAACACCACCGTATTCAACCAGAATACGAATGATGGCAATGACCTTGTCCATGAGTTTCGCGACTTGATCGTGTTTCCCTTGATTGAACGCTTCAATGATTTCTAGATAGAGCGGTGCAGCGTAGTTATAGGTGCTGCCCACGGCGCCGACTGCGCCAACCGCCAAACCCGCAGGCAAGAACTCATCGACACCGAATGGGATGTCAAACTTTCCACCAGAAACACGGACACAACGTTGATACTCGTAAAGGTCGACATTGTTAAACTTGGCACCAGATAAATTTGGGATCCTTTGTTCACCTTTAATCAGGAACTGCTCAAGATCCAGATTTACCCCTGACATACCCGAGTGGTAGTAATAAAAGCCCTTTGAAGGTGCCGCCGCCGCTATCTGAGCACAATACTCGACCAAATCATCGACGCTACCAGGTTTAAAGAAACAAGGTCCAATCGCCGAGGTCGCCAAAATATCCAGTGTTTCAGCATGCTCTGTTAAGTGAATGGAATCAACGATACTTAAAGCGCCGGTGTGCAGAATAAGGTCAAGTTTGCCATCTGCTGCTTTAACCCAACGTTCAGCGATCGCTTTCCGTTCTTCAACTGAACAGTGTATACCTTCGCCGGTAGTACCACATACATAAGCGCCTTTCACACCCTGCTCGATCAGTAACTGAGCAATTTGATCAATCGCGGCAAAGTTCACCTTGTTATCCGCTGTGAATGGGGTATGCGGAGCAGCAATAAGGCCAGTTAGTTTATTCATCTTAATTACCTTTAATTCAAAGTTGTCATTACTGTCCGTAGCCAAGCATCAGCTGTGGAAGTAGAAGAGTAAATTGCGGGAATACAGCAACCAGCGCCAACACGATAAAGAGAGGAACCAGCAACGGAAGAACACCACGGGTCAAAACATGGAATGGAATATCACCAACTCTTGAAACCACGTATAGCGCCATTCCCATCGGTGGCGTCAAAATGCCAATCATGAGGTTTAGAATCGCCATCACACCGAAGTGAACGGGGTCAATACCAACCGCTGCCGCGACAGGTACGAGGAACGGAACCAATAGCAACAAGAGCGCAAGGGATTCTATAAAGGTGCCGAGGAACAACAGCAATAAGTTGATAAGAAGCAGTAGTACCAACGGATTATCACTGATGGTCAAAAAGTAATCTGCCAACATTTGCGGTAGTTGTTCACGTGCAACAATCCATCCAAAGACAGTGACACCCATCACCATCAAAGCGACAACAGCGGTTGTATTTACCGTCTCTTTTAGAATCTCTACAAAACCACTCAAAGTAAGCTGCTTGTAAACAACCGTACCGAGAAACAGTGCATATAAGGAGGAAACGACCGCTGCTTCAGTGGGAGTGAATTTGCCAGAGAAGATGCCACCAATAATGATCACTGGCGTCAGCAATGACAAAAATGCTTCTTTAAACGAGGTCAACTGCTCACGACGTGTGGCACGAGGCAGCGTCATATAGCCACGCTTCTTACAGATGAAGTAACTCATCGTCATTAGCGCAATACAACATAATAGACCGGGAATAGCACCTGCGAGGAATAAAGCGCCGATGGACGTATTGGATACCACTCCGTATATCACCAAAGGGACAGAAGGGGGAACTAATGGACCAATGATACAAGAAGCCGCCGTTAGACCACCGGCAAAGTCATCGTGATATTTTGCATCACGCATGGATTTGATTTCTAACTGCCCTAGGCCACCAGCATCTGCCAACGCTGACCCTGACATACCCGAGAACAACAAGCTTGCCATGATATTTACGTGACCAAGGCTACCTGTTATATGACCGACCATGGATTTAGCAAAATTGAAAATTCGCTCAGTAATGCCGGCACTGTTCATTAAGTGCCCTGTTAAAACGAAGAAAGGCACCGCCAATAAAGTGAAGTTATCGATCCCACCCAGCATCTGCTGAGCCGCGAAGTTGATCCCAGTGCTGTTGGTCAACACCAAAAACACTAAAGCAACAAAAATGAGAGAAAAACCCACTGGCATGCCTGCAAACAGCAGCCCTAACCAGCCAAAAATTGAACCTGCCATATGGAATCCCTACCTTTCAGCAATTTGTGAATCTGTTGAAGACACGGATTGACTGCCACAGAACAGTTGCTTGCCAATACCGACCATTTTTTCGAGCTGTCTGAACACCATAAATACGCCACCTAGTGGCAAGCTATAGTTCATCCAACTACTCGATACTCCGAGTGTGATCAACTCAAAGAAAGCCGTGCGCTGAACATGCTGATAACCCAATACAATAATGGCAAAAATAGACACCAGAACCGCGAGTTCCAGCGACAACACTAAACACAAGCGAGCCTTTTCTGGCAGTTTGTCTGAGAAGAAAGTAATGTTGACATGCGTGCTGCGTTTAATGGCTATCGCACAACCGATCAGCGACATGTACATAAACAGAACTCGGGCGAGTTCCTCACTCCAGAGCGAAGGATCATTCAACAACCAACGAGTCCCTATCTGCCAAGTCAGTACCACTAACAGGGCAGCCATCAACGGCACAGTTATGATCTCTTCAATATTGTTAATTATCTTACGTAACATCTTGAGCTCCATGGCTGGCCTAGCTGGCCAGCCCGAACAGATGAGAATAGCTCACGCTACTCTCTTACATAGCCGCGAGTTTCTTAACGATAGGCTGACCAACCTTATCTTCAAACTCAGCATAAAGTGGCTGCATCGCTTCACGGAAAGGCGCTAAATCGGGATATGTCACGTTCACCCCTTGCTCTTCAAAGAATGAAACCAGTTCCTCTTCTTGCTTCTTAACTGAAGCCGTATGCGCTTCACCAGCTTTCATCACCGCGTCTTCGACAATTTTCTTCTCTTTGTCAGACAGTTTTTGCCAAGTGGATTCAGAGATGATCACCATCTGGTCATTGACAATATGATTGGTCATCGCAAGGTTGCCCTGAACCTCGTAGAACTTCATCGTTTTGATCGTTGGTAGTGGGTTTTCCTGACCGTCTACCGCATTCGTTTGAAGGGCTAAATAAACTTCCGAAAACGCCATTGGTGTTGGCGATGCCCCAGACAACTTAGCGTAGTTTAGATTTGGCTTAGCATTAGGTACGCGTAATTTCAGACCTTTGAAGTCTTCAATTGAGTTAAGAGGACGGTTAGAAGTAGTTTCGCGAGTGCCGTTGTACCAAGTATCGAGAGCGCGCCAGTTGAACTTGGACAGCATCTCTTCACGGATTCCAATACCAAAATCCGAATCGAACATACGGCGTAAGTGTTCGAAATCACGGGCAACATAAGGCAGTGTCACGGCTTCAGCACGTGGAATCCAAAGACCCATGCGGCCAAACTCAGCGTAAGTAATGTCCAAATCACCCATGCTTAACTGCTGTAGCATCGCGCGGTCATCACCAAGCTGTGCACTCGGATAAAGAGCGAGTTTCAGTTCGCCTTTACTCATCTCCTCCATGGTGTCCGCTAAGAGTTTAGCTGAAGCGTACTCCACAGAACCGACTGAGGCTTGCATCCCCATTTTCAGTGTTGTAGCGGCTTGTAGACTAGTGGCACAGCTTAGGGTCAGCAGAGCGAGAGTAATCTTATTGATGGCTTTCATATTGTTCCCTTTTTATACGATTTATACCTGGTTTCACCATTTTCAAAAAAAACTTTTATTTTGTTTGAAAAAAATCTTCGTTATGGATTATTATTGCCATGAAGATTATTTTCAAATCAACTTTTTACAAAATGTGATCGCGGACAAAAATTCGCCAGACATATCAATTGGCACACTGATTGGACGAATTGTGACGGTTTCTTTCTCCTTCACTCCGCACTAGCATTACTCAAGTTACGAGGCCCGTTGTGAACACAAAAAGTATAAGTATCAATGAATTAAAGCAGTCTCTGCTCGGTCAAACCGTAGTATCGATACAACCAGTGGTAGGCAGTCCTTTAGAAAACACCGATTTTATCGTCGCCATGGCGGTTGCAGCTGAACAAGCCGGGGCTAAAGCATTTCGTATCGAGGGTGTAAAAAATGTCAAAGCAGTCTCAGCAGCCGTCAGTGTACCAATTATTGGAATAGTGAAACGTGACTTGCAGGACAGTCCTGTCCGCATCACACCTTTTGCCAGTGACGTTGATGATTTAGCTAACGCTGGGGCAACGATTATCGCATTCGACGCCACGGATCGACCACGTCCTGAGAGCAGAGAACATATCGCTCAAGCCATCAAAAATTCAGGTTGTATCGCTATGGCTGACAGTTCTTGTTTTGAAGATGGTGTCTGGGCTCATGCGCAAGGAGTGGAAATAATCGGTTCAACATTATCAGGTTATGTTGGAGAGACTGAACCGACAGAACCAGATTTGCAGTTAGTCAAACAGTTTTCACAAGCTGGATTCTTTACAATGGCAGAAGGACGTTACAACACACCCGAGTTAGCGGCTAAAGCCATTGAGTGTGGCGCAACGGCGGTGACGGTCGGTTCAGCGATCACTCGTCTTGAAATCGTCACTCAATGGTTTAACTCAGCCACTCAGGCAGCAGGAGCAAAGGAATGCGCACATTAGCAATCGACATCGGAGGGACAAAAATCGCCTTAGGGCTGGTTGAACAAGGTGTGTTAATTGAGCGCAGACAAATCTCGACCCCCGTTGTCAACGATGTCGATATCTTTGCCCACACTCTACTCACGAGCAGCAGTGATTGGCTAAAAGAGTGCGACAATATCGGAATTTCAACCACAGGTTTAGTGACTGAGCAGGGAATAAGTGCCATTAATCCAGATACCCTCGCCTTTCCCGCTCCTTTTCCTTTAGTTCAGGCGATAGAAAAACACGTCAAACTACCTGTTCAAATGCTGAATGACGCACAGGCCGCCGCGTGGTTCGAATATACTCAGTTGGATGATCAAGTAAAAAACATGGCGTTCATTACTGTATCAACCGGTGTGGGTGGTGGGATTATTATCGATGGGAAACTGCATCAAGGTCAGTCCGGACTCGCTGGGCATATAGGACATATGTCAGTATCTCTAACCGGCCCTAAATGTGGCTGTGGTCAAATGGGATGTGTCGAAGCTATCGCGTCCGGAACCGCTATCCAAAGAGCGAGTGAACAACGCTTTTCCTCACCACTATCAAACATTGAACTGTTCGAACAAGCGCAGACCAATACCGACGCCGAAGCGATCATTGACCAAAGCGCACAAGCCATTGCGATACTATGCTGTAACTTAAAAGCATGTTTGGATCTCGATGTCATTGTCTTGGGGGGCGGCATCGGGCTGGCAAAAAACTATATTGCTCGTGTCGATCAAGCGATAAAACGTCGTCCAGCGGTATTTCAAGTACCTGTTGTGGCAGCCAAAGGCGATTATGACGCCTGCTTACTTGGTGCTGCATTTCAGTTTGGAGAGTAAATCATGACGCTTAAAGCGATATCTGCACCACGAATTTTCGATGGAAATCACTACCACTATAATTGCGCCTTAGTCTGGGAGGGAAACCAGATAGCCTCGATTCTCCCTGTTGGTGAATTGCCTAACGAAATAGAGCATCAACATTTCCCGACGGGTTTAATCGCCCCCGGATTTATCGATATACAAGTCAATGGTGGTGGCGATGTGATGTTCAACAATGACATCACGACACTAGGAATGGCAACCATATGTCAGGCCCATAGAAAACATGGTACTGCCTATTTACTGCCAACACTCATTAGCTCGACACCTGAAAATATTCAACATGCCCTCAACGCCACACAACAGGCGATAGAAGAATCGGTTGCAGGTGTACTGGGTGTTCATTTAGAGGGACCGTGGTTAAACGCAGAGAAGAAAGGGGCGCACGATGCCAACTTGTTTTACTCACCAACAGTAGAGCAGCTCGAATCATTCCAATGGCCTAAACAAGGCAAGGTTCTGGTCACCGCCGCGATAGAAAATATCGACCGCTCGGCACTGCTGTGGATGAAAGAGCATCAAGTTATTCTGTCATGTGGTCACAGCAACGCCAAAGCGGATCAACTGCCAGATGAGAAACGCTTGCTTATCGATGGCTTTACCCATCTGTTTAATGCGATGTCTCCCCTAGAAGGTCGCGAACCTGGCGTGGTTGGTACAGCACTCTACTCAGATCACAGCTGGTGCTCGATCATTACTGACGGGATCCATGTTCATCCCCAAAACGTAATGCTTGCCCACAAGGCGAAACCACAAGGGAAACTGCTGATCGTCACGGACGCAATGGCGACAGTGGGTAGCAAAACCAATCAGTTTGTTCTCGATGGAGAAACGATCAAGGTAGTTAATAATAAACTGGTTAACAGTCGCGGCAGTTTGGCGGGTGCCCATATTGGTATGGATCAATCGGTGGCGAATGTCATCCGATGGGGAATCAGCGAAGAAGAAGCGTTAAAAATGGCCGCAACCTACCCAGCGCAAGCACTTCATTGCGACGATCTTGGAATGCTCCAGCCCCATTTCCGTGCGGCCGCAACCGTACTCGATGATGACTACCAAAGCCAAGCCGTCATGGTTGACGGGGTACTCTATCAATAGTGGGTCAGGAGGGGCTCTCCTCCTTGACTCTGTTCAACTCCCATCAGGCTCTAACGAGCACGTTTTAGCACACGACATTGTCGACAGCAGGTCTATTATTTTCCTATATCTTCTTGATTAAACGGGGCTTTGATTTAACAATAGCATCAATGATAAGGAGAATAGAATGTCAGACAAAATCTCTACCACCGCCTTGGCAAAACAACGTGAAATGGATGCTAAACAACTGTTTAGCGACCTTAAAGTTGCAGGGTATATCAATCGCTCAGATGATGGCTGGGTTCTGACAGAGCTTGGGATTAAATTTGGTGGTGAGTACATTGATCATACTAAATTTGGCCAGTTTATTGTTTGGCCAGAAAACCTCCTTATCGATTCCACCGCCACCAGCGGTAAAACCATGAGCGCCACCCAAATTGGTCAACGCTTTTCTCTCAGTGCAAAAAAGGTCAATCAGTTACTCCAGGAATTGGGTTGGATAGCCAAAGGCGACGATGGCTGGCATGTCACTGCGTCTGGTCTCACTGTAGGCGGTTATCAGCGCGAAGACAAAGAGCGTGAGCAACACTTTGTCGTTTGGCATGACTCGATTGTTCGCAATAAACGTTTGAGACAGTCAGTTGTTGAGTTCTCAGGGCAAGATGCCCAAGCGCACGCGACGGACAAGTCGTTATCGAGTTTCAGGCAAAAGTTCGAAGCTAAGCATCGCACGCTAGACGGGCACTATGTACGCTCTAAAGCAGAACTGATCATCGATAATTGGCTTTACATGAATGGTGTCGTCCATGCCTATGACCGTCAGTTACCGATTGAACAAGATGTACTGAGTGATTTTTATCTGCCAACCGGAAAAGTCTATCTTCAATATTGGGGTGACGACAACGCGACAACTCCAGAAAAACAGCAGCATAAAATTAGAGCCATCTATGAGGAACATCATTTTGCACTAATAGAGGTGTTCCCTGATGAGATAGACAAGCTGGACGAAGTGCTGCCAGCTAAACTAAAACCTTTTGGTATCAAGGCATACTAATCGTCGCTCACTGCGCCAGCCAATCAACCAGATGCCTGATGCGTGTACTCTCTTCATGCTTGGGCAGCAACAGATAGTATCCGCTGCCAGATTTGACGCTTTTCTCGAACGGCTGTATCAAGCGTTTTGCTCTCAAATCTTGCTCTGCCAATTTAATATCGCCAATCGCAATACCAAACCCTTGCAGTGCCGCGTTGACGGCCTGATCAAGCGTCGCAAAGGTCTGGTTGCCCTTGCCTTTGATCCTATTGTGCTCTAGCGTGTCCAGCCACATTAACCAATCTGATTGCTCTTGGTTGGCATGTAACCAAGTAAACTGACCCAGTGCATCCTCTGTCGAAACCGATTCATTGGCTTGATTCCCCACCACTGTTTGCCATAGCTGCGGTGAGCACATGGGAGCTAACGCCTCTTCAAATAATAGAACCTGCTCAAACGCCTTACTTCTGGTCGGCTTGCCGTAACGAATGATCAAATCAAATCGGTCAAAACTCGGAACAACATTGTGTTCAGTGGTCGAGGTCAGTTCAACATTAATGTCTGGATACTGCTGCTGAAAATGCGCGATGCGGGTAAGTAGCCATGATGTAATGCAGCTCGGGGCGTTGATTTTGATCCGATTAGCGCTGTCTGCTACCTCACGTATCGAAGTCTGTAAACGCCGAATGATCTCTTCAGCCAAAGGGACGAACTTATCGCCTTCCGCTGTGAGAGCCAAACCTCGTGCCTGCCGATAAAACAGAGTGACCCCCATGATGCTTTCCAGTGACTGAATCTGACGACTGATCGCACCTTGGGTCATATTTAGCGACTCAGCGGCATGAGTAAAATTGAGATAGTATGCCGTTGCAAGAAAAGCTTGCAGGTTTTTGGTTGAAGGTAGCCGAGTGTTCACATTGTTCATCCATGATTTTTTTGCATAGCAAGTATGCCTTTATTTCGATTCTAGCGTCATTCTTTTTTGATTAGATTATTAATCAAACGGAAGATATGTCGATTTATATCCTCATATCGTGACTAACCATTCAATGCTAGGTATAAAAAATGATGTCACTTGCGGAAAAACTGGCACCAGAGAACATAAAAAAGTTAATACCTTATCAGTCTGCTCGTCGAATTGGTGGCAGCGGTAGACTGTGGCTCAACGCGAATGAACTAGAGCAACCATTACTATTCAATCCCCATCAATCGGCTCTTAATCGTTACCCCGACTTTTTACCTCAAGATATCGCAGCAGCCTATCAGGCATACTGTCACACCAGTCAACCCACGATAGCGGTGCGTGGTGCAGATGAAGCGATAGACTTGATCATTAGAACGTTCTGCCAACCTGGTCAGGACAGTATCGTAACCTGTAGTCCAACCTACGCCATGTACCAGTTCTGCGCAGAATCATTCTCAGTCGCTGTGATTGATTGCCCGTTACGAGCGCACGATTTTTCCCTCGATGTCGATCATATCGTTGCTGCTTCCCAGCAGGCAAAAGTGATTTTTCTTTGTTCACCCAATAACCCAACCGGTCAGTTACTGGGCAGAGAGAAGATTGTTGCGATTCTTGAACAGACTGCCGACCACTCACTAGTTGTGGTCGATGAAGCCTACATAGAGTTCGAACTGGCAGAAAGTGTCGTTGATCTGATCGACCAATATCCGCATCTGATCGTAATTCGAACCCTTTCTAAAGCCTTCGGTCTTGCCGCAGTGCGTTGTGGATTTATCATCGCCTCGCCAAGCGTCATGGAGTTTGTTGCTCGACTCGTTCCCCCATATCCGATGCCAGATAGCTCCTCGGAAATCGTATTGCATGCATTAAGCTCCGAAGGTCTTGAGAAAGTGGAAGCGCACACACAAGCATTGGTCAAAACCAAACAACAATTTGTAGATGCCATCAAGCATCTTGAATGGATAGATACGGTTTACCCATCATCGACTAACTTCGTTCTGATTCGAACTCAGCCTGAGATAAAGCTGTTTGAATACTTAGTGCAGCAAGGTGTTGTCACCCGTAATCAAGCTCACGAACCCGCGCTAAAACACTGTGTACGAATCACCATAGGCAGCGCACAGACTATGCAAGAAGTTAGTGAAATTATTTGCAACTTTTCAGACGTCCTGACACCATCCACCGAAAGATAATAAGGATATTTATCATGAACAAAATGCTTTGTGCTATCGCTTGCGCAGCAACCTTAATCGCAACACCTATTGTTGCTAAAGAAGTGCGTCTTGCTTCTGACTTTACTTACCCACCATTCAACTACAAGGACACGAATGGTCAACCTGTCGGTTTTGATATCGAAATTGCGGATGCGCTATGTTCGGAGGCAAAACTTGAGTGTACTTGGGTTTCACAAGGTTGGGACTCGCTTATCCCTAGCCTACTTGCGCGCAAATCAGATGTGATCATGGCGTCAATGCGCATTACAGAAGAACGCAAACAGCGAGTTTTGTTTACCAATAAGTACTACCAAACTCCAGCACGTTTTGTCGCTAAATCCGGTAGTGGCTTGGCTCTGACCAAATCAGACTTAAAAGATAAAGTCATCGGGGTACAAAGTGGCACGATTCACGATCGATACGTAACCGATAAGTTCGGTGACGTCGCTGAAATCAAGCGCTATTCAGGTCAAGATGAAGTCTACATCGACCTGAAAAATGGTCGACTTGATCTCACTTTTGGCAACTCGGATCAATTGGCACTGGCATTTTTGGACAAGGAGATTGGTCAAGGCTTTGAATTCATCGGCAAACCAGTTACTGACAAAGCCTACATAGGCGAAGGAACCGCGCTCGCGCTTCGTCTTCAAGACCAAGAACTGGCAGAAAAATTCAACAAAGCTATCGACACGATTCGCAGCAACGGCACCTACGACAAGATCGCAGCCAAATACTTTTCGTTCGATATCTATGGTGAAGAGCTATAAGTCGAGTAAACAAAAAGAGGCCATTTGGCCTCTTTTTACTGTTTAGACTTTGCGTTTCGATACTTAACCATCACTTCGCTATCAGGTTGGTAGTGCGCGATCAACTGATCAAGCACACCCTCATTCTTCAACTGCGCAAAACTCTCACGCAAGGCATCGACCACCAGAGGTGAGGTGTTGTTTCCCGTCACCAACCATAAGTCCTTGCAAAGCTTGTCGACCCGAATAACCTCAATAAATTCGTTTGGATTAAAACCATACTGTTCCATACGGTAGTAATAGCTCGACGTCACCAATGGCGCGAAATCGACACGATGAGCACGCAGCAGCTTAATGGCAACCTTGCCATAATTGACAGGAATAATATTGCCAAACCCTTCATCTTTTATCACTTCTTCGAATGAGCTACCTACCTGCGCGGCAAAACTATGATTTCTCAGGTCCGTCAGGGAAGCAGGAACAACAGATGGACCTTCGATATGACGATAAACTGCAACTTCATAGGGAGACACTGCCCCTATCCATTGAAACTGTTCTTCCCGATTGGGTGTGCGCGAAAGAGAGAAAAACAACACATTGTCACTCTCTTGAGTTGTGCGAATAGCTCGCTTCCACGGAACAAAATGGACGTCACCGATTTCCATCTCGACACTTTTTGATGCGTGTTCAACTAAAGCTTCGACAAATTTGACCACATATCCCTCTGGCTTGTTCTCGACTTGTACTTGCAGCGGAGGAAACTCCTGAGTATAGAGATCCAATTTGATGGGATCAGCAAATGAACCAGTGCTTATTACTGTACTAAATAAGGCAAGAGATGAATAAAATGTGTGGGTCAATCGCGGCAACATATCCAGTATTATTCTTCCGTGAGCTGGTCAGCAAACGCGGCTACTATAACCAACTCATTCGTCAAATCAATCTGTTATTTGCATATTTTCTGGTCGACACGGAAAAATATCCACATTTCAAAATTGTTCACAAAACAACCTAAGCAATCATTTGCTTAGCTCATCTCCCGTACTGAGTGAGCAAAATTCAAGCAACTTCTGGTTCGGCTTTTCGCTTAATAATCGCCAAAAACAGAAAAGATCCCATTAGGGATCTTTTCTTCAATGACGCTATGAATAGGCTAATTGTTACTTAGAATATCTTGCTAACGCAGCCTGTTCTTTCGGCACAACTGTTTTACCAATTGGCGCGAGAGAAATGTACGCCAACTTTAAGTGTTGGAGCGCGAAAGGAATACCAATGATGGTAATAAAACAGGCAACTGCAGACATAATATGTCCTATCGCCAACCAAATACCGGCGAAAACAAACCAGATGATATTACCCACCAGTCCCAACGGGCTGGTACCTATATCGGTCTCATTAGTTAGCTCATCACGAGCGATAGCTTCTTGCCCAAACGGGAAGAAAGAGAAGTTGCCCATAACGAAACACGCTCGTCCCCAAGGGATGCCAATAATACTGATAAACGCCAGCAATCCAAAAAACCACCACATTAAACCCATGACGATACCACCGCACAGGAACCAAATTATGTTTCCAAGTGTTCTTAACACTGACTCTCTCCTTTGTGAAAAACCTTAGCCACTGAACAATCATCGTACTTCAGTACTAGGAAGGGTGTATAAAATGGGTTTGAACATGCCTTCCTTATTAGCGACCAGTATCAGGATCCTTCCTTAACCTAACATGAACAGTTTAAGACAAACCCTGCCAGACTGCGGTTGCGCCGCTGATACTACACAACAATAGCGCACCAAAACGGATTTTCTCTTTTGGCAATGAGTGAGTCGTCAACTGAGCGAGCTTGTAACCGATCCAAGCCGCAGGGATGAGTGGTACGCTGATCCATAGATGATGGAGTGTTAAAAACCCTGCCGGCATTTGAATAAGCAATGAGATAAACGAACTAAAGACAAAAAACGCAGAAAGATTGCCTCGTAGTTGATTCGCTTCCTGATGCTGCAGCAATAATGCCATTGGAGGGCCACCTATCGCTGAACTTGTGCCAAAAAAACCGGAGAAAAAGCCAGCGACGCCCATCCGCATTGGCGTCGGCTCGATACGGAATGGGAGTAGGCTCACCACCACAGCGAACAGCACCAATAACCCGAGCCAGAGTGTCATCACATCAGTAGACACCATGACTAACAATACACCACCAGCAATAGAGCCTGGAACTCGCCCTATCAACGCCATTTTTAGACCACCAATCTCGACACTCGCACGATGTTTAAGTGCATTGAGTATTGATATAAACAGTGCCACCAAACAGATAGGCGCGGGGACATAATCCGGTGAAACTAAAATCAACAGTGGCGCAGCGACAATGGCTAAACCAAATCCTATCGCCGTTTGGACAAACGACCCCAAAAAGATAAGAAAAGCAGCAATCAATGCCTCTGACGAGACCCATTCAGCGAACATATAAATAAGAAAGATGAGAATTAGAATGAGTCCATCATAATCGAAGTTTGATTAAAACGGACTCACTATTTTCATTTATTACGCAACTGCATAACGTTGTACTGGTTTATCATTAATTGGCAGATGAATCAGCGCCGCAGCAAAAGCCAATACCACAGTCGACCACCAGATTGGCTCATAGGATCCGTAGTAATCGTAAATACGGCCACCAGCCCAAGCCCCCAAAAAACTACCTACTTGGTGAGTAAAAAATACCAAACCGTACAGGGTGGAGAGATATTTGGCTCCAAAGATTTGACGCACTAACCCCGACGTCAAAGGCACGGTTCCCAACCAACAAAAGCCAATTGCCCCACCAAATATAGCGGCAGTATGTTCAGTAACGGGCAGGGTTACAAACGCCCCGATCACCAAGGTACGCATGATATACAGTGCAGCCATTACATGACGCTTATTGAATCGGTCACCCATCACTCCCCAAAAATAGGAGCCAAAGATGTTGAATATACCCACGTACGCCAAAGCCATTGCTGCAGCGGAAGCAGGTAATTGCTTGTCAGCGAGATAGCTTGGCAGGTGAGTGGCGATAAACATAACGTGAAAACCACAAACAAAGAAGCCAAGGTGGATCAACCAATACCCCTTGTGAGAAAACGCCTCTTGCAATGCTTGTTTTAGCGTCTGGTTCTCTTCAACACTGCCAACAGACGTAGCTTGCTTCGGCGTACTGTTTTTCATAAACAGTGCAAACGCGATCATAGTGCTACACAAAAGAGCGAAAGCTTGAAGCGCACCTTGCCAACCAAAATCCGTTAGTAAAGCTTGTGCGCCTGGAATCATGGCAAACATACCAAATGAACCCGCCGCCGTAGTCAGACCAAACGCTTTAGCGGCATGTTCAGCAGGCACGACTTTAGCGACAGCACCCAAAACAATCACATAACTGGTTGCGCTTAAACCTAAGCCCACCAGTACCCCGAGAGAGAGGTAGAGCAAGCTAGGTTCCATAGCGATAGAGGTCAGGTATAAACCTAAGCCGTAGGCGAACGCTCCAAGGATAATGATGCGCTTGGCACCATATCGATCTGATGCCATGCCAACAAACGGTTGAAACACACCAAATAGTAAGTTTTGCAACGCAATGGCAAAACTAAAAAATTCGCGTCCGGTCTGAAAATGTTCAGAAATTGGCATCATAAAGATACCGAAAGATTGTCTAATCCCTAGACAGATAATCAGAATGGCAATACCTAGCCAAACCATGACAGGAAATCGAAAAATACTCATCGCAGTACCTTAGTGATGATGATCATGAGAATGGCTGGCTTGATCGCCTAACGTCTGATGGCAACTACTATCAACGGCTTGTTGCGCCAAGAGATCCAACAAAGTTGGAGAGTGGTGAACAACAATCAGGGACAGTATTAGCAACAAGCTCATTCTCACAAGCTGAGCGAAAAGTGATTGAGAAAACATGATTCAAATTCTCAGCGTGGATTTAACAAAGAGCGCGAAGTGTAGGGATCGACGCGCAATGACTCAAATGACATTTGGTCAATTACACTATGCACTGGATGCATGTTTACTGCTGCTCAACCAAGCAGGGAACAAGTTCAAACCCTTCATCTAGCCAGCCCGTAACACCACCAATCATTTTCTTGACCGGCCGTCCTAACTTAGCCAATCGTATCGCTGCTTTTTCCGTCCCATTGCAGTGTGGTCCTGCACAATAGACAACAAACAACGTCTCTGATGGAAACTCAGCTAAGCGCTTCTCATTGAGCCTTGGATGTGGAATGTTGATCGCCCCGTCCACATGACCTTGTTCAAACAGCACTTCCGCTCTGACATCGACTAAGACAAAATCCTGTAATCCATTGGTCAACGCGTGGTGCACATCCCAGCAATCTGTTTCAAACTTTAATAGTTGCTCAAAATGAGCCAGCGCCTCTTGGCTGTTCGCCGCCGCCACTCTTGATACTGCACTCGACATATTACGTACTCCTTGTGTGATTGATGACAACACTATCTTGCCGTCAAATCGTAGCAGGTGACATTGGCGTAAAAGACAGTTATCGTTAATTTTCAGCCAAGCTGGTTATCTCAAGGAATGAAGATGAAAAAAGTCGCGATCCTCGCCCATACACATGTCACTCTGTTCGAAATGTCATGTGCGATAGAATTGTTTGCTCTACCAAGACCTGAGTTCGAAAACTGGTACCAAACTGACGTTGTCAATTTGCAAGACAGCGACATTCAGACCACTGGAAACTTGCTGCTTCGCGCTCAATACGTTGAATCTCTGCAATCCTACGACACGCTGATCATTCCTGGATGGCCCACTTGGGATTACCCGATTCCTGATAGAATCAAACAACAAATCACCTTATTTACACAAGAAGGTAAGCAAGTACTCACACTATGTTCTGGCTCATTCTTACTAGCACGACTAGGTTTGCTTGATGGAAAAACAGCAACCACACATTGGATGTACGAGCAGAAATTTCGCCAGCAATTCCCTCTTGTCCACTATCAGCCAGATGTGCTTTACGTCTTTGACGACAACATTGGATGTTCTGCGGGAAGTGCGGCAGCACTCGACCTTGGCCTCGCTGTAATTCGTAGCGACTACGGCTATAACATTGCCAATCAAGTGGCAAAGCGACTGGTGATCTCGGCTCACCGTTTAGGTGGACAAGCACAGTTCGTCGAAACCCCTATGTTAGAAATACCCAATCAGTTTTCAGCGGCAATCGACTGGGCCAATAGTCAGCTTGATAAAAGCATCACGGTTGACACCCTAGCTGACAAAGCCAATATGTCACGACGCACTTTTGACCGTAAGTTTCGCGCCAGCTTCAACCTATCTCCTAAAGAGTGGCTAACTCAACAACGTATCGAGAGAGCAAAAGGACTATTGGAGGGAGAAGCACATTCCATCGAGCGACTCGCGAACATGTCTGGATTTGAAAATGCGACGACCTTACGCCATCACTTTCGTCGTCTTGTCGGAGTGTCACCACAACAGTATCGAGCACAGTTCAATGGCAAGTAGTAGCCACTAAGTCCTCTGTCGCGTGTTCAATTGATGTAAATCAACTCAAAGGCACTTAACGCAAACCTATCGATGTTAAAATGACATCTTGTTGCTAGGATGGCCGTTTCGCTAATCCAACAGGGAACATGATGAAAGCCAACCTGAATAAAGTGCTGCTCGATATCGCACTCAATCTAAGCTCCAACCAGCATAGTGAAGCTCAATATCAGATGCTGATTGACGGTATAGACAAAGTCTTTCCCTGTGATGCCAGTGCCCTATTCGTACTGGATGAAGATGGATTTCTTACCCCTGTGGCAGTGAAAGGCATTTCGACCACTATTTTGGCCCGTCGATTCTTCCCGCGCACTCATCCACGGCTCGAAGTGATCATGCAGAGTAAACAACCCGTTAGATTTGGCGCAGAGTGTGAGCTGCCAGATCCATTCAGCGGGATCCTAGTCAGTGAAGAAGCAGAGCTAGATGTGCATGACTGCATGGGCTGCAGTCTCTATGTGGAAGGTCAATTAGTTGGAGTACTCACATTAGACTCACTGACTGTTGGTGCTTTTGATGCCATCGATCCTGTGACTATCGAGACCTTTGCTGCACTAGCAGCAGCAACCCTGCGCAATATTGCTCAAGTTAAGGCTCTCAAAGCACAAAATAAAAAACATAAATCCGTTACTCAGACTCTCATCCAACAAGCCCGTTCGCAAAAAGGGGAGATGGTTGGTCTTAGTCCCCAGATTCAGCAACTTCGCACCAATATTGCGACAGTTGCTCAGTCTGATTATGCGGTGCTCATTACCGGTGAAACAGGTGTCGGTAAAGAACTGGTCGCGCATAGTGTTCATGCTCAAAGTCATAGAGCGGATAAGCCAATGATCTACGTAAACTGCGCTGCGTTACCAGAAAGCCTAGCTGAAAGTGAGTTATTTGGTCATGTCAAAGGGGCGTTCACCGGAGCCAATAGTTCTCGAGCAGGTAAGTTTGAACTTGCAGACGGCGGTACGATATTCCTTGATGAGTTGGGTGAGTTGCCACTGATGCTGCAAGCGAAACTTTTAAGGGTGATACAGCAAGGGGAATTGCAAAGAGTCGGTAGCGATCAACACCTGCTGGTCAACGTCAGAATCATTGCAGCGACCAATCGCTCTCTTGAGCAAGAGGTGGCGAACGGCCAGTTCCGAGCAGACCTGTACCACCGACTCAACGTCTTCCCTATCTCTGTGCCCGCGCTAAGAAATCGAGAAGGAGATATTCCTGTTTTAGCCGGTTATTTGCTGGAGAAAGTTCGTAGCCAGTTTAATATCCCCAATTTGCATCTTCATCCCAAAAGCCTATCCTGGCTCGAAAAACAGAGTTGGCCAGGTAATGTTCGCGAGCTTGAACATACTTTAACCAGAGCCGCTTTAAGAGCGATTCAACAGCAGCAACAGATGATTCGTATCAGCCATTTTGATGCAGGGATTGGCTCGACAGATGAGAGTTTTTCGCAAGATATTCTCCCCAACGAAAGCCAACCGATGAGAAGTCTGGTTGAGGCCTATCAAAAGCGCCTCATCGTGCACGCTCTCAACAAATCGAATGGGACTTGGTCTCAAGCGGCTGAGTTTCTCCAGATGGATCGTGGAAACCTCTACCGTATGGGTAAAAAACTGGGTGTTGAAGCTTAACTTGTCACAGTGGGCGCTCAGCCCACTTAATCACACCAACACTAAGTGATGTAAAAATAACATCAGGATTCACTGCACACATTTGATAGACTCTAAACACCCACGCATTCTCTACCACCTTGAAGAACCAAGCTTTTTTTGTCTATTTCATCACCAAGCCTTAACCGACTAGAGACCAATTTCCATCCGTTGCCTGACGATCACAAGCATTGGGCCATGTAATAAACACATCAAACACGTTGTCTATTTTACATCAAACAACTCACACAAAATTATTATACTCTTTATTAATCAATAACTTATAAGTTGGCATGAGACGTGCTCTATAGGGAAAACAAAACCAACAGCCAATCTGGCTTAATAATGATTAATACTGGAGACGTGCAATGTTCTGTATTCAATGTGAACAGACGATTCAAACCCCTACTGTAAAAGGCTGCTCATTCGCACAAGGTATGTGTGGCAAAACATCTGAAGTATCGGATCTACAAGACGTATTGGTTTACACCCTACAGGGCGTCTCTTACTGGGCACAACAAGCTCTAAAATTTGATATTGTGGACGATGCGGTAAACCAGTGGGCACCCAAAGCCTTCTTCTCGACTCTGACCAACGTCAACTTTGATCCTCAACGTATCCTTGAGCTTTCAGCTCAGGCAGCGATCTACAAAGCGCGCTTAAAAGAACAGACTCTAGCCGCAGCAAAGCTGAGCGACGTTGAGCTAGATGCAGCCCCGACGGTTGCGGATTTCGAACTGCCTGCGACTGCAGAAGAAATTTTGGCGTTTGCTCCTCAAGTAGCGGTAAACCGCGGCTATCAGCAAATCAGCGAAGATGTGATTGGGTTACGACTACTCTGTCTATACGGCCTAAAAGGTGCGGCGGCATACATGGAGCACGCACGTGTTCTTGAACAGACAAACAATGACATCTATGCAGAATACCACCAGATCATGGCATGGCTCGGAACCGATCCAGAGGATCTCAATGCGTTACTTGAGTGTTCGATGCAAATTGGTCTGATGAACTACAAAGTCATGGAGATGCTTGATGCAGGTGAAACCGCGACTTTTGGTCACCCAACCCCAACGGCGGTAAACGTTAAAACGGTGAAAGGCAAAGCCATCCTAGTTTCTGGGCACGATCTGCATGACTTAGAAAAAATCCTGCAACAGACCGAAGGCAAGGGCATCAATGTCTACACTAACGGTGAAATGCTGCCAGCACACGGCTACCCAGAGCTGAACAAATACCCTCACCTCGTTGGTAACTACGGTAGCGCTTGGCAAAACCAGCAAAAAGAGTTCGCTAACTTCCCTGGCGCGATTGTGATGACTTCAAACTGTCTGTTGAATCCAAACGTTGGTCAATATGCCGATCGTCTGTTTACACGCAGCATTGTTGGCTGGCCGGGCGTGGCTCATATCGAAGGTGATGATTTCAGTCAAGTCATCGACTGTGCATTGGCGCAGGAAGGATTCAAACACGATGAAATCGAGCAAATGATCACCGTTGGCTTCGGTCGCAATGCTCTAATGGAAGCGGCACCTGCGGTCGTTGAGCAAGTCAAAGCAGGTAACATTAAACACTTCTTCCTCGTTGGTGGCTGTGACGGTGACAAAGCTGAACGCAGCTACTACACAGACTTTACAGCGAAAGCTCCTGAAGACAGCGTAATTCTAACTCTTGCTTGTGGTAAGTTCCGTTTCAACAAGAACCAGTTTGGTGACATCAATGGTATCCCTCGCCTGCTTGATGTTGGCCAGTGTAACGACGCCTACTCAGCCATTCAGCTTGCGCTAGCGCTATCTAAAGAGTTTGACTGTGGTATTAACGAGTTGCCGCTAACGCTGGTACTGTCTTGGTTTGAACAAAAAGCGATTGTTATTTTGCTCACGCTATTTGCACTCGGCGTTAAAGGCATCTACACAGGCCCAACCGCACCTGCCTTCCTGACAGACAACCTACTGGCTATTATTCAGGAGAAATTTGACATGCGCAGTATCGGTAATGTCGAAGAAGATCTAAAAACCATCTTAGCCGCGTAATCTTTTCCCCGCCCGTACCCAGTGCATAGACCAGCTATGTACTGGGTGTTTTCCTAAGAGAAACCAATATGTTTATTGAATGGCAAAATAATCAGCCAGCCACCATGCGTTGCAGTGACAAATGGCTTGAGACCGAAGATACAGTCAGCATCGAGCTGCAATCCGCTGACGGCTGTCACCTCCATTTCAGTGGTTTCAAACCAGGTCAGTTCGTGTCATTGGGCTTTGATCTAAATGGCAAGCGTGAATACCGCGCCTATTCAATCGCTTCCATGCCTGGAGAAGAGAGCCTAAAGCTCACCGTGAAACGCGTTGATGGAGGCCTAGTTTCTAACCATATCATCGACCAGTTTTCGATTGGCGACACTGTCAGTGTCCTCGCTCCGACTGGCCCCTTCAATAGTGTGGATTGTCCGCCAAAACAACGCGTGCTCTTGCTCAGTGCGGGTTGTGGTATCACACCGGTTATGTCGATGGCAAAAACTTGGCTACGTGACCAAGACGACATAGATGTGGTTTTTGTTCATATGGCAAAAAGTGCCACTCAGACTATCTATTTCGATGAACTAGAGTCGATGGCCGCTATCCACGACAATTTCACCCTGAAACTGCTACTCAAAGACAACACAGGAACACAACATCCACAAGGTCGATTGGATAAGCAATGGCTGAGCACTTTATGTCCAGATATTGACCAGCGTACTGTCTATCTTTGTGGTCCGACTCAGTTTATGCGAGACATGGAACAGCACTGCTTAGCATTGGGAGTCAGCGAGGACCAATTCCATCAGGAGAGCTTTACTCCGATTGAATCCAAACAACCAGCAGAAACAGGTGGCGTGGTTCAATTTGAAGTCCCTACATTCGGTGTATCAACAGAGATTGAGCAAGGAACGACACTAGCCGATGCACTCGAACAACAAGGGGTACCTATCATCATCGCCTGTCGAAGTGGTATGTGCGGCTCGTGCAAATGTAAAGTCACCAAAGGTCAAGTGACCCGCACGAGCACGGAAACACTAAGCGAAGAAGACTTAGCTAACGGCTATACGCTGGCGTGTTCTAGCCAAGTTCAAACTGACGTCGAAGTTGAACTCGTCTAGACTAAACCGATGCAGTACTGGTCAGCAAAGCTAACCAGTACTGTTCTTTATCGCGCAGTTTTTGCCATGCTGGCCCGCTTCAACAACTGAGTTCTATCCTGATGATTTGTCGCTGGTTTAACGATTAAACCAATCCCAACCAAAAACAGTCCCGATGCGATAACCTGAGCACTAGATAGCTGTTCGTCATACATGAAATAGCCGCTAATTAGCGCAAATACTGGCACCATTAGAGTAAGAGGTGCAGCAGTACTTAATGGATACTTTATAAGGGTGCGGTTCCATACCCAATAACCAAATAATGTCGTTGGATAAGCCTGAAACAGTACCGCAACGGTTGTGTTCCAATCCCAGTTTTCTACGGCGGACCACAGTATCTGTTCCCCGTGTAAAGCGACCGCAAACATCACCAACGGGATTGGCGCAAATAGCATCCCCCAAACATTGAAAGCAAAGGCTTGAGTGGTTTTCGAGGCTTTGACAATCACCCCCATTAGCGTCCAGCTGCATGCTGCAATCATAATCAGTATCACGCCTGCTAAGGTCACATTGCCGGTGGTCGACAGGACCAGCACACACAAGGCAGTAATCGCCATTAACGCACCAACGATTTTCCTCCGCGAAGCCTGTTCTTTAAATACCCAAACACCGACCACCATGCCAATAATGACATTGGTGGAAAGCAATACAGAGGAGATCCCTGATGATAACCCAGCCGTGATCGACCACGATGCCATCCCCCAGATTCCGACTCCAAACACTAAGCCGTAACTGATCAAATAGCGCCAAGCGACGTTTGGTCTTGCAATAAAGAAAATAGCCGGCGTCACCGCCAATGCAAAGCGCGCTGCTGTTGCAAGTAGCGGATGCACGTTAGTCACACCCATTTTGATCATTGAGAAATTGAATCCCCAGATAGCCATTACCGCAATAGCCAGTAGCAAATCATTTCTTTTCATATTCACCTCCTCTATGTTTTGACCCAGTATCCCTTGAGCGCGAAATCATATACAGATACAATTTTCAAAACAAAAACCAGTACAGTTAGACAACCATGTGGTGAGTAGGGACAGATGAGCATCTACAAAGAGTTAGCCAATCAGTTTGTTGAAGAGATTGAAGCAGGACGACGTCCGGAAGGTGCGCGTATGCCTTCATTAAGGCAACTTGCTAAGCAACAATCGGTGAGCATGTCTACTGTCGTCAGTTGCTATCAAGAGCTGGAGTCTCAGGGCTGGATATTGTCTCGCCCCCAAGCAGGCTACTTTGTAGCGCCACGTAAACCACGCCACTCAACTCCGCAGTGGGCGCAGTTTGTCAGTAAGGTTTCCAACGTCACGACCAGCTACCCTTCCCCCCCCTCTATTCAGGGGCCATTGGGCGTCTCGACTACCGTCAACGATCGCAATTCAGTCACCGAGTTAGAACGTAGCTTTCGCCGTTCGTTAAAACGTTTGGGCGATCGTCTCAACCACTATCCAGATACTCAAGGGGAGCCCTTGCTTCGTCAGGCTCTCTCAACACACTTCGCCAAAACAAACATTCATTTCAGTGCGGATCAGTTAGTCATCACTGCTGGTTGTATGTCTGCAATTAAAGCCGCACTGGAATCATGCAGCAATGAAGGCGATACCATCGCCATTAGTTCACCCTGCTTCAATGGCATTCTGGAACTGCTCGGCCAAATGTCACGCAAGATTGTCGAAATCCCCTCTCTTGATGATGGTATCGATCTCAGTCAGTTAGAAATGCACCTCAAAGAAAAGCGGGTCAATGCTGCCATTTTCTGTACCTCGCATATGAATCCACAAGGGATCAATATGTCTGCCAATCAAAAGCAGGTACTGGCAAACCTCGCTAACCAATATCGGGTACCGATTATTGAAGATGATGTCTATCTTGAGCTCTCTTACCATGACCATACGCCGCTGCCAGCCAAGTATTATGATAAAGGTGGTTATGTATTGTGGTGTGGATCTGTGTCGAAAAGTCTGTCACCAAGTTACCGCTTGGGGTGGTGCTTGCCAGGGAGATATCTTGATATTTATAAGGAGAAATTTGCTGCCGCCAGCTACGGTGTCGCCCTCCCCACCCAACTAGCCGTGGCTGATTTTATCGATTCGGGTCAATACGCTAAACATGTGCGTCATCGACGTGCAAAGCTGCTCGAATTAAGACGCCAATATCTCGATTACCTAGCCGAGCATCTGCCAAACCGCGTCAAGATCAGCAATCCTCAAGGAGGAATGGTTCTCTGGCTGCAAGTGCCAAATTTAAACAGCCATTCTTTTGCAAACGCAGTAAAACAGCATCAACTTGACATCAGATTAGGGCACCTATTCAGTACCCTAGACCTTTACAGTGACTGTTTGAGGATAAATATCGGTTATCCGTTGCAAGGTGAAGCCAAGCGACAACTTGATCTCTTGCTGACATTAGTTAACCAACACACAACTTAGTGGATCAATCGAACGACCAGAGAACCCGGCGCACGCACAGATTCCACGTTATGGCTGATGACCACGCCCGCTGTTGGTGAGTAGTAGGTCTGTATTTCATCCCCAAAACTGTTGTATTGAGTCGCGAGTTTCTGACCGAGTGTGACCGCTTCCAGCAGTTCAACATGGCAAATTACAAATCCCCCTTGTTCTGCTCTGACACTGGTAATCGCATTCCCTTCCACGCACTCACTGTTGGCGTCTTCAACATCACCAGCAAGCAATTGGTAACAACGTAAAACATTGAGTACTCCTGTAGTGGCACGTTCTACCATCTCGAGATCAGTGTAACGACCCACTCCCACTTCAATGGTAATGGATGGAATATCAGCGCGATTGTAAACCGTTTCCAATATACCAGGATCGCCCGGATCGTTGAGAATCACATCAGGGTTGATGAGTCGCGCCATTCGAATAGCATCTTCTATACGGTAATCGGCAAAAGCATAAAGAGGATAAGCACTGCCACTGGTTTGAGAATGGAGATCAATGGCGAGATCCGCATTGGGTTTTAGTAAGTTTTCCCACAGGCTGTGCGCATAACGGCTAGCATCATCACCATGAGGATTACCAGGAAAAACTCGGTTGAGGTTGGCTGATGAGCTGTCTGGCGCAGCAGAATGAAAATCGCGGCTATGACGAGCAATACCCGATAAATTAACCGCAGGTACAATCGTCACGCACCCCGAAAGTTCTTGTCCCTCCAGTTCGCGAGCTAACTTCTGCGCAGTCAATATACCGTTTTGTTCATCGCCATGAACGCCTGCCGTGATCATGATACGTTTACCCGGCTTCGTCCCTTTAAAGACGCGCACAGGCAGGGTTTGTGGATGACCAATCGCATCCGTTGCAACCGCAAACCAGAACTTATGTTCTCCTGGTTCAAGCGCATTGACATCCAAAGCCTGAATCGTTGGATACATAGGCACAATACATTCGTTCAGGGGTTTGGTCATTTTCATCCTCAGCGAAGAAAGGCGTACATCCACTGCACGCCTTATGTTTGTTATTGGAGACTACTTTAATATGGAACCATGCAATAGAGTAGTCATCAACGCTGAATTTTTGTTCCTGAATATTAGAGAACTAGCTTTCTTTGGTCGACGTCACGATGACACTGAATAAGATCAGTAACCCACCAGCCACTTGCAAAGTGGTTAAAGACTCTTGCAACCACACCATGGCGAAAATCGCACCAAATAATGGCTCGCTTCCCATCAGTAGCGAGACTCGCGTTGGTGAAGTTCGACGTACAGCATAGTTCTGCACATAAAACGCAAACAGAGTACAGAATAAGACAAGGTATGCCACTGTCATCCAAAATTCTAGACTGGTCGGAATCACAAACTCAGAGGCTGGTAAATACGTCACCGCGCAGGCGATAGCCACACAAGCAACAACCAAAGATTGAAGGGAGGTTAAGGTGCTGGTGGTGATCTCTTTACCTTCAGTAAAACGCTTGGTCAATGTCACCATCAAGGCACGCAATAGGGCGGCAGCCAGAATAAAGTAATCGCCACTGTTTAGCGATAATTCTATACCTTGATTACTGGTCAATAGCAGCACACCTACAACGCTACAGAGTGTCAGTAGCCATAAAGTATTGCTAACTCTTTTCTTATTAATGACCAGTTCCGCAAATGCCGTCAATATCACCGACAAACTGATCAAAAACGCCGCATTGGATGCTGAGGTTTGTGAAACCCCAAACACTTCACAGAAAAAAATCGCCGACAGGATAAGACCGGTGGGGAGGGCGATCTTCCAGTCTTTATTCAACCCTCGGCGAAAGTCTCGAATCACTACAGGTAGCATACATAAAAAAGTGATCGAAAAACGGATAGAAATGAATACCAAAACACTGGTATACACTAGAGCACTTTTCGTCAGACCATAACTGGTTCCCCAGAATATGGCGACAAGAAGCAACATCAATTCAGTTAACGGTAGCCTGAAAGTTCCTTTTTTCAGTTGATCCGTTGTGGCTGTCATATTTATTCTCCATCTTGGTAAAAGTCACTACGAGTACATCCCGGTACGCGCATCTTTCTCGACATAATGAGGTAATGGGTGACACCTCATGCATGGTATGTCTATCGTCAGCCAACACCATATCTAAGGGATTATCTAAGGCGAGGCACTCCAACAGGTTGTGTTTGCTATCTGTAACTGTCGTATCTCCACCGGCAACATTGTTTCTTTTTAACAGCATGGACGCGATGTAACTTACTCCGTTGCGATGAAGTCCCTCTGGCGTAGATAACCCCTGCTTCACTCCGTCAGCCACTATTCGCTGAGGATGTACTCCGATCACCCAATCCGTTGGTTTACTCTCTACTAAATCAAAAATAACGCTCAGCAATAGTAAGAGTTTGTTTAGGACTGGTGACCGAACAAATGTTTGTGTCAACGGGGCAAAAGATCGCTCGATCCCTCCGCTGATCGAGTTGAAACACTTAGGCTGGTAGAAGGGTTGATGCGGCAGTAGCGTAAGCTCCTCAAGCGTCGCGCGCTTTGTAAACTGACCGTATCGACGATGACGATACATGGCGCCTTCTGAGATATACCTATCCAGCTCTAGATTGTTCCAACATTTCTTAAAACGGATGACCTCATCAACATTCGTTTCCAGCATATGAGTCATTTGACGACCGCTAATAAAAACGTAGTGGTGATGCTCGAGCAATCCGGCAATCGCCATCAAGTGGCGTTCAAACAGATCTGCATCCATCTCACACCCCACCGATTTGATTCTCGGTAGAGGCTTGATGCCCTGGCAACCCTAGCCTTACCCGCATCAGGCGATACAAAACGCCTGAAAAATTGATCGCTGAGTAAGTCGTTAACTTGTCCACAATGTCGCTCCATAAGTAGGATTTCATTGTTGACTACACTAGTATCCATAAGTAACTTAAGTGAAACAATATGGCTGTATTGCAAAGGATTTTTGCACCATGGACACAAATAAGCTTATTCCACTTCTCTCGGAAATGGCCATCTTCGTTAACGTAGTGGAGTCTGGCAGCTTTTCCAAAACGGCGAAGAAACTGGGCGTCTCCCCTTCTTCGGTCAGCCGTTCGATTACACGCCTTGAGAACACTCTGGAAGAAAAGTTACTGGAACGGACAACACGTCAGATGCGTCTGAGCGCAACGGGACAAGAAGTGTATAGTCTTTGCGCCGATATGATGTATTCGGCCAAAATGGCCGTGTCTGCAGCGCAAACGGACAAATCAGAAGTCTCTGGCGTACTGAGAATTGCCGCCCCCAAAGCGCTTTCTCGTCAGATTTTGATGCCAATGGTTCTCGACTTTATTGAGGCGTATCCCAAGGTCAGTTTACAGCTCAAAGTGGCCGATCATTATATCGACCCCATTGGCGATGAAGTCGATGTCATCATCCATATTACGGATAAACCCAACATAGGGCTGGTAGCGCGAACTCTGACTCAGTGCCGTCTAGTACTCTGTGCAAGCCCGGCTTATTTGGAAAAAAATGGCACCCCTGAGCATCCGGAAGATATACACGCTCATAACTGTCTGTGCTTGGGGGAAAACCCTCGTGACCGAGTATGGGATTTCACCCAAGGTGAACAAAAGTATTCGATCAACGCGAGAGGCTCGTTCGCGGTAAACCACAGTGAAATTCGTCGAGAGGCGGTATTGAGGGGAATTGGGATCTCGGTGTTTCCCGAATTTGCGATTCAAGAATACCTCGACTCAGGTCAAGTTGTTGAACTGCTCGAAGAGTGGCATATCGGCGGCAATTATCAGGGACAAGTTATCGCACAATATGCCCAATCCAAGTTCATTCCTAAGCAGATCAAAGCGTTTGTCGACTATCTTCAAACGAGATTTAACCAATAACCATCAAGTTAGTTACTTTCTTGGCTTAGTTGTTCGACTAACTGTTCGGCCAACTGATGAGTGGCGATGTTACGCGCAATGACCTCACTTGCTATTTTTCCGCTGGATGCAACATTCAGCCAGTCGGATATCATCGCCTCAAAACCTTTACTTGCAAGCATTGGGGTCCAGTCTTTGAGTGCAACCACTGACTCTTGTGATTTTTCCCATACTCGGCCAGAGGTAAAGGAATCAAACTCCAGCGCCTTGTTGGTATAAGTGGCGGAAACTCGCTCCTTGGTTACTCCAAACTGGCGGTTCATTGAAGCGTGAAGCAAGGTTTCACCCACCTGCCACTGAACATCAAGCCGAGCGAGCTTGTCACCTTCAAATTGGCGCGTTACATAGACCTGATCTAACGTCGACTGAGCATTGAGATTGATGCTATCCAGAGGATGGATGAAGTCATCGAAAACAAATGTACGAATATCACCAGTAAGGTTGTAGCGGTGTTTTTCCCATCTCAACGATGTTAATTCCCCCGTTTGCCCCTGACTCAGCTGCGGAATGTACTGGTTATAAAGCGGAATATGTCGACGGTTAAAGCCGACATAGAGTGGCTGATTGCAACGCTCGGCCACATCATAGAGAAACTCTACATCGTGTGCTGTATCTGCGAGTGGTTTATCAACAAACGTTGCTATCCCCTGCTCAAGAAAAAACTGAGCAATGTCGCGGTGCGCACTTGTCGCAGCATGAATCATTACCGCGTCAGGCTTTAACGCCATTACATCGCGATAATTCTGACATAGGTGATTAACTCGATACTTGTGACCCAAAGCTTTCAGCGTATCGCTGTTGCGAGTACAAAAAATGAGCTCCACATCTGCCAGTTGAGTGATAACAGGTAAGTACGCTTTCTGAGCAATATCACCCAGTCCCACAATCGCTACTTTCATATCGCTCTTTAACTCCAATTCAAAATACGGACTTCGTTGCCCTCTTGCGGCAACTTAGGAATGTTGAGCGACAGTATAAAGGAAACTAAAGCCATTACCGCACCAATGTAAAAGACGGCTGCGGGTGACACGAGCCAGATAAAACCGAAGGTGACTGGAATGAACACAGCGGCGATGTGATTGATGGTGAATGAAACCCCAGCGGTCGATGCCATATCCGCCGGATCGGCGATTTTCTGGAAATAGGTTTTAATTGCGAGTGCCAGTGCAAAGAAAAGGTGATCCACCACGTACAAAGCGGCGGCCCACTCTGCGCTTTCCACTAACGCATAACCAACAAACACACAGATCAAGCCTGTGTATTCAAACATCAGTGCTTTACGCTCGCCCACCTGACCGATAAATTTACCAATCCGTTTGGCAAACAAGAAGTTAAACAAGTAGTTAATCAGGAATAACATGGTTACGTCTGCCGCTGAATAACCAAACTTCTCTACCATCAAAAAGCCAGCGAACACAGTGAAGATCTGGCGGCGAGCACCGCTCATAAAGGTCAGGGCATAGTAGAGCCAGTATCGCTTACGCAGTACTAACTTTTTATTTTGCTGTACATGCGTCTCAAACTGAGGGAAAGCAAATGCCATCCACATCACCAGTAAGAAACCCGCCCCACCAAAAGTGAGATAGACCCATTGAAAGTCCATCACAAAAACTTCTAGACAAATCCATAACGCGCCGTAAGTCACTAATGAAGCCAGTGCACCGATAGAGATAAATTTACCAAGCATCTCTGGTGCCTCATCTTTACTCAGCCATTGCAAAGAGAGGGATTGCTTGAGTGTCTCAAAATAGTGGAAACCCGTAGACATCAGCAACGTGGTCATCAACAGACCAAAAACCGAAGGGAAAAATCCGGTGATTGCGGTACCGATAGTCAAGGCGCCAAGTGACAGCAACATAAAACGTTGCTCTCGAATAAACAGCAACACAAAGACTGCGGTGAAGGCTAGAAAACCGGGGATCTCTCGAACACTCTGTAAAAGGCCAATATCTGAACCGTCAAAATTCGCCCTTTCAATAACAAAGTTGTTCAGCAAGGCCATCCAGCTAGAAAAAGCAATGGGGACAACAATCGAGATAAGTAGCAGGAAGTTTTGCGGTGTTTTCCAACTCGCAGATTGATTCATGACGGGTTCCTCAAGTAAACAAGTTGTTACATTAGATCGCTTGCAGAGAAGAAACAATCAGATTTGCAAATTTTACTTTAGGGCTCAAAACCCGTCTCTAAGTACTGTTCAGCTTCAATCGTCTGCCATAACCAAAATGTTAAAACAAAGCTTTATCGCGAATCTAAATCCCGTTATGGTGAACGGATGTTTAACCAGTCGAAGAGACAATAATATGGAAATAACAATTCGTCCGGCACAAATCAGTGATGCGGCAGCATTATGTGAAATTTACTCACAGCCTAAAGCACAACGCGAGACTCTCCAACTGCCACTGCCTTCACTCACCACATGGACGAAGCGACTGGAAAATATCCCTCAAGGTGTATACAGCTTTGTTGCTGAAGTGGATGGAAAAGTTGTCGGTAACATCGGTTTCGAACACTCTCAACGCCCACGTACCATGCACTGTGGCAGCTTTGGATTAGGTGTTCATGATGATTATCATGGTCTAGGCATTGGCAGTAAGCTGATCGAGACAGTGTTGGATCTTGCGGATAACTGGCTGCAAATCAAACGCGTTCAGATCGAAGTAAACAGTGATAATGAAGCCGCGATCGCCTGCTATAAGAAGTTTGGTTTTGAAATCGAGGGGCAAGCCAAATGGGGCTCCTTTCGCGATGGTGAACTAATCGACACCTACTATATGGCACGAATTAAAGCGTAAATACACTTTAGGCTTACCCTTAGGGGTAAGCCTTATCGTGACCAGCCCACTTAATCCATGCAAAAACTGTGAGTTTTATTCATCCTACTTGCACTTTTGGCTGGATGAATCTCTCAAAAATGATAGGCACGTCTAATTTATTGTCCGATTTGATGTTTGAACAATTAGCAAACCACACATAGAATTGAGTCTATTCGACCGTATAACGTTCACAGGTCGGATGACAAAAAAAAGACCCACACGTAAAAAGAATAATGATTGTGGGAACAATGGAGGCTAGATGAATAACTCAGCGGTGGCGCATAAGGAGCATACAGTTCGCTCCTCAAACGATAAAAATATTTCTATTTTAAATAGTACTGATGCGCTAGCCATGATTGAACATGGTGGTGAGTTGACGATCGGAATTTCAACGCCTGTTGGTACAAGCTTTCGTTGTAAAACCTCTTTTATTGGCACGCATTCCAACAACATTGTGTTAGCAGAACTGCCAAAGATTTCTGATGATGACTTAGAGTATTTCTTTCAAGAAGGTTTCTGGGCAACGGTACGTGCGATCTCACCTCGCGGTGAAGGGGCTATCGTGCATTTCCGTGGACAACTGCAACATGTGCTGACGGCTCCAGTTCCAATGGTCGCCTTGTCTGTACCTAAAACGATGCAAGTGACACAGTTACGCAAAGAGCCTCGTTTCGAAGTGAATCTTTCAGCACGTGTCGAAGCTGACACCCACAGGCTAGAGTGCGAGATTCGAGACTTGTCGAAAGGCGGTTGTCGCTTTATCACGGCGCCGTTAAGTCGACCTTTTCAAGTTGGTGAAGAGATTGCTCTTCATGTTCAGCTAAATACGCCAAAAGGCCCACGCTTTGAACCCCTATTTGGCAAGGTGTGTAACCTCCAACGTTCACTCCATTACGCACGCTATGGTGTCGCATTCACTGACGATGGGAAGAACAATGCCAAGATCCTCCTAGGCCACTTAAAGTTCAATGGCACCAAGCTAACCTTGCGCTAATCTCACATATAAAAAAACGCCCTGCTCAATTAGCAGGGCGTTTTTTATTTACCGATTTGTTTAGCCGATAAACGAGATGTAGCCTTGTAGAATGATTAAGTTCACTATGTCGATAAAGAACGCTCCAACAATTGGAACCACCATAAAGGCCTGTGGTGATGGACCGTATTTATTGACCAAAGACCCCATATTCATTACCGCTGTTGGTGTCGCCCCAAGACCAAAACCACAATGTCCACCAGCCATGACTGCCGCATCATAGTTAGAGCCCATCACTTTAAAGGTCACAAAATAAGAGAAAACCCCTAGCACCACAGACTGCACAGCGAGAATGACTAAAAATGGAATCGCAAGGTCAAAAATATTCCATAGTTTCAGACTCATCAGCGCCATTGCCAAAAACAGTGACAGTGAAACCGTACCCAAAATATCAACGGTTTCGGCATCAATCTTATGGGTTTTGCTCACTTCCAATACATTGGTAATAAACACGCCAATAAACAACGCATAAACAAAGTCAGGTATCATCAGCCAACTGATGTTGAAACTCGCAACCCACTGCTCCAAATACTTGGCACCGGTGACACAAATTAGCAGAATAAAGAGAATCTCGATGACCTTTTTGGCCGTCACTTTATCTTCTTCATATTCGTTGTATGTCACGAGTTCGGGAAAGCGGGCGTGAGTCTGTGTGCCTGAACCATACTCTGATTCAAAGCCATTTTTATTGATCAGCTTCTGCGCAACAGGGCTACCAATGATACCGCCAATAATCAAACCAAAGGTGGCAGAAGCCATCGCGATTTCGAGAGTATTAGTCAGGCCGTAGTTATCGGAAAACGTTTGTGACCAAGCGGCACCTGTGCCGTGTCCGCCAGACAGAGTAATCGAGCCAGCAATGAGACCCATCAAAGGATCTAGACCTAGCGCGGTCGCCATCGAGACACCAACGCCGTTCTGAATGATGATATAAAACGATGCGACTGCAAGGAAGATAAATACCTTCGCTCCACCTTTCATCAACTGAGTGTAATTGGCAGCGAGGCCAACGGTGCTAAAGAACATTAGCATAAAGACTTTCTGCAACGGCAGAGAGAACTCGAGATTAATGCCATTGAAGTGCATTATTGTGATGATAACTGCGACGATAAGACCACCAACAATCGGCTCAGGGATATTAAACTTCTTCAAGATTGGAAGTTTGGAATTTACAAAGTGCCCTAGGAATAAAACGCTGATTGCGATTAAGAAAGATTCTAGCGGTCCAACTGAAATTATCTGATTCATATAACCTCTTTTTAGTTATTCACTCATCTTCCTTAACGAGTACAGAGCCCTATTTGACTCTGAGGAGCAATTGCTCAATGGTTCAACTTTTCTATTGAAATTTGTCCTTATTCAAACAGCCTCAAGATGCTCGATTCAACAGTTAACCCAACGAAAACGACGCGGGTTTTGAAAATGAAAGCGCACATTATTAATAATATTGCCCCCACTTGTCGAGTGCAGACGCAAAATTCACACTTTGTGACTATGTAAACTTAGGTAAAAACAGGAATAAAAATAATACTTTATGTAGGAAACAACTGGCGAGACAGGCAAAAAAATAGCCAACCGCAAGAGTGCGATTGGCTTATATATAGTGTGAACAAAATTCATTCACTAACAACGTCAGTTGGCTAGGTGACCCTCGGCTTAAGAAGGGTCACTCTCATTAATGCACTTAACGTGCCAACTTTAAAAGTACGTTGTTTTTTGTTCTAATGCACACTTTTTGCCCAAATAACCATTTCAAAATGCAAAATGAAAATTGCATTTTGCAATAATTTGCAAATGCATATTAAACTACACTCCTATCAATACTTAGCCCAAGTATGATTTTTCATACTTTTTTCAGCTCTTAGCCGATATACTCTCTGCACCAAAATTTAGTTAACCTTCAATAATGAACTATCTAACGACTTTTCTAAAAGGCATCGCGATGGGCGCGGCTGATGTTGTACCTGGCGTCTCGGGCGGTACGATTGCGTTTATCACTGGCATCTACGACACCTTGCTTGAGAGCATTCGACGCATTAACCCATCGGCAATCGGGATTTGGAAGCGAGATGGATTCAAAGCGGCTTTCCAACATATTAACGGTCTATTCCTTATCTCACTGTTTGGTGGGGTACTGACCAGTATTGCAACATTGGCAAAACTTATTTCTTGGCTGTTGGTGACTCATCCAATTCCTTTGTGGTCATTCTTTTTTGGTCTGATTCTGGTTTCTGTGTTCCACATGCTCAAGCAAATCGAACAACGTAGCCTAAGCCGCTTAGTCTTCCTCGCGTTAGGGGTAGCATTCGCCTACAGCATTACGGTGTTAAATCCACTTCAGTTAGAGCCGACCAGTATCAACGTCCTATTCGCAGGCGGTATTGCTATTTGTGCGATGATCCTACCGGGTATTTCTGGCAGCTTTATCCTGCTACTGATCGGGATGTATACCCCGGTACTCGGTGCGGTAAAATCCTTTGATCTGCCAATCCTACTGCTGTTTTTGTCTGGCTGTGTGATTGGCCTTCTGAGCTTTTCCCACGTTCTTTCTTGGCTGCTAAAGCGCTTCCGCGACCTCACATTGGTGTTCTTGACTGGCCTCATGCTCGGTACATTGCCAAAGATCTGGCCATGGAAAGAGACCATCAGCTGGCGTGTTAATTCCAAAGGAGAGCAGGTTCCTTTGATTCAGCACAATCTCTCTCCGTCAGATTTTGAAGCTCTCACCTCCCAACCTGCGCAACTTGGTATCGCGATAGTTCTAATGCTATGTGCGATCGGCCTAGTTCTCGGACTAGAAAAATTTGCCGAGAACCGCGATCTGTAATCGCATTTAAGGCGGCTTGATACAAAGCCGCTTTTTCCCAGACTAAATCTTAATGAGAATTGATTGCAATTAGGTGTGTAAATCTTTATCCTGTCGCTTTGTTAATCAGCACAGATAAGTACCACCTAATGAGTGATTATGCGTTCTTTGAACGTCTGTTCGAGCATTCCAGACAGGTCACGCCGTATCTTGACGGACAAATAGCCCCTTTGCTCACGAGTGACCCTTCTCTCATTCATATTGCTCGCCCTAGTTCACCGTCGATTCGAGAACTCTACTTAAGCCTCGAGAAAGAGTATCCCGAAGCGGGATCGGCCTACTGGTTAACACGAACTTGGACACTGCTCTGCTGGCAACCCATTTATGTCGCGTTTATCTCAATCTACGCCTGTCGTGGCTTACCTAACCTCACTTCAATGGCTCAAAAACTTCAACCCACTTTTGTGAGTGGTTATCAGTTTGAATCATTAGATTACCGAGAAGGTAATGAATCAGAGCTTATTACGCATGCGGGCAAACAACTGATTGAGCTGTTCAACTATTTCCGTGATGAAATGAGCCTATGGACACGGATTAGACCCGGATTTACTCGCCATCTGTTTGCCGATGGCGTGCTTGGATGCATCGTTAAACTTCATCAATCTGCCCCAGCGTTGGGTGAAGAGTACCTAATGCAGCAAGCTAGACTTTGGTTACAAGCTTGTGAACTGCCTGAAAAACTGCTTTGCTCACTCCGATACCTACCGCAATCTCGCGAACTGAAACTGACCAGAACTAGCTGCTGCCTAGTGTATAAATGCCGTGGACGCCAACTGTGCAGCGACTGCCCTAGGCATCCAGACAACAAACGCTAATACGCTTTTAGCTCTTCAGTCCGTCGCTTGCCCGCAAAGAAGTAAGCAAGGATGCCGATCGCGATAGCGAACATGACGCAAAGATATATTGGATAATTGGCGGATATCGTTGCACTAAACGCAAGCAACGAGGCAACCCCATATCCGATGGTATGAAACATCGAAATGTACCCAGCGACAGCGCCAGGCGAATCCTGCTGTTGTTCGGTCGCAGAGCAGGTGTAGGCAGGGACAAGCAACGCCGCGCCGCAAGCCACTATCGTCATCGCTATCCCAAATATCCATATGTTCTCAGTGAGAAATAGCATGAATCCGAACGCTAAACACAGAGAACCCATTCGATACATAGCTAGCGGTGACAGTTTTTTCTTCTTAATCACAAGCAACTGAGTAGCAAACGTGCAGGCGGCGCTAACAGTCAGTAAAAACCCGATTGCGTCACTGACTTGCGCCGTTGTCCACGACGTGATTGTGCTGATCAAAGGCGAAAAACTATATTGTAATAACGCAATGGCAGCACACAGCAGTAACCCACTGATTAAAAAAGGCAGTAGTTTCTTTTCAGGAAACCAAGGTAAGGGCTGTTTCTCATTAGAGCCTGAGCTCGGCTCGATCTTGGGTGCAGGAAGATAGAGGGCGGCCAGCAGAGCGAAGCAAGGCAAAGCGACCATCACCATTAACGGTGCATAAGGCGACATCTTCAAGGCCAATATTGAGATAAGTGGCCCGATTAACCTTCCAGTACTTAATCCAATGCTTACTGAGGTGATCGCCTGTAAACGGTTATTTTCACCACACAAGATAATCGCCCAATGTTGACTGGCAGGCACCATACCCGACACCGTACAACCGTAGATAATCCGCGCGAGCAAAAGCCCCGCTAAATACACGCTAAGCCAAGTCTCTTGTCCCTTACTCAAGAAGGCGAACAGAGTCAGGAGTAAAAAGCTGATCGCCATCCCCGCAAGGGCCTTTATCACCACTGTCTTGGGGCCATATCTATCGCTATATCTACCCCAATAGGGAGCCGATGGGAGAAACAGCAGACTGCCAACCGCAATGAGTATCGACCATGTCGACAAACTAAACGCAGATTGCTCAACCAGAAAAGGCAATGACACCAACAGGCCATTCTGCCCTATTCCCATTAATGCGGCCGCTAAGCCAACAACACCCAACTGGGCGGTTTTATTTTGTGTAACTGACAACATATTGAAGGCACTGTGTACGTAATCAAGCTCATAACGGAGTCATAAAGACCGTCACAAACCAAATGATTATGAAATTAATTATCATTTATATTTCGATATGTTAACATTACTGACTCGGAATCAATAACACAACTTGATATTTACTATGTACCGACTTGTCGATGCGTCGTTTGAAATCGACGGCAAGACTATACTTTCCTCAACAAACCTCGATTTCGAGCAAGGAAAAATAACCACCTTACTCGGTCATAACGGTTGTGGGAAATCGACCCTGATGAAGTTACTAAGCCGACAATACAGTGCGAGTAGCGGTAAAGTTTTGTTCCAAAATTCGCCTGTGGTTTCATTCAGTCATCTGGAGTTTGCTCATCAAGTCGCGTATCTGCCACAACATCCTCCGCTCACCGATGGAGTGACCATTCGCGAACTTGTCTGCTTTGGCCGCTACCCTTGGAAAGGGGCTTTTGGTCGCTATAACCAACAAGATCACGCTATCGTCGATTCGGCAATGGAACAAGTGGGGTTGACCTCACTCGCTGAACGCTATGTCGCTACCTTATCCGGTGGTGAGCGACAGCGAGCATGGGTCGCCATGCTACTTGCTCAGCAAAGCCAATGTATCTTACTTGACGAACCCACTTCCGCTTTGGATGTCGCCCACCAGCACGAGTTGCTCGCTTTAATTCGTCAACTCAACCTGTCATTGGGAATAACGGTAATCATGGTGTTGCATGACGTAAACATGGCCGCCAAATTCAGCGACCGCTTGATCGCTCTCCACTCAGGCAAAGTGATTGCGTCGGGCGCCCCAAAAGATTTGATGACACCAGAGACTCTCATGCAGATATACGGTATGGAGCTCGCCCTTTTCCCCCACCCCGAAACGGGTCAGCCCATCAGTTATATCCCCTAAACCACAAAGGAATGAATAGTGAAAAAATTTTTCTTAATCTTGTTTGCTGCCATCGCCTCAAGTCAAAGTCACGCGATAGACATTACTCATGAGATGGGAGTGAGCTCATTTGACCAACCACCAAAGAAAGTGGTGGCGTTAGATTGGGCTTTAACGGAAACCGTTTTGAGTTTAGGTGTCGAACTCGATGGCGTAGCAAATCCTCAAGGCTATCAGCAATGGGTAGAAGAGCCTCACTTAAATACGTCAGCGACGGACGTCGGCTCACGCAGAGAGCCTAACCTCGAACTGCTCAGTGAGCTCAAACCAGACGTGATACTTATCAGTAAACATATGGCTGCGGCGTATCAACCGCTCAGTCAGATTGCACCTGTGTTAGTGTTTACCATCTACAACGAGGACAAACAGCCTCTTAGATCAGCGGAATCCATCACCCGTTCTTTAGGACAACTGTTAGACAAGCAGCAACAAGCGGAGCGTGTTATTAATCAGACGCGCCAACGACTGACAGACAACGGACTTAAGATTCAAGCGGCAGGCTTAGCCGATAAACCGGTTATCTTTGCACGCTTTATCAACGACAAAACTCTACGTATTCACAGCCAAGGTTCACTAGCGCAAGACACAATTGCAGCAATGGGACTGCGTAATAACTGGCAAGAAACAACCAATATGTGGGGGTTCACAACCACTGGGACTGAAAAGCTAGCCGAGCATCAAAATACCCATCTGTTTCTCTTTGGTCCTCTGAAAGAGAAGGAACGCAAACACCTTGCTCAATCACCACTTTGGCAGGCAATGGCATTTACTCGTACTGATTCAGTCTACGAACTTCCTGCTATTTGGACTTTTGGTGGTCTTATCGCCGCCCAACGATTCAGTGACCACATTACCCAACAACTTGTTAATCCTTAATGCACGCGACCAAGATTCTACAAACCAGAGAATACCCAAATAGCGGTTATTTACTCCTAACTGTCGCCTGCATGGTGGTGATTGGCGGTCTGCTACAGATTACGGCGCCATACTCACAGGGGATTGGCTTACTGTGGCAAACCGTGTTCCATTTTGATGCGACAAACTATCAGCACATTATTACCCATTACACCTATCTACCAAGGTTATCTGTCGCTGTAATGTGTGGGTTTGCCTTAGCGGTTGCTGGATGCGTTATGCAGTTTGTCCTGCGAAATCCTATCGCCTCGCCCACGACACTCGGTGTTGCATCAGGGGCAGAGTTTGGCATGGTGATGGGGCTACTTTTGCTACCTGCCACGACCTGGATTCCTACTTTCGTCCCTGCGTTTATTGGTGGCTGTTTAGCGACAGGACTGGTGTTTACTCTTAGCTCCAGCAGAGGTTTTTCTCCTTTGCATATGGTATTAGCGGGGTTGGTCGTCAGCCTATTTCTTGGCTCAGTCAACACCATGCTGCTGTTATTGCATGAACAACGCCTCACGACCATTTTTGTTTGGGGGGCGGGCGTGCTCAACCAAAATGACTGGACGAGCGCGCAACTTTTGCTGCCGCTTATCGCGTTACCCACGCTACTCTTGTTAGTCCTGCAACGGCCACTATCGGTTTTGCAGTTCGGTGACAATATCGCGACGTCGTTAGGCGTGAATATCAAACAAATTAAGCTTGCCTGCCTATCACTGGCTATTTTTATCACTGCGGCGGTCGTTAGTGAGGTTGGTCTGATCGGGTTTGTCGGCATCGTGGCACCCGCAATAGCCAGAATGTTAGGCGCTCGTTCGTTGATGAAACAGATCCTAGTCAGTGGAATCGTCGGCAGTACACTCCTACTTATCGTCGATCTCGTCGTTCAGCCCTTCTCTGGTGTTGGCGGTGAGTTGCTACCTACCGGAGCCATGACCGCTCTAATCGGCGCGCCGTTTTTGCTATGGTTATTACAGCGAACCAAATTGCAGTCAGACCTTAAAGCGAGAAACGAATCTTTAAGCCAGTACAAATCTGTCGATCCAACTAAGATTGTCACCTTACTGCTAGGCATTTTATTCGCCACCACCATCATTGCTCTTACTGTTGGGAGAACTCCCATCGGTTGGAACGCAACATTGACCCAGTCCCTATTTGAGCTCAGGTTTCCTAGGGTTATGGTTGCACTTCTCGCTGGGATTGGGCTCGCGTTTGCAGGCACCATCATCCAACGGTTATCAAACAATCCAATGGCGAGTCCCGAAGTGCTCGGTATAAGCTCTGGAGCGGCTTTAGCCTTAGTACTCGGCACGCTAAGCGGTATAGCGATAGAGCGAGACCAACAAATGCTACTCGGCACGCTAGGCGCTGCGTCGGTCACAGGTCTGGTATGGCTAATGGGGAGAAAACACCACTTCGCGCCAACTCACACTTTACTGACTGGTATCGCATTGAGTGCAGGACTCGATGCTCTGCTGAGAGTCGCAATGAGTTCTGGACACGACAACGCAGCCGCATTGCTCACTTGGTTATCGGGTTCGACCTATCTGGTCAGTCGTGACGATATGTGGTTGCTGATGGCTGGTGTGTTATTGGTGGGAGCAATAGCTATCTCGCTTCAGCGTTGGATCACATTGATCACTCTCGGTGAAGTCACGGCCAACAGCATCGGCCTAAACGCAACCATGGTCAGACTTGTACTGCTTATTGTTGTTGCAGCACTTACCACCCTCTGCACTATCGTTATTGGCCCACTAAGTTTTATTGGTTTACTTGCGCCGCACATGGCACGGTCACTACACCAATACCGCGCTCTACCGCAAATGATCACTGCAGCGCTGTTGGGGGCGACTATCATGGTCAGCGCAGATTGGATAGGCCGCACCTTATGGTTCCCGTGGCAGTTCCCCGCTGGGTTACTTGCGTCATTAATTGGTGGGGGGTACTTCCTCTATTTGATGAGGAAATAACGCGTAGCTGCGCGATACCGATAGTATGGCGGTCTAGCCATAGACCTCCATACTATATAATTATTGATAAAACCAACACTTACCCGCCTTGTTACTAAATTCGATAATTTATTAAAAAATAGTTGATCATGAGAATGATAATAATTAGCATTCGCATGGTCAGTTTAATTAATAATAATTCGAGAAAGAAAATGAATCCCAGCGCTCCGCTCAACCGCGAGATTTCAAATCAACAGGTCACCAACAATGACCCCGCCTTAGCGTGTTTTCTCAATTCGCTTGCCCGAGAAAGCCAAGCCGTTCACATCGATTCACATGAGAACAGCATCACCTACCATCTAACACTGTCTTGTGACCGCTCTATTCATATTCCACTTAGCTATTATTCACCGCTAGGTAGTCACGAATACCAATTGCCAGCACTGCTGGTTAACGGTGACTCTCTGACCGCATTATCCGTCAATGAGCTTATCGATTTAATTGTTGGCGAACCAGCCATTGTCGGATTGATTAGTGACGAGCAAAAACAGACCTTTGTCACTCGAGTAATGGAGAGTCAACGTAATACGAGACAAGGCGTACAACATTCACCATACCAAGCGAGACTCTTCAGCGGCGCTCTTGATTTTAAGACCGCAGAACAGGGACTGCTGATTGGGCACTCCTTCCACCCTGCGCCTAAGAGTCGCGAACAGTTTAGCTTGGAAGATGCCAAGGTTTATTCCCCTGAGCTTGGGGGGCATTTCCAGCTTTACTGGCTCAGCGTAGACAAAGAACTCATAGTTCAAGGCAGTTCTGCCAATATGTCATGCCAGCAACGTATGTCTGAATTAGTCGCCCATGACCCCAAACTTAAGCAGGCACTCGCTGATGCAGAACACCAAGGCAAGTGTCTGCTCCCTGTTCACCCTTGGCAGTGGAGTGTGATGACCAACAATCCTTCCATTACTCACTATATGGACAAAGGACAAATCGATAATCTCGGTCAATTCGGCGTGAACTGGTACCCGACCTCATCAACCCGTTCCCTATATGCACCATCTCTACCTTATATGCTGAAGTTCTCACTGAGTGTAAAGCTGACCAACTCAATTCGTAACCTATCACTCAAAGAAGTGATTCGTGGGACACGCTTAAACGACCTCTTCCAACAAGACATACTTGATCAGCAACTGGGTAAAGGCTTTGGTTTCCAGCTGATGCAAGAGCCAGCTTATATTGGCCTAAAAGATATTGACGGCCATACCATTGACGAGAGTCTTGTGGCATTTAGAGACAACCCGCTGGAACACAAACCGCAGCAGGAAGCGGTGGTACTCGCCACGTTAACTCAGCAGAATCCTTATGGTGGTGAAAGCCTTGTGGCCGCCCGAATTCGTCACCACGCTCACCAAGGCAATCTTTCGCAGCAACAAGCGGCAAAACAGTGGTTTGAAGCCTATTGTACCCATTGCGTGATTTCTCTCTTCCACCTTCAAGCCAACTTCGGCATCGTGTTCTTAGCCCACCAGCAGAATATCGTGATGCAATTGGAACAAGGCTTCCCTGTCGGTATGTACTATCGCGACTGTCAGGGAACTGGTTACACAGATCTCGCCTTACAGCGCTTCGGTGATCTATTAGGTGATGAAGACGAGACGTTAGAGAACTACTGGAATCAAGATAAGGTCGAACGTTACTTTGCGTATTACCTAATCATCAATTCAACGTTCAACGTTATCTCCGCTATTTGCGCCAACCTTGACCTTGAAGAGTCACAGTTAGTAGAGATCTTGTATCAAAAACTCAAAGCACTACTCCACACTGACGTCAATGATGACCGCTGCTTGCGCTATGTTTTAGAAAGTAAGACGTTGTGCTGTAAAGGTAACTTTTTCTGTTACTTGCAAAACTTCAACGAGAACTCTATCCCCGATCCTGCAGTGATTTACTTCGATCTTCCCAATCCTCTTGCTTGCGTTAAGGAAACTGCACATGTCTGATTTTAAAACGGTTATCTATCAAGATAATCCAACACCGAGTGTGCGTGTAACTCTCCAAGCCAGCGACCTGGATCAGGCTACGCTGTTCGAGACCTTCGTTAATGAACTCGATCAACTGTTTAGTCTCAACAAAGAGCTTGAGTCGCTGACACTAATGATTGATGACCTACAGGTTAAGCAGCAAGTCACTCAAGAGCTCCCTTTAAGCGATGGAGAGCTACACCGAAAGAGTTTTTATCAGTTACCACTGTTTTGGCATAGGCACAAAACTTCAACTCATTTCCCAAAGCGTTTAGTTCAGTCGAACGACCAATACCGACATCACCCTTTAAGGCCGTCAAAGCCAGAAGGTTGCGTCTATCAGAGACATGACAAGGACGCAGACTTGCAAGTCAGCTTCCGTGTCGTCGATATCGACAAGGATCTGGCCCGATTTACTCGCTGGATGAACGACCCGCGTGTCGCCCATTTCTGGGAACAAGCATGGAGTGAGGAAAAACTGGCTGAATTCCTTCATCAGCGTATGGCTGACCCACATATTATTCCACTGATTGGCGAGTTCAATGGCCAACCTTTTGGCTACGTTGAAGTCTATTGGGTCGCCGAAGACAGACTGAGCCCTTACTACGACGTACAAGACTATGACCGTGGTATTCATCTTCTAGTCGGTGAGCAAGACTTTCGTGGACCTCTGCACTTCAATACGTGGATGAAAGCGATTAGCCACTATCTTTTCCTTGATGATGTGCGCACTCAACGACTGGTTCTCGAACCAAGATCGGATAACCAGCGACTATTCAATCGAATTTTGCCTTTCGGCTATGAAAAGTGTTTTGAGTTCAACTTCCCTCATAAACGCTCTGCGTTACTGATGTTGACCCGTGACCGTTTCTTCTCGGAGCAGTGGTAATGGAACAGATAGCACTACATAAATACTGGCCTTTGGCTAATCAGAAACTCGTCGCCAAGATCATCAGTGAGTTTGCGTATGAACAGGCATTTCGTTTCGACAAAGATGATTCGGGCTATTCTCTTTCGCTGAGTCATGGTGTTAGCTACCGATTCCAAGGCTCTGAAAACATTTGGGGACAGGTCGTCATCGAGCCCAAAACGCTTTCCCGTCAACCAGAAAATTCCATTTCCGCAGCTCTGTTGATGCGCGATTTACAGACTCTTCTCAATATGTCGGACGATGCGTTTGCAGAGCACCTAGAAGATCTGAATGCGACCTTATTAGGCGACTGTAAATTGATGCTCAAAAAAGAAGGGATGTCCGCTCTCGATTTGGCATTAATGCCATGTGAACAACAACAAACCTACTTTGACGGACATCCTAAGTTTGCTTTCAACAAAGGGCGACGCGGCTGGGGAAGCGATGACCTCAAACGCTACGCTCCCGAGTCCCAAAGAGTTTTCCAACTCGGTTGGATTGCTGTCGAACACTCAATACTGCAACTCGCAACGAACGATAGAGTCAGTTGGCAAGATCTGCTCAATGACTCAATCAGCGAATCGGAACGAAGAGCGATGGACAGTATCGTCACATCCTATGGCGTAGACATTGCAGATTATCATTATTTGCCCGTTCACCCGTGGCAATGGAACCAGAAGTTATCGCTGCTCTTTGTTCGTGAACTGAGTGAGAAAAAGCTGATCTACATCGGTGAGTTTGGTGATCAGTTCCTACCACAACTCTCTCTGCGCACATTGAGTAACGTCACTCGACCGAATAGCTACGATATCAAATTGCCGCTCACCATCATGAACACCTCCTGCTACAGGGGAATTCCTGGTCGCTATATTCTTGCTGGCCCAATCGCATCGGATTGGATTGAATCTGTATTTCGCCAAGACGAGGTGTTAATCAAGACTCAAGCCGAGGTTCTTCAGGAGCCCGCGGCTGCCTTCGCCGCTCAAGCCGATTACCACGCCTTAAAGCATGCACCTTATCGCTACCATGAACTGCTTGGGGTTATCTGGCGTGAATCCGCGGCATCGAAGCTAAAACAGGGCGAGCAGGCGATCTTAATGGCAGCGCTGATGGAAAGTGACAGTCAGGGCAACTCACTCATCAGTGAGTACATAGAGCGCTCAGGCGTCTCAGTTCAGACATGGCTAACACATTTATTTGATGCGGTTGTCATACCTTACTACCACCTGCTGTGTGTCTACGGAGTATCACTGATCGCTCACGGGCAAAACGTCACCTTAGTATTAGAAAACGATCTGCCAAAACGAATTTTACTCAAAGACTTCCAAGGTGACATGCGTCTTGTCTCAAGCGACTACCCAGAGCAGTCAACGCTTGACCCAAAGGTAAAAGAGGTCACCGCGCGACTCGACGAATCGTTGATCATTCATGATCTACAAACGGGTCACTTCGTAACGACGCTACGTTTTATCTCCCCTTTAGTCGCCAAACTCGGTTTTTCTGAGCGTCAGTTTTACGCGCTGTTAGGCCAACGAATCCAAGCCTACATGGCACAACATCCTGACTATCAGCACCGATTCGCCAAGTTCGATCTATTCAAACCACGCATATTGCGTATCGGACTTAACTTAGCCAAGTTCCGCCACAGTACAGATTCCAGCTCCTCAAGAATGCTACCCGATATGGATGACATGCTTGATAACCCGCTGGTGACTGCACTGCGAACAGAACAACAAATTTAAAGACTTATAACAATATATAACGGCAAGTTAAGCCGCATAAAGTAAACCAAGAAAAGGATTGTGATCATGGAACACACTCACAACGTCAAACTCGATCTAGCAGGTGTCGGTGTTGGGCCGTTTAACCTCAGTATTGCTGCTCTATTGACTGAAAAACCTCAAATAACGTCGCGCTTCTTCGAAAGCAGAGATACCTTTGCGTGGCATCCAGGATTGTTACTCGATAACACCAACATGCAAACCATGTTTCTCAAAGATTTAGTGACAGCGATCAGCCCAGAAAACCGCTACTCATTCCTCTCATATCTGGTCAAAAACAAGAAGTTCTATCGCTTTTTGTCAGCCGAGCTCCAGTGCATCAGTCGCCATGAGTTCTCGGACTATTTGGCATGGGCGGCACATCAAATGGACAACGTTCAATTCTCCACTCGCGTTGAGCAAGTCAAATACACGGGCAAAACCTTCCATCTCCATACCAATCAAGGTGTTTATCAGGCTGACAACTTGTGTATTGGTACAGGTAAAGTGCCTTTTATTCCTGACTGTGCCAAAGCGCATATCGGTGAACGCGTTTTCCATGCTGCTGAAATCGGTCTTCGCCAACGAGATTTTACCAATAAGCGTGTGATGATCATTGGCGGAGGACAAAGCGGCGCCGATATCTTCATCAACACACTGCAACATAAATGGGGTAAGCCTAAATCTTTAGACTGGTTATCGCGTCGGTCAAACTATCAGCCACTTGATGAGGCGTCGTTTACCAATGAGTTCTTCGCTCCAGATTATGTGGATGCATTTATCAACCTCTCTCCAGCAGTAAAACACAAAGAGATTGCCAATCAGAAACTCACCTCTGACGGCATTACTCAAAAAGCGCTACTGACTATTTATCAAGAGCTTTACCACCGCTTCGACGTCCTGAAAGAAGAAAAATGGGTAAGGCTACTGCCTCATCGCACCTTGACTCACATTAGCAACGAGTCTGATGGATTCAGGTTAGCCGCGAACAACGCTCTGGGGCAAAACCTTGAAACACATCATGCGGATATTGTCATCCTCGCGACCGGTTTTGAAGCGCCCTATCCAGCCTGTTTGCGCGACATATTGCCCCTACTCGATATGGATGAAGATAACCGCTATCAGATGAGTGCCGATTTCGAACTGAAATGGGAAGGTCAGCACAACAACAAAATCTTTGCTGTAAATGCAGGCATGCACAGCCACGGGATTGCTGAACCGCAGCTCAGTCTGATGGCTTGGAGAAGCGCAAGGATCATCAATAGTCTGGCTGGCGACACACTGTTTGAGACCGATTCCGGCCGCGGGATGATCGATTGGCTTAGCCCGACCTCTCTTAGCAAGGCATCGATGATCTGATCCATTTAGGCGCTTGGTCTCTTTTCGGAGATCAAGGCCTATTTATCAAAGCAAGAAACTAAGGCCGTTGAACAAGGCATACCGTCTTGTCGCGCCTATACATAAACATAGAGAAAAAAATGAACGTTAAAAAAGGAAGTTTTCCACTATCTAGTGTCGCGATTGCTGTTGCTGCTGCGACTACGGTATTTGCAGCTCAAGCCCAAGAATACACCAGCGATGAGAAGATGGTCGTGGTATCAAGTCATCTACCAAAAGCCATCAGCGATATTCCAGGCACGGTCTGGTATATCGATTCAGAGACCATCGAGCAGGAGTACCGTGGTGGTAAGAGCCTCGATGAGATTTTAGCTGCCACTATTCCCTCGCTAGATGTAAGCAGCGGTGGCCGTACTCACTCGGGGCAAAATCTGCGTGGTCGAAGCCTGATGGTGATGATCGATGGCGTATCGCTTCAGTCTGTCCGCTCACTCAGCCGTCAGTTGGACTCCATTGATCCATTCAACATCGAACGCATCGAAGTACTATCTGGCGCAACGTCGATTTACGGAGCGGGCTCGGCAGGTGGTGTCATCAATATCGTGACTAAAAAAGCCTCAGGTAACGAAGTTGAGTTTGAAACCTTTGTCAGCGGTACTTCCGGCTTCTCATCAAGCGAAGATTTTGACTACAAACTGGCGCAATCAATCGCAGGTGGAAATGAAAAAGTTCAAGGTCGAGCGTCGGTCGCGTACACCAAAACTCAGGGTTACTTTGATGCTGATGGGAAAATCGTTACCCCTGACATTACGCAAGGCTCAACGCAGTTCAACGAAACCATCGATCTATTAGGCAACCTGCAAATTAATCTTGCACCTGGTCAGCAGCTAAATCTGTTGGCGCAATACTACGATAGCCAGCAAGATACGCCTTACGGCCTCTACTTTGAAAAAGACGGTAGCGGCAAGTTTCAGTTTGTCGATGTTAGAGAAGGTTACTCAGCAGAGCGTCAGCAGGGGACGGAGCGTGTAATGCTCAGTGCAGCATACACCAATAACAGTTTCTTGAGCCACCAGCTGATTGCTGAGCTTTCCTACCGAACCGAAGACCATATGTTCATGCCGTACACATCCGACGGTAAGAGCACACTCTCAACCAACTCTTCTCGCCAGACCACCGATATTTTGGCGATGAAAGCGGCGCTGAATAAATCATTTGGCTCATTAACGTTGACCTACGGTGTTGATGGTTACATAGATAAATTCGATAGCGATAAAGCCGTCTACGATCAGGCGACGACCGAGGCGACTGGCGGTCTAGTTCATGTGATCAATGAAATCCAAGGCCGTTACCCTGGTATTGACAGCCAATCTCTCGCGGGCTTTATTCAAGCGGAGTACCAAATTACCGATGACTGGTCTGTTCAAACGGGCTACCGTTACCAATACATGGACATTGATGTTGCCGATTTCCAAGCTAAACCAAGCTCGACGTTTGTTCCTGGTGGTTCAACCGACTACGCTGAAGGTCTTTTCAATCTTGGGACGATTTATCACTTAGATCCAACATCTCAAGTTTGGGCTAACTTCTCTCAAGGTTTCGATATCCCTCAGCTGTATCGCTACTATGGCAAGAGTGCAACGCAAGATGTCGCGGCATCTAAACTCGAAGGGATCAAAACAGACAGCTACGAAATCGGTTATCGCAATGACCTAGATAATCTGTCACTGCAATCGGCGATTTACTACTCACACTCTAGCGCAACAGTTCAGTACGAAGATGATTTCTCGATCTCTGGATTGGCCGATCCTAAACGTGTCTACGGTGCAGAAGCTCAAGTAAGCTACTGGGCAACAGACATGCTGCAACTTGGTTTGTCTGGCCACTATGTCGTAACACAAACCAAAACCGATGCAGGATGGGAAGATCACCAAGTGATGGAAGCAAGTACCTCCAAAGCGGGAGCTTGGGTTGGCTGGTATGACAATGACTACAGCTTGAAGCTACAAAGCCTGACGATGTTTGATTACAAAGATGCTGATCAGCGTGAACTCGACGGTTACACAGTGGTTGACTTTAGTGGCGCTTATCAGCTTCCAGTGGGTAGCCTTGGCTTCGGGATCAAGAACTTATTTAACGAAGACTACTACACAACGTGGAGTCAACGTGCTCAATACTGGTACGCAGGCAGCGATGCCCTCTATCAGTACAAAGGTCGCGGCCGTACATTCACCTTAAACTACCAAGTGAAGTTCTAATCATCTAAAAGCAAAAAACCGCCCTATGTGGGGCGGTTTTCATTTTAATTTTTCAGCCTTAGCGTTTAGATGTACTGCATCAGCTTCTGTTTCACTTCTTCGCTAGCAAAACACTGCTCAACACTTGCACGGTAGATTTGCGCATAGTCTTCTGCCGTTAACTCAAACAGTTCCATCACTTTTTCGACTTCTTGAGTCATAGTGGTATTAGAAACCGTGCGGTTATCAGTATTGATCGTTACTGGTAGGCCGTCTTTGTGGAAATCTTTCAGCGGGTGAAGCTTAAGCTCAGAGATCGCTTTCGTTTGCACATTACTGCTTGGACACGCTTCCAGACCCACTGAATCTTGCTTAACGCGTTGGTAAGCTTCAGCATGGTCTTTAATAGCAACACCGTGACCGATACGTTCAGCGCCTAGCAATTCAATGGCATCATAAACGTTCTGACCGCAGCCCTGCTCGCCCGCGTGAATAGTAATGCGGTAGCCTTTGTCACGAGCATATTGGGTGTAAGTCACATAATCGTGCGCAAAGTTGTCCAACTCACTGCCAGCCAAGTCAAACGCGACAACACCATTACCCAAGAACTTTTCACCCGCATCCAGTACTGGAGGGATTGTGTCTGAAGGTAGGAACTTAACCGCAGACAAAATGTAGTTACCTTTGATGTCATACAGAGCTTCCGCACGCTTCATACCTTTCACAGCACTTTCAATAATCTGCTCATGGCTAAGACCATTTTGGATGTGAAGGTGTGGCGCAAAACGCACTTCTAAGTATTTTACGTTCTCTTTTGCAGCATCTTCGAACAGTTCAAACGAAATACGCTCAATGCCTTCGGCTGTTTGCATCACTTTAATTGGAAGTGCAAAACGGTCTAAGTACTCTTGCAGGTTGGGACAAGTCTCTGGAGCAACCATCATCTCTTTGATGACATCCGCATCCGTGCTTGGCAGCTCGATGTTCTGCTCGGCAGCTAAATCAATTACCGTTTGTGGGCGAAGGCTACCATCAAGGTGGCAATGGAGATCAATTTTCGGGAGATCAAAATAGTTCATCGGGTTCAGTCCTAACTTTCACTGCTTATACGATAAAGAGGTAAAACAACGCACTATTGCAACTATAGCAATAATCGTGATTCACACACTTTATCCTTTGTTTTTGATTACAATAAAATTCATGTTATATGATTATCTAACATAAGTAACACGACAATTGTCCGGTCAGAGGCTAAATCATTCAACACTTTGTTGAATAACGAAAATTCACTATGGATAAGAACAAGATTTTAAGTGATGGACTGAACAAAATCCGTCAGTTAGTGAAAGATGAACAATACCGAACTATTCAAGTGCAAAAAGGCGACCACATCATACGTCAGCATAGCGAAGTTAATGATGTCTATTGGTCAAAGGCGGCACAATTTTCTGTTCTTCACACCGCTGAAAATGGCAAAACACTCAGTTTGGGTGACTATTACATTGAAGATAACTTTTTTGGTGAGATGGAGTTTTTCTCCGATGCGCCCAGCCCATTCAGCGTCATCGCCACTACAGATGCACAACTGATCGTGATCCCACGGGATAAGTTTGCTGAACTGCTGATTTCTGACGGCAGTGTCGCATTTTGGATGACACATAGAATGTCCAACATCTATCTCAATACTATGCATATTGCGATAGAGCGTTCGCTGTATCCACTTAAATTTAACATCATCAAAGATCTAGTCAGTCGATACAGTAACAGCGCCCGTTCATCCGGTCATACCTATATGTATCAGGAAGCACAACGCTTTGGCTGCACCGAAAGAGCGTATACACGTATTATCCATGAACTGATCAGCGAAGGGTTAGTGGCTAAAGGGCCTGATAAAGTCGGTATCGTCCCTGTCGATATTGACGTATTACGCGACTATCTTGAAAAATACTACCAGTAGTACGAACACTCCGTTTCCGAAGCACATTCATCCGCCTAACAAACTAAAAATCGACGCCCTAAAGCGTCGATTTTGTCTGTTTCATTTGCTGTTCTCAGCTCAAAGCTGATGGGTACGGCTTGGTAAAAACACTTCACCCAACATACAGCGAACGCTACCACCACCAATGTTTTCAATCGTCTTTACGTTGAATGGCAGCAGCTTACCATGGCTCGATAACTGGGCACGTTGCGCCGGAGAAAATGCATCGTATGCAGACTGAGACATCGCAATCACTTTTTCACCGTTGACCGTTTCTAACTGAAGAATGTTGCCACAGAACTGGTTCATCTGATCAATCGAAATCGAAATCACCTGCTTATCTTTCGCCAGCGACTTAATCACAAAACGACGCTCAAATTCAGGGATAACTTCATCACAAACGACACAGAAGCTCTCACCGATCGCCATCATCACATTGGTATGATAAATAGGCTTACCAGAAGGCAGTGCGGTTTGGAAAGATACCACACGCTCATAACCGATACGTTGTGCGTAGTCTTCAAGAACTTCGCGATCACAACGTTGAGATAGCGCCGCATAGACGGTTTTATTAACATGATCTTTAACCATAACACCTGTGCTCTCTAAATGAGCATCATGAGCTAGGTAAGAAGTCAGGCTATCCTGACCTAAAACTGGGCGACCCGCGAATTCTAACGCTTCAACCAAAGCATCAGTCTTAACTTCTTGCTGACGGTTTTTACAAGCCATAGGAAACGTGTAAAGCGTCCCGTCTGCGGTGGTACTAAACCAATTGTTTGGGAACACCGCATCAGGTGTTTCGACACCACCGAGCGGATAATCAAATACCACAACCTGCACACCCGCTTTGCGCAACGTATCGACCATAGTCGTGAACTCTTGCATTGCTTTTTCACGAACCTGACTGGTCGATTCCGACACTTTATGCTGGAATTCATTGTCTTTTGCCGTTTCAGCATTAAACGCAAATTCTTTAGGTGGAACCATGACCACGCAGTTAGCGTTCTGTACTGAAGATGGTTTAGTTTTTAGTATGGCTTGCTGTTTCAACATTGTGACAAACTCAATTAATCTCACTCACTAACGCCAATTGTAGACATATTGTTAAACGAAAGATTACTGAATTGACCTGTTATTATTCACTCATTTCAGCAATTTTAACTGAGACATACAAGCATGGCAGTTAAAGTTACTGCCAGAACAAAACTCATCCAGAGGTCGATGAATATTATGCAAGGGAAAGAATAATAAACTGGTTACATTTCACAGAACGAGGGTATACCATAACCGAACCCTTCCTATTTATGGACGAACGCTCGTGCCTTACGGCATCTCTTCTGCTTTATTTGCGTGTTTAGGAAATACATATGTTTAAGAAGTTCGAAGGCTTTACTCAGCCTTTCCCACAACAGGAGCCTGATCAGCCGCCAACGGGCATCTTTGCCTTTTGCCGTCACTATACTCGAGGGTTTGAAATCCCGCTGATTATCATGTCGATCATGTCAACCATTGTTGCGATCGTCGAAGTATCCCTGTTTGGCGCGATGGGTAATCTGGTTGACTGGCTGTCAAACAGTAACCCAGAGACATTTTGGCAAGACAACCAGAGCGCGCTCATTTTCTACGGAATGTTGCTTCTGGTAGTGATGCCTATTCTCGTTGTCTGTTACTCACTTTTGGTACACCAGACGTTACTGGGTAACTACCCAATGTCGATTCGTTGGCTCACCCACCGTTATCTGCTCAAACAGAGTCTCAACTTCTATCAAGATGACTTTGCTGGTCGTGTTGCAACGAAAGTCATGCAGACCTCTCTTGCTGTGCGAGAAACGGTAATGAAGTCGATGGATGTGTTCGTCTACGTTTCGGTCTACTTTACCTCGATCGTCGTCTTACTCGCTCAAGCTGACTGGCGTCTGATGATCCCAATGGTGATCTGGCTAGCATGCTACATCTGCATCCAAATTTATTTTGTACCAAAGCTAAAGCAAGTCGCGTCGGAGCAAGCAGATGCCCGTTCTACAATGACGGGGCGTATCGTAGACAGTTACACCAACATCGCTACTGTTAAGCTGTTTTCACACAGCAAAAGAGAAACTGAATATGCTGAAAAAGGCATGAAGGGGTTCCTTGACACTGTTTATCGCCAAATGAGACTGGTCACTGGCTTTGATGTCGCGGTTGAAATTACCAACTACATCTTAGTGTTCTCAATTGGTGCCCTATCGATCTATCTATGGATGGACAACTCAATCAGTATCGGCGCTATCGCGATTGCGATCGCCCTCGCTCTGCGTATCAACGGTATGTCGATGTGGATCATGTGGGAAGTCGGTGCGCTGTTCGAAAACATGGGTACGGTAGTAGACGGCATGAAAACCATGGCGAAACCAATTGATATCCAAGATAAGCCAAACGCTCTGCCGTTGGAAGTGAAGCAAGGCGGTATTGAATTTGAGGACGTCAGTTTTCATTACGGCGATAAAAAGAAAGGGGTCATTAGCCACTTAAATCTCAATATCAAGCCGGGTGAAAAAGTGGGCCTAGTGGGTCGCTCGGGCGCGGGCAAATCCACCTTGGTCAACTTGCTATTGCGCTTCCACGATGTTGAAAGCGGCAAGATTAAAATTGACGGTCAGGTGATCTCAGACGTCACTCAAGATTCCCTACGCAGCAAGATTGGTATGGTGACGCAAGATACGTCCCTGCTACACCGTTCGATTCGCGATAACATCTTGTATGGCAACCCTGACGCATCAGAAGAAGACTTGCTCAAAGCAACTAAACAAGCCCATGCAGATGAGTTTATTCAAGCGCTCAGTGACCCGTTTGGTAACACGGGCTACGATGCTCAAGTGGGTGAGCGAGGCGTCAAACTTTCGGGTGGCCAACGCCAGCGTATCGCAATCTCTCGCGTGCTACTCAAAGATGCGCCGCTGCTTATCCTTGATGAAGCCACCTCTGCTCTGGACTCTGAAGTAGAAGCGGCAATCCAAGAAAGCCTTAACGAGCTTATGCAAGGCAAAACTGTAATTGCGATTGCTCACCGACTATCGACCATCGCTGCAATGGATCGCTTAATCGTGTTGGATAAAGGCGAAATCGTTGAACAAGGCACCCACCAAGAGCTAGTTGAAAATGGCGGTATCTACGCCCAGCTATGGGCTCATCAGACGGGTGGATTTATCGCAGATGAGGCTGAAGTAGCATAACTAATTGATTTAATTACAAACTAACTTAACTAAAGAGTGGCGATTAACTGAGAATAACCGACAAAAACCGAGGTTAACTGACAGTTGTCGCCACTTTTTCATTGCTAGTTTTCGAGAGGATTTAGCTGAACATCATAAAGTGAATGGTGAACATGTGCCGCAATATATGAGTCGCTTTCCCACTTGGAACATGTTCGTTTCACTCACTCCCAAGTCTCGTTATAGCTTACATCAAACACTTTCTAGTCATTGACCGCACATCGTTTAGCACCACCTACAGTATCTTTCCGATCATGGTAGTAACCGCCTATATGATATACATGTAAATTATTGTAGACAAAGCCAAAAAAGGCAGTGCGCCAAGTCTGGACTTTGGGGAGTTTGGGATAGAGTTACTAGTTTTCATATTCCATCAGTGACATGGTTAACAGTTTCATATCAATTGGTGCGTAAGAAAAATACTCAGAGTTATTATTCAATGACTATTTCCGTATTTTTTATAGGGCTTCTCAGTTATGAAACTGAATCAAGTATTGAATCACACCAACCAAGTAGAACGTTCAAAGTTCATAAACTGTATCGATAAATTATGCCAAGATAACAAGACAGATCCTGAGCTAGCGAAGCAGCTAGACAAGATTGATGGTCAGCTAAAAGCTGCTTCTGGTAATGAAATCAATCAGCTTTTCAGTCTCGTGAAGGAGCATTTTAAGAAACATATTATTGAGCAAGTAGCTATTGGAGGACCGCAAGCGTCTTTGCTTATAAACATTCTTGCACGCGATGGAAACTGTATTGCCACCATTCCTTGGATTGAAAGCTTATATGCAAAAGAATACTCTGAGATTGATGCTTTGAGCTGTTCTTTAATCAAAGAAATTGAAGAACATGAATCTAGTGATTATAACCGACTAACTCGTCTTGATATCTATAGAGCCTGTATGCATACAGCCTTCAATAATGATCTCAAAGCTAATAGAACCGCAAAGATATCTGAAGACGAACGTGGTGTACTCAATGTGCTATCACAACGTTTAGGACTTTCAAGAGAAGAAGTTAATGCCATTGAACATTCTGTAGACCCTATACCTGAACTCGGAATTGAAGGGGCTCTTGAGTATTTGAGGGAAAACGGAATCATCTTGATAAACCGTAGTCGTTCAGAAATTTTAGTGGCAGACGAAGTTGTAGAAATTCTTCATGAAGTGCTCGGTAAAGAAATTCACGATAAGTTTGTACTTAGAATTCTGAGGTCTCTTTCTGACGCGGAATTATCCAATATTCTCAAGCACCATGGATACAGGACAAGAGGTATTGAGAGACAGGAAAAAATCTCTACGATTGCCCATTCAGGCCTATCTATTAAGAACATTCTGATGACTGATATACACAATGATGACGCCACCCAGAATCAGAGAAAAGAACGTATCAAGCAGCTAATTGAAGATATGGATTTAGATATCTCTCGAATCGGCACCCGTCTGCAAGATAGAATTGATGTGTTGATCGATTATCTCAAAACTTCGGAAGAAGATGAATTTAATGCCTTAAGTGTAAGCGGTTATAAAGAGCTACTAGAGTCACTAGCGCAGGCAGATCCAAATGTCGAAGAACGCATTAGAGCCGATTTTGAAATAGAAAACAAAGAGACCTTAGATCCTGAAAGATTGAAGGCTCTTAGCATCACTCCACTAGATATCCTGTACCTATATAGCAACGACGAGATAAAAACGATTAGGAATGATATGGGCCTTCCAAGAAGAGGTAACCCTCGTAGCCAAATTATCGATAGTTTCGCCAGCGCAAATGACAAACTAATTGAGAACTACCATTTACTGGCGTGCCGCGACTTACAGGGTTTACACGCCGTAGGAATAGACATTAAAGAAAGTGATATCGGAATTAAGTTTGAAGAAACTACTCGTTCAATACTAGAACAGCTAGGAATGAACGTAGATGAAGATCTGCGCAAGGACATTAATACAGCGAAAGATAAAGCCGATATTATTGTTTCTCTAGAAAATGATGACGTTATAGTCGGTGAAGCTAAATCATTTAAAAATGGACAGTTTGCTAAATATTCCACCACATCGAGACAAGTTAAAGCGTATGTTAAACGCTGTGAAACTAATGGTCACCGAGTTGCCCAAGTGTTAATCGTTGCGCCAGAATTCTCAGAAGACTTTATTGATGCGGCAGATATGGATACTGAAATCAACATCTCTCTATTGGAGGCTAGTGGGCTTCAAAAAATACTAGCTGCATATAAACAACGCCGTAACCCTAACTTCTCTCCGAAGCTATTAACTAAGGGTGGATTGCTTAAAGCAGATTTGATATCGAAATCAATTTAGATTCTTCTCGACACTGGAAAAATCCAGTGTCGGGACTTGTTCTTTTATCCGTTGATTTACTCAGAATTCTTCTAAGGTCTTAAGGTCGATAAACATCGCAGGGTGTTCGGTTGCATGATTCTCTGGTGTATCTAGAAAGTTGAAACCATTCTTGTAATAGAAATCGACCGCTTCTGTCTTCACATCTGCAATCAAAAAGCGACAACCTATCGCCGGAGCAATTTCATCCAAAGCAATCGCGATCGCCATATCAACCAATACAGAACCAAGGCCGCTTCCGCGCTGGTTAGCATCGACCGCTAAACGCGTGATTTTTAACGCGGGTAGAGTGGCGTATCGGTTAGCCTTTGGGCAGTCATCTACAGCATACGCATCGCCAAGGTCTATCTCACTGCTTGTCAACGTCATATAGGCTAATACTTTGCCTGTCTCTTCATTGTTATCATTACGCTCAATGCAGACATAACTAATGCCAATCATTGACTCTTGAAAGTTACAAGCTTGTTTTTGTAGGAAGGTCTTTAAAGGAGCGAAGGCTTGATCGCCAGAACGAAACTTTTTGCAGTTATCTGAAGGGGAAAGTTTTCGAATCGAATAGTTAGTAGTTCCCATATGACTGGGAACTACTATGCTTGCGCAGCGCGCATTTTAGCTAAGGCTTCACGACCACGTGCTAGCGCTTTCTTTGCATGTGGGTTAACTTTTGCTTCGCGAACCTGCTTTGCAAATTGCTTAGCATCTTCACCTGAAAGCTCTAGTCGCCCAAATGTACTACTCTTTATCGCCATTATCGATGCCCTTTCGGTTAAATGGTCACTCTCGTGTCTGCTTGGTCTAACTTCATATCAGTGAGTCCTACAGACGCCTTAATTTTCTTTGATCAAGACGACGCTGTCAACTTTACTGGCTATTTATTGAACTGACTAAAACCAACATAAGCCAACTATAACCGATTGATACCTCTAAACAACCTGCGCTGGCAAATTCCCATATCGCGATTAATACCCAGTTTTTCTCCACCAGCACTCAATCGACAAAATGCGACTGGTAGAACTTCGGCGTGACCGCTATCTTCTTCTTAAACTGGCGTTGGAAATGGGCTTGATCGGAGAAGCCAAGCTCTAAAGCGACGTCCGCAATCTCTTGCCCAGACTTAAGCATCACCTTGGCGCGTTTGATCTTCTCATCCATCAGATAAGCGTGTGGTGGCAAGCCATAATGATGTTTGAAGGCTCTTAGTAACTGGTATCGACTCATCTGTGCTTCTTGAGCCAACTGCTCCAACTGATGTGCATAAGAAACATCATCAAGTAACTTCTCTTGAACACGTTTTAGCTGTAGTGAGGGTGATTGCTTATTGTGGATTAGGCTTGCACCAAATGCTGTTTCAACGAAATCATACAGACGCGACTCAACCTGAAGCTGACTCGCTTCTCGTTGCAGGTCATTAAATAGGGCTAAGTAGCTTAGCTTAATACGAGAGTCACGCTCAAGTGGATGACAAAAAGGAGCATAATCATCGCTGTAACCACTCCGGTGATGTCCTAGGATCTCTTGCTGAACCTTTCCCATCTGTTTGCTATCAACAAACAACATACTGTAGGACCAGGTGCCGGCTTCGGGATTGCACGAGTGAACATCGGCTGGATTGATGGTCACAATGTCACCTTTACCAATGTGGTGAGTTGTTCGATGATTACGATAATCCGCACGCCCTTGCTGAATGATGCCAAATGAAAACTCATCATGAGAATGCGCTTCATAACAGGCGGTGCTTTGGTTAGCGATACGTAGCTCAATCCAAGGTAATACCGTGCTCTGTTTGAAGTTGGCACTTTTATCTATCTTCATGCGCAGCTCCTTTGCGCTCCTAATACCAGATCATGCTAACAGATGCGCCTAGAATAATCGCCATAGTACGATTAAAAACGCGTTGTCTGTTAGGTTGAGATAAATAGCGAGCAAAAGCACTGCCGGTCAGAGCCCACAGTCCTACACCAGCTAAACAGCACACTAAAGAGACGGTAGTAAACTTCCATAGCCACTGCTGCTGATCTACCTGACCGACGACATATAAACTGACGCCAGACATCGCAACCAGCCACGCTTTGGGGTTGAGAATTTGGGTAACGGCCCCAAGCCACCAGCCAGAGCTACTCGACTCAGCGCAAGTCAAATCACTCACAGGTGCAGTAAATATCTGATAGGCAAGATACAACAAAAAAACGCTTCCCGCCCAACGCAGTCCGACTTCCAGTACTGGCATAACCTCGACTAGAAGGTGCATCACACTGCCAGACAAAAACACGACCAGCGCGTAAGCCAAAGACGCGCCGAGGACCAATTTGAACGCTTCCCTGCTGCCTCTCTGAACAGCCGTGGTCGTCGCCAAAAGATTTACTGGCCCCGGAGTGGCGGCTCCAACAAAGGCAAAAGCGAGCATCGCGATCAATACACTATTCATGGTGTTCTCCTCAATTACCTGTTCAAGGTAACCAATCGCACCAGAGAGTTATTGAACGATATTGCAATATCTGAAGAAACTAAAGGGCCTAGTGGATGTAGCTGAATGAGAAATCACTGACACGTTAACTGACAATGGCGGCTCTGTTAGGTGAACACAGGACATTGTCGCCGCGTAAGTGATTTGTGGACAAGAGTAAGTCAATGATTATCCAGATTAGATAAACATAGATGAAGTTAGCTATTGCGAACTACTGAGACGCAGGCTTAGTGAGAAGACAATCAACCCATTTCAAGCGATTAATTTTTATTAATATATCGCTCAGCGTTTGCAAATAACTTATCACATAATTTTTTATGGGTGAGATACTCCGAAGAACCTTCAGTCATAGACTCTAGAACTTCTTTTGCTTCTTGATACTCTTTTACCATTGCAGCAAATCGTTCTTCGAAGTTATTTTTCTGTGCTTTTTTACTTGATTTTTTAACAGGTTTTCTCATATATCTTCTTACCTTATAGATCCCAAAGTTTTTTCTCTTCTCGTTCTAGCAATATGTTTTCAATTCTTTTTCTGATCTTATGAATATTGTTAGAACTTTCATCCGAACCAGTGCTTTTACCTTTGTCCGGTTTGGGGGAAGTACCCTTTGATGGCTTTTTCAATTCTCAATCTCCTTCTCTATTTTGGATATAAAAATCGCCCAAAACCTTCCCGTACGAATCTTTAATTTGACCAGAACTTTCAAGTTCACAAAATGAAAAACTGAGGTCAAAATCGCTAGTATTTAATCTAGGAAGAATATGACGTTTTAGTACATCGCTGTTTAACTGATGTATGGGAGAAGACCAAGAAATCTCACCATGATGAAGACAAAATTTTATAACGAACAATTAGGCTTTTGTCCTTTGATTGTTCTCTGTTCACGAAGAACATAATACCAATATGTTTTTCGATTATTTTTTCGAGTCATCTGACTCCTTATTAAATTTGAAGAAAAAAGATCTCCGCTAAGAGGGAGATCTTTTAGAAAGAAATTACACTAAAGTAACATTGCCAGCTTGTGGACCTTTGCTACCTTGCTCAACATCAAAAGATACTTTTTGACCTTCAGCTAGTGTTTTGAAGCCTTCGCTAACAATTGATTTGAAATGAACGAATAGATCAGCGCCACCGTTGTCAGGAGCGATAAATCCAAAGCCTTTAGTTTCGTTAAACCATTTAACTGAGCCAGTTGTTTTATTTGACATAATATATCTCGATACATTGAATGAATTATAAAGAAAGCTACTAAATAAGGAATGAAGAAAAAGGTATCGCAGGATAGATATGACGAATTTAATCGAAAAACTGAGAAGATCTTGAACTTAATATATTATTAATAGCTCACCGTTTGAGCTGACGACACTATACACTATGTGCACATAATAGATATGTATTTCTTCATTTAATTTTATATCAAACAAAATCAATGAGTTAGAGCGACAGCTCAAGCAAGATGTTAAGCCCTGTGTATTTCAATTCAGCATAATTGTCAGAATAATTGCGATAAAACGGATATCAATATGAGGCCAGACTCTGTTTCTAGCCTTGGATGGAGAAAAATGCTCTAACTTCGAAACTCAATAAAAAATGGTTCAAGGACGAAGTGTATCGAAAGGCGATTGACTGACTTTCTACCATAAAAAATTCAGTCAAACGCCTTAACTTATTTAATGCTACGCCAGCTTAAAGCGGTTGATCATATTCATGAGATTTTCAGAAACATGTCTGAGCTCTTTACCTGAACTCGCCATTTGCGCAGACTCGCTCGACACCGAAACCGCCATGTCACTTAAACTGACCACATTTCGGTTAATATCATTGACCGTTGCCGTTTGTTGCTCTGCGGCGGTCGCTATATGTTGCGCCATCTCTTCAATGGTATGGACCTCTTGGTTAATCTTGTCGAGCGTTTGTCCGGCTTGAGTGGATAACGCCGAAGCCTTATTCGCTTTGTCTGTACCCTGATTCATTATCACTACTACATTTTCAGCGCCCGCTTGTAGCTTCTCTATAATATTTTGAATCTCCAGAGTGGACTCTTGAGTACGCTGCGACAGAGTTCTGACCTCATCTGCAACAACGGCAAAACCACGACCTTGCTCACCAGCACGCGCTGCCTCAATCGCCGCATTGAGTGCCAGCAGATTGGTCTGCTCAGCGACACCACGAATCACTTCAAGAACGGTATCAACATTACGCGCGTCGGTTGCTAGTTTCTGTACAACTTGGGCGGCCGAGGCGATTTGTTCCGCAAGCTCATTCGCCTCGGTGACATTGTTTTTAATGATGGTATGACTGTTTTGTGTTTCTTTGGCGGCAAATCGACTGGCTTCGTTCGCTTCGACCGTTCTTCCTGCCACTTCTTCAACAGTAGCGAGCATTTCTGTCATTGCTGTCGCCAACATATCTACATCATTTTGCTGTTGAATCAAGCTGTCATCAATATGGTGTACCGAATCAGCCAATTGAGTCGCTGATTTCGATACTTGTGTTCCGGCATCACTAATATTGAGCATAATCGATTGAATCGAGGCAACGAACTGGTTGAAATAACGTGCCAAATGAATCAGTTCTTTGCTGCCTTCTTCGGGTAGGCGTTGTGTTAGATTCCCTTCCCCCTGAGAGAGGGTTTTCATTGCTCGTAAAGTGCGCTTTAAAGGTGAAGTAATGGTTTTAATGAAATAGCCAACCACAAGTGATAACACGACTAAAATACTGACCGCGTAACTGATTGAAGTTACCTCGGCTCGATAAGTCACCGCTTGCAAGGCGACCATATTAACCCCAGATCCAACCATCCACCCCCATGGTTCAACCATCACCGCATAACTTGTTTTTGGCGCAAGAGTCTCGCTATCTGGATTTTTCCAACGATAGTCGACAAAACCTCCACCATTTTGAGCGGTTTGATACATCTCTTTGACGAAGTAGGCTCCGGTACTATCTTGAAGATCCATAATGTTCTTACCGAGAAGAGACAAAACTCCGGTAGCCAATTGATAACCATCACGGTCTCCGACGAAGATGTAGTTTCCACCATCAAATCGCATCGCAGAAATGGTTTCCAAAGCACGAGCCTGAGCCTCCTCTGTGCTCAATGCGCCAGTCTCGCTTTGTTGTTGGTAATGTTTGATAACGCTGACAGCACTTTGAACTAAGGTTTCGACTCCTCGCTCATAGTTTTCGCGCATATGATCACGAGATGTGTCTATATTAATAAAAGTATTAGCGAATAGACCTATCGCAAATAAACCAAGTATCGACCAAGCTCTAACAGCAATAGATACATTTTTTAGTTTCCTACTTAACATACTGATATTCCCTAACCAATTAAATTTATTATTATCCCGTCAGCAAAACCATTAAAACCAAATGGTTATAGGCTAATTGGATTTACTTTATAAATATAACGGTAGCAGCAAAATGAGTAGTTTGTGCAACTGAACTATGAATTTCTTATGTTTTAACAAGTAATAATACAAGCCTCAATTTAACTCTATGAAAATATGTTTAATTAAAGTAAATCAGGTTGTGAGATGGATTATTCGTTTTTCTATTCCCTTAGTTTAAGCAGTAGCTCGCCCGCGGCAATACCATCGAAAGGTAGGTAATTTCTTTCAATCAATAAGTTCAACGCAATTCTATCTTCTTCTGTCAAAGCGATGTTTTCCGAAATACTTTGGGGGCTCAATACAGACTGCCCATAGCTAGGGATTTCAAACCAACCTTGTTGTTCCATTACGTTCAAAGCATGGAGCTCGTTATTTTGCCTAAACGTTTCTATTAATAATCTCTGTTGTTCTAAAACACAGTTATAGCTCGTTAGCTTGTGAAGGTAGATCAGGACACTCATTTGTTTTTCTTTAGTCAGAGATATCAGCCAGTCGCTAATTGGGTAGGGATTGTTCTTACGCAGACTTTTATCATTACATTCTCTAAACCTAATCATGTAGTCATTGTATACTTCCCTTGTCTCTACAGATTCTAACTTTAGAGCATCAGGAATCTTTACATCTGCATTAGCGACACACTGACTCAGGATAGCAATCAAGCTACATAGCCTGATAAACACATTTCCAAAACTCATTTTCCTTTCCTTGCGTTTTCGTCCATGAGGCTCGCCTATAAGAAATAGGCCAAAAAACGGAATTACCGGTATCACTTTCGTTGGTAAATGAGCGCATATCAAACCTTGCTTTGCGAAATAGCATGATCCTTACAGTCTGATCGGAAAAAACGAATAAAAAAGCCACACCCAAAGGTGTGGCAAGACAAAAAGAACTGGCAGTGGATAGTTCGTTTTGCTACTCAGTGACCGAATGGCGGTCACAAAGGTTCAGTTAATATGTTTCAAACACACCAGCGTTGTAGTCACGAATGGTTTGTTCAATTTCAGCCATGCTGTTCATGACGAAAGGCCCATAATGAACAACAGGCTCATCGATCGGTTGACCAGAAAAGAGCAGTACCCCACCCGATGCGCGGTTGGTCAGAGACACCTTGTCCCCCTTGCTCAACAGAGCCAGTTCGCCTTGATTGACTACCTGACCATCAATAGCGACAGAGCCCTGATAGCTAAGAACCATCATGTTAAAGTGTTCTGGCACCTCAATTGAAAGTTGCTGTCCTTGCTCAGAACGCCAATCAGAAACACTCAGTTCGACCCCTGTTCTGTCTAGCGGACCCGTTAACGTCTCGCCATTGGCAGCTATAGTTCCAGCTAATACCCTCAGCAATCCAAGCTCATCACCGCTATGCTCAGTGATGGTTTCTGGTTGGAAGTCAAAATATTGCGCGGGTTTCATTTTGTCGCGGGCAGGCTGGTTAATCCAAATTTGAAAACCGTGCAAATCGCCCTCTTCCATAATTGGCATCTCGCTATGGATAACACCACGACCCGCCGCCATCCATTGCGCACCACCACTGCGAAGTTCACCAACATTTCCCATATGATCACGATGCTGAAAGTGGCCTTTGAGCATATAGGTTAGGGTTTCAATGCCACGGTGTGGATGTGGAGGAAATCCACCGACATAGTCTTTACGTTGATCCGATTTCAACTCATCGACCATCAAAAATGGTGAAAATTGTGTATTGTTAAACCCAGCGACACGTTGGATTTTCACACCATCACCATCAGATGTCGCATGAGTGCGGATGATTTGCTTGATTACTCGATTCGCCATGATCGCCTCCCGATAACTTGATAGGTGTAGTTTAGAGAGCGATATGCCTTTCATACAGAGGGCAAAAACGAACAGCTTGTTTGAAAAATTTGAATGAGTGCAGCTAGACAACAGTGGCGACTAGCTGACACTGAACACAATACCTAAATCCATCTAATGAATGGATGAGGAAAATCATGGGACCTCAACGGTAGCTAAACCGAGCGTATCTGTTGTTGCCAGTAGAGATACAAGCCATGTATATCGGCAGAGCATAACCACGACATTGCACCGGAGAGTTGTTCATCACTCCAATTCCACCACTGCATCTCTTCCAGCTTGTTTATCTCATCCTCATCAAAGCGAAACTTGATATGTTTGGCAGGATTCGATCCAACCACTTCATAAGGCGCAACATCTTTAGTTACGACGGCACGACTGGCTATGATGGCACCATCGCCAATTTTGACGCCAGCCATGATCATTGCCTCGGAGCCAATCCATACATCGTTACCAACAACAGTATCGCCCGCTCGCTCAAAACCGTCCTGTGCCGCAGAAAAGTGCTCATTATTCTGATAGAAAAAGGGAAAGGTCGATATCCAGTCCGTGCGATGCCCCTGATTTCCCGCCATCATAAATACCGCACCTGAACCAATAGAACAGAAGTTACCAATGATGAGCTTGTCGACGTCATTGCGATCTGGGTTGAGGTAACGGGCGCAGTCATCAAAGCTGTGACCATGATAGTAACCGGAGTAATAGCTGTGGCGTCCCACTATGATATTTGGGTTAGTCACTTGCTGTGTGAGCGGTTTACCCGCAAATGGTGATTCAAAGTAATTCATATTTATTGGTTCTTTTAATTGGCTATGAGTTTTGAGTCGAATAAGTCACTGACTCAGGCGTTAGCATAAGCAGAAACTTGAGCTCGGTCACTCTGATTTTTATTCGAACTTGCACATGCCTCACTCCATCAAACAGCGATTGGTATCTGTTCCGCATCAGGATAAGATACGCCATATCTAAGTCACGGAAGTCCTGATAATAATTATGAAAGCTCACCCATTTATTGATGCCGGTGTTAAATACACTCCGCACTATTTCCAAGTACCCTTAAACTACGCAGACAAGGCACAAGGGACAATTGAAATCTTTGCTCGTGAACTATCACTTGTGACCGATGGCGAAAGCACTAAACCTTGGCTGGTTTACTTTCAAGGAGGACCAGGGTTCCCTTCTCCTCGTCAGAATGGTCACAACGGCTGGGTCAAACGTGCTCTGCAAGAGTACCGAGTGTTACTCCTCGATCAACGCGGTACCGGCAATAGTTCTGTGATCACCCATCAAACTTTGGCTCCGTTCTCGGCAGAGCAGCAAGCTGAGTACCTAAGTCATTTCCGTGCAGACAATATCGTTCGTGACGCGGAATTTATTCGTCAACAGTTTGGTATTAACCAGTGGGCAATTCTCGGTCAGAGCTTTGGTGGTTTTTGTTCACTGACTTACCTGTCACTGTTCCCTGAAAGCCTTTCTCGTAGCTACATCACTGGAGGTGTGCCATCTATTCACCGCCATCCTGATGAGGTGTATCAAGCTACATTCAAGCGTACGATGGAAAAGAACCAAGCTTTCTTCAAACAGTTTCCGCAAGCGCAGCAACTGTGTAAGCAGATTGCAGACCATCTGCTTGAGAACGATGAATTTCTGCCAAACGGGCAGCGTTTCACGGTTGAGCAATTCCAGCAGATTGGTATCAACTTCGGCATGAGTGATACTTTCCTGCCAACCTACTACGCGCTCGAGAATGCCTTAATCGAGGTGGATGGCAAACCACAACTTCGTTACGAGTTCCTAAATAATATGTTGATGGAACAAGGTTTCCAGACCAATCCTATCTACGCCATCTTGCATGAGTCGATCTACTGCCAGGGCTTTGCTTCAAACTGGAGTGCTCATCGTATTCGTCAGACACGAGATGAATTTAACTACACGAAAGAAAAGCCATTCTACTTTACCGGCGAGATGGTGTTTCCGTGGATGTTCGACCAATACCACTGCCTGAAACCACTCAAACAAGCGGCAGAACAACTGGCAGCAAAACAGGATTGGGCACCCTTGTACCATGCGGATGTGCTTGCCAATAACAAAGTACCTGTGAGCTGCGCGGTATACGCTGATGACATGTTCGTCGAAATGGACATTAGCCGTGAAACCTTGGCAGAGATTCCAAATTCACAAGCGTGGATTACCAACGAGTACGAGCACAACGGACTGCGTGCCGATGGTGAAAAGATCCTCGATAAACTCATTGCCATGGGTCATCAAACCGCGGCGACTATCAACTAAAAATAACGCCCCCGACTCACATCGGGGGCGTTTTTTTAGCTCATTGAGTGGAGACCAATCATATTGCCTTCCGTGTCAGCCACTATGGCAATGTATCCATGAGGGCCGATGGAAAATTTGCTATTCATTACCTTGCCACCCGCTTGTTCAACACGAGATTCCTCGACCGCACAATCCTGACATGAGAAATAGACCATAGTACTGTTGCCACCCGCGGCGACGCCTTCCATTTTCGCCAATGCACCAGATGCTCCATACTGCTCCATATCAGAGGGAAACAGCCACATCTCGACCCCCATATTGGCGACATCTTCGAGATGCTCCAATGAGGTTTCAAGGACTGCTTCATAAAAAGCTTTTGCTCGCGGCATATCATTCACATAGATTTCAAACCAACCAACCGGATTCATTTGCATACTCTCACCTAACCGTTATAAGTTCCCTTCTAAAGCTAGCGCAGTTACCACTCTCCGCCACCTTGGCAAAGGCTATAATGGTCATTTTCTCACTCATGAGCCAACAGGCAGGGTGACTGTAAACGTGGTCCCCTTACCCAGTTCGGAATCCAAAGAAATATTGCCACATAAGTTGTCTACCATCGCTGCCGCTAGCGACAATCCCAGCCCATATCCCTCTATGTTGCTACGACTAGTATCGACGCGATACAAGCGCTCAAAGACCAATTGTTGGTACTGTTGGTCGATGCCAATACCGTTATCCATCACTTTGATCTCAACCTGATGTTCAGCATGTTGAGCCGCTTTGATCGTGACGTAACCACCCGATTCGGTGTATTTGATGGCGTTGTCGATCAAGTTGACCAAAACTTGAGTAAGCTTGTCTGGATCGGATTGGATCAACAGCGAAGCGCTCACTTCAATCTTTAGTGCAATGCCCTTCTCGTCGGCAACATCTTCATACCAACTCACCACCGTTTCGATTACCTGACGAACATCGGTTGAGGTACTTTGCTGCTCGCGCTTCCCTGTCAGCTCATCGTTAAGTTTCATCAGTGCCGTGAGCATATTGCTGGCCTGCATCGCATACTCAGCACAATCAGCCAGTGCGCTGTGCATCTGCTGCGAATTTTTTTGATCGATTAGCGCAGATTGAGAGGCCAAAGTGATGCGTGACAAAGGTGTACGAATATCATGAGCGATGGCGTCAACCGTTGTGTTAAGCGTCGTCGTGACATGATGTAGCCGCGCCACCGCCTGATGGACGCTCTCACTGACGACACTCAAGCCTTGCGGTGCAGAGTGGGATTGCTCTACCCACTCCAACTTGCCTTGCTTGAGTTTGTCTAACAGGTCACCTAGCGTGACTAACGGAGACATCGCACTGACGATGATCCGACGCGTAAACCAAGCCGTTGCTGCCACCAGCAGAGCTAGAGCAAACAAGGTCATCAGCCACTGTTTAAAAGCGATCGAATAACGAGCTTGGTTATCAAGTACCAGCCAGAAATCTTGCCCCTGCCCTTCTATCTTGAGTGACATATACGGATTGAAGATAAATGCCGTCAACCAGAACTTGGTGTCTATGGTGAACCGCTCAAGCTCACCCTCGAATTTAAAGCTCTCATCGCCAGCAATATACAGCGGTTGCGCGCTACTATCCCCCGCAACTGAATAGGCTCGGATATTGTTTTCTATCAAGCGGTGAGGATTGGCACTCATGACATGAACCAAGCGGTCCGCGGAATCGAAGGTCAAAATGCGCTGGTATTCCGTCGCCATCGAGCTAAGGATCTTTTTTTCAGTTCGATACAGATCGTAAAAAAACATCGCACCGACTACCCCCTCAACCAACAATAACACCAGCATCAAAACAGCAATAAAACGCATCAGCAAAGTGTTCTGTGCCTTGTTGAGCGCTTGTTTGATATTAAGACTTGAGGACATAGCCGACCCCTCTGAGTGTGTGAATCAACGGGGTATCAAAGCCTTTGTCCACTTTGCCACGCAATCGGCACACCAGAACATCCACCACGTTGGTTTGAGGATCAAATTGGTGACCCCAAACGTATTCCAAAATAGCGGTTTTGGTAATCACACTTTCAGGCTGTTCCATCATCAGCTTAATCAACATAAATTCACGCTGATTGAGGTGCAGCGTTTTTCCCGCACGCTGCAAGGAGTGTTTGAATAAATCCAGCGACAGTTCACTGTAAGTCAGAGTGTGGCTTTGAGCTTGGTTCTGCTTGCCACGACGAGCTAATGATTGGCAACGGGCAAACAGTTCAGGAAAGGCGAATGGCTTCACCAGATAATCGTCGGCCCCCGACTGCAATCCCAATACTCGCTCTTCCACGGAGTGTTTGGCGCTGAGAATAATTACAGGGGTGGTATGACCCTCACCACGCAACTGAGCCAACACCTCAAAACCATCTTTCTCAGGCAACATGATATCGAGCACTATGACGTCATACGCTTGCGTAACCGCTTCATGCAATCCATCAACACCATTACCTGCGTGAGTAATGGTGCATGCCTGTTGTTGAAATCCATTCATCAGGAAACGAGCAATATGTGCATCGTCTTCAACCAAAAGTATTTTCATCGCTACTCGTTTCGTCGTTGTGCCAATTCATTCTAATCACCCTACTCTACCAACAACTTTGTAGGAGTTTAACCAAGATTACAGAATGGTAATGTTTGGGAAAGCTTGCCGTAATTGACCATTGGTTAGGATAGCCCTACTGAAAACAAACATGTCTAACAGGAGTAAACATGAAAAACATCAAACTTGGTCTTCTAGCTGCGTCTTTTGGTTTTCTTTCTATCCCTTTCAACGCTATGGCGGCAAATACCACTCATACTGTATCGGTCGAACAGATTTCATCAAAGTCTGCTTTTAGTCTAGCAAGCCAAGCGGTCAATCTCTGTGAGGCTAAAGGGTACAAAGTTTCCGCTACCGTCGTCGACCTATCGGGCAATGTCATGGCCCAGTTACGTGCAGATGGTGCAGGTATCCATACTCTCGATAGTTCACGCAAAAAAGCCTTTACCGTTGCTAGCATGAAGCAGCCGTCAGGCAATCTAATGAAAACCATCGCAGATAAGCCGATCCTACAGCCTCTACAATACATGGATGACAACCTGCTGTTCCTAGCTGGTGGTGTTCCAGTTGAACTAAACGGCAAACTGATCGGTGCTATCGGAGTTGGCGGTGCACCTGGTGGACATTTGGATGTTGAGTGTGCAGACGCCGCCATCAAGCAGACGTTCTAATCTAAACGTCAATAACTGCCAATCACCAAGCTCTGTGCTTTAGTCAGAGTTTGGTGATGTTCCATTGTTAAGAAATGAAGGTTTAATGCTTACTTAAGCTGTAGATGTTAACCCATGCGCTTAAAGTGATTCTGGACAATCGTCTCAAGATACACCTTACTCTCGATCAATTGATAACTCTGCATCTTCTCAAGCTCACCAAATAACTTAATGCCGCCGCCAAGGAGTACAGGAATTGTAGTAATCGTTAGCTCATCAACCAGTTCTTGCTTGAGGAAGTTTTGGATAGTGACGCCACCATCAATGTAGAGGTCTTGATAACCTTTGCTGTTCAGATCAGCGACAACCTCGGTCAGATCCCCCTGAACCAGAAAAACCTTATCCTGATAGCCGTTTGGTACCTCTTTCATAGTATTGCTGAGAACAAAAACGGGCTTTGAATACGGCCAGTCAACATCAAAACTGAGCACTGTTTCGAGTGTATTTCTGCCCATCACGAGCGCGTCGACTCGATCCATTAGAGGCGCAAAACCCATATCGATGTTATCCGGGTTAGGCACACTATGCAGCCAATCCAGCCCACCCTCTTTATCCGCGATATAGCCATCAATACTCGTGGCGATAAATACAATATTTGCCATGGTTTGCACTCCAAACGGTTAAACAGTTGCATCTCAACTCAGTTGAGATATCATTTATTCTACACTGTAGAATAAAAATTAGCATAATGAGGATCTAAGATGTCTGTCAAGGAAAAACGTCGAGGACGACCACAAAGCGACAAAAGACAACTGAGTGAACAAACCATCCTTGATCAGGCCAAACTGCTGATGTCTGAAGATGGAAAAATGCCGAGCATTAGGAAGTTAGCAGGCCAGTTAGGCGTAGATGCGATGGCAATTTATTACTATTTCGCCAATAAAGATTCGTTACAAGAAGCGATTGCAGTGTCACTGATCGAAGAGATTTATCAGCCTAACCTAGCGGACCCTTGGCGTGATGAACTCACAGCACTATGCCAAAGTTATGTATCACTGCTGCATCGCCATTCAGGATTGTTAGAAACCCTGTTGAAGATGAAGTCAAATAGCCCAGCGATGGTATTTGTCGAACGTTTCAATGCGATCCTTGCGCCGCTTAAAATTGATAACGCGAAAAGCACCAACGCCATACACCTACTGGCTGATTATCTGCATGGCTTTGCTTTAGCACTCAACTGCCAACCAGACAGCGAACTAAATATTGAGATGCTCAATGGTCCTTTAGAACTCTATTATTCAGTATTGCAATCATAATCTTACAGCAATCAGTGATGACATATGAATCAGCTCACATTAAACTGTCGCTCGTTGGGCGATTATTCAACAAGCAGTGTACCTAGCCTATGCTTGAATAACGGCGTAGACCAACTCTAACGCGCACATTATGGGGGAATGACAGTCGAGATGTTACACGGAGTGGTGCAAAAAAGACTCTCTATCTACCTGAGCTTATTACTTGGTGTTTTTTTCGTCTGTCCAACAATTGCCAGCAACACTTTTACTATGGCGTTCAATCACGATCCGGCTAACAATCCACAGTACGCCTTCTACCAAAAAGTCTATCAAGAAGCCTTCGCTACATTGGGGTTAGAGTTCCGTTACCAGGTTTATCCCAGCACCCGCGCCACACAAATGGCCGATCATGGAAAAGTCGATGGTGAGCCGCAAAGAGTCTTAGGCTACGCAAGTCAAAGTCCCAATCAGATCCGCGTCAATGAACCGATCTTCGAAAATCGCACCTTGGCATTTGGCATTGATCCAACCCTGAACGTTGTCGATTTGAATAGCCTTAAAAAGAGTGACCTACGTATCGACTATTTGCGTGGCTCAGCTTGGAGTCACAATCACCTTAAAGCATTGGTTGACGCTGATAATTTGCAAGTTGTAGACGACAGTGAACAAGGCTTTATGAAGTTGACTAAACAACGTTCAGATCTATTTATCGTTCTTGAAGTCATCGGTCTTAAAACACTGCAAAACAACAGCGACTATTATCAAGCTGGCGTTCGAGTGGTTGGCCAAGTAGGCAGCAACCTCTCCTATCCCTATGTCCATAAACGCCACGCTGACCTAATTCCTAAACTAGAACAGGCTTTACGTGATATGAAAATCAGCGGGCGATATAACCAGTTATTGCTAGAAACCATGCCCTATTTAGAAAAACGTTAAGTGACCTTTTCACTGACCCAACCAAGCCCAGAGGTGATGTATGCCCTTACAATGGTGTGAAAAATGTGCCAAAGAGACCGAGCACAAAGAACTGATTAAGCAGAAACCGTCTAAGTACGGTAAAAGCAAAAAGGAACAATTTAAGGCCTTTCTTTCTGGATTTGTTAGTGGTGCTGCCGTCGGTGGTGCGCTTGCTTCTCTAGAATTGATTGATCGCTATGTAGTCTGTCAGGAGTGTGGCCATAAGAAACTCGAAAACCATGGCGAAGAGTTTCAGTAAGGCTACAATAGGTCGGTGTCTATTTTCGTAGTAAGCCGCTAATGCTGAAGATTTCTAATACCGTTACCCTTCAATCCTGGGAAATCCAACTGACCGCTATACGAGCGCAAGGTTCAGGCGGTCAGAACGTGAATAAAGTGTCCTCTGCGATTCATCTTCAGTTTGACGTCAAACACTCGACCTTACCGGACATCTACAAGCAACGTATTCTTGCGCTCAAGGATTCCCGTCTATCTAAAGAAGGGGTTATCACCCTCAAGGCGCAGCAATTTCGAACCCAAGAGCAGAACAAGGAAGATGCGCTCAATCGCTTAGCAGAGCTTATCCGTTCGGCGATGGTGGTGCAGAAAAAACGCCGCGAAACCAAGCCAACCAAAGCATCTAAAGAGCGCAGGCTCAAAAGTAAGGGAATCAAGTCGCAGACTAAATCCCTGCGAGGTCGCGTGCAGCACTAACCGTTCGACCCTTGGATGCCCATTGTCTCCTTTCCTAATAGGGAGACTTTGCTCTGTACTGTAAGTATGCTTGAATTAAATCAGAAACGAATCGTTGAGTAAGGTTATGACAAGCTTAAGGAAAAGCATCATTTTAATCCTATTGATGGTATCAAGCGCCAGCTATAGCTACGCCTCTACCCATTGGCAGTTTGAGGGGGACGCCGATGGTATCTCAATCTTTTCTCGCCATCACAGTGATGGATTAGTAGAGATTCGCGCACGTATGTTTGCGCCAACCAGTTATGCAGCTTTTCTTGCTTTGCTAGAAGATACTGAAAATGTACCAAACTGGATCGATAATGTTAGCCATAGCCGCGTCTTACGCCAAATTTCTCCTAACGAAAACATCGTCTACACCCAGTTCTCCGCGCCTTGGCCAGCTAAGGATCGCGATATGGTAACCTATTCGAAATATGCGCTTGATGAGATTGGCTTCACCCTCAAGATAGAAGATGCTCCACAGTCAGTCCTCGCGGAGCAAGAGGGCTACGTCCGCATTTCAGAGGTACAAGCGACATGGACGCTCCAAAAGCTAACCAACGGAATGACGTTAATAGAGTACACCGCATTTGCTAATCCTGGCGGCGCTCTACCTAACTGGTTAATCAATAAATTGGCTAAAGAGAGCGCTCGCAGTACCTTTGAAGGGCTCAAACAACAATTACCCAACTATCAAGACGATTCTAAGCCGGATCTGAGCCAATAAAAAAGGGCCAGCGATGGAAGCTGACCCTTGTGTTACTTACTATTTAGCTATTTAAACTTATAGAATACCGTCGCCAGCGGAGGCAGACGCAGTGAAATAGATTGTGCCAATCCTTCACTTTCTACCGCCTCGGTCGTTACCTTTTGTTCAACTGAATAATCACTGCCATGATATTTAGCGCTGTCCGTATTGAGCAGCAATTCATATTCGCCCGCCAGAGGTACGCCTAGTCTGAAATTGTCGTGAGGAACAGGTGTAAAGTTAGTGATCACCAAAATTCTCTCACCATTGTCACTCAAACGCTCATGAGCCAGAATCGAAGCTTCTGCCGCATCTTGTAGACGCCACTCAAAACCGCGCGGTTCGCAGTCGAGTTCGTGCATCGCTCTTTCACTTGCGTAAAGCTTGTTAAGATCTCTGGTTAGGCTCTGCACACCTTGATGACGTTCAAATTCTAGTAAGAACCACTGTAGCTGATCATCATGGTTCCATTCAGCCGTCTGACCAATCTCAGCCCCCATAAAGTTGAGCTTCTTACCCGGTTGTGCATACATATAGCCAAGGTAAGCGCGCAAGTTAGCCGTTTGCTGCCACTCATCACCTGGCATCTTGTTGTGAATAGAACCTTTACCGTAAACCACTTCATCATGTGACAGAGACAGAACGTAATTTTCACTATGAGCGTAAACTAATGGGAAAGTGATCGTATCGTGATGGTATTTGCGATGAACAGGATCCTCCTGAATGTATGACAAGGAGTCATGCATCCAACCCATATTCCACTTAAAGCCAAAGCCCAATCCGCCCATAAAGGTTGGCGCAGAAACACCAGGGAAAGCGGTCGACTCTTCAGCAATAGTCATTGCATTCGGAAAGTGTTTGTAAACTTCTTCGTTCATCCATTTAAGGGTCGCGATAGCATCGTAGTTTTCGTTGCCACCATCGACATTTGGAATCCATTGATCGTGACTGCGCGAGTAATCGAGATAGAGCATTGAAGCAACCGCATCAACGCGAATACCGTCAATATGGAATTGTTCAAACCAGTAAAGAGCGTTAGACACGAGGAAGCGGCGAACATGTTCACGGCCGAGATCGTAGATGTACGAGTTCCAATCTTGATGCCAACCGCGACGAGGATCAGGATCATGGAACAGTGGCGTGCCATCGAAGTTAGCCAAGCCATGGTCATCCGATGGGAAGTGCGCTGGCACCCAATCAAGCACCACACCAAGGCCCGCCTGATGGCATTGATCAACAAAGTATTTGAAGTCGTCTGGCGAACCATAACGGCTGGTTGGCGCAAACAGACCAACCGGCTGATAGCCCCAAGAGCCGTAGAACGGGTGCTCAGAAACCGGCATCAGTTCAACGTGGGTATAACCCATATCGACTAAATAAGGAATTAACTGATCCGCCAGTTCTCGGTAGTTAAGGAAATCACCATCGGCATTGCGACGCCAAGAACCTGCGTGTAGCTCATAAAATGAGAGCGCCTGCTTACGTTTCTCTGTAACTTCACGCTCTTGCCACGCATGATCCTGCCACTGGTAGCGGCTGTGGTCGTAAGTAACTGATGCAAAAGATGGGTATTGTTCAGAGTAGGCTCCCCAAGGGTCCGCTTTATGCGGTAAGCCTTCACCATTAGGACCTTTTAATTCGAACTTGTACTGTGAACCTTCAGCAAGGTTTGGAATGAAGATCCCCCAAATACCATAGTCGAGACGCTGCATTGGCGTACGTCGACCATCCCATTGGTTGAAATCACCCACTAGGCTACACGCTGACGCATGCGGTGCATAAACTAAGAAACGAATACCGGAGATCTGTTTGCCATCTCGCTCCAAAGTGATGAATTGAGCACCCATGTGCTTGTACATCTCTTTTGGTGTATGCAGATCGTCATACTCTGCGTAAATCGTGTGGTATTGATATGGGTCGTCGATCAGTTGTTCGGTTCCATTCCAATCAACGGCTAACAGATAGTGACTAAAGCGTAAATCTTTGTTTTGTTTGAGGATAAAGCCAGAAGCGTCCTCACGTTCAAGTTCGATACGTTGATCATCAATAACTAACTCAACTTTGTCCGCACCCGGCATCCAAACACGCAATGCCTCTTGTTCGCCACTGAGAAATGGGCCGATGAAAGAAAAAGGGTCAGAAAATGTTGCATGTGAAAGTTGGTTATATATCTTTGTCGCCTTATCTAACGTTGTCGTTTTCAAGTTATTCTCTCCCTAACCTAACTTTCTTTATTCAAATGAGTTTGGCTGAAATATAAAGGGGTTCTATGACCCAAAAAGCCCGCTAGGTAGCGGGCTTAATTAGCGTTACAACAGTGTAGCGAATTCGGCGTTTACATAGAGTGACCTGACCGAAAAATTTTCCATGTACACCTTGTAACTCCGTTTTATTTACTCACTTTAGCGCGAACTTCGGTGAGCTTATGAGCAATACGATTTACCCCTTCATGAGCAAAAACTTCATCAAGGTTCATCGACAGTTTACGACGCCAGTTCGGGTACTCATCAACCGTGCCTGGAATGTTAACTGGCTTATCCATTTCCAGCCAATCTTCCAACTGAATACTCAACAGAGTTGAAGATCCAGCGGCAACGTGCAGTTGCAGTGCTTCCGCTAGGTAGGAATCCATAGGTACGTACTGAGCATCGCGACCAACACCTTCAGGCAAGTAACCGTGCCATGCAACGGAATCTAGGATGCCTTGCTTACACTCTAGACGATTCGCAAACAGACCTTCTAGTTGCTTGGCATCTGGGTAAAGGCCTAACTCTTGCCCCATCTTCAGGTCATCACAGTGCCAGAAACCACGTAGAGTCGGCATATCGTGAGTACACAGAGCAGACATAGACTGTTCAGCGTAGTGTGCTGGAGAGATAAAACCACCGTCATCTTCTGATGTTTCGAAGAAGAACACCTTGTATGAGTGAACACCTGCGTCACGCAGAATATCGACAATCTCATCCGGCACAGTCCCTAAATCTTCACCAATCACGCTACATTGGTGGCGATGAGACTCTAGAGCCAAGATCGCTAGCATGTCTTCCACAGGGTAGTAAATGTACGCACCTTGAGTCGCGTTTTCACCTTTCGGGATCCACCACAAACGCAGTAAACCCAGTACATGGTCAATACGCAATGCACCACAATGCTTCATGTTCGCACGCAGTAGTTTGATGTACGCATCGTAACCCGTGGCTTGAAGCACTTGTGGGTTAAGCGGTGGTAGACCCCAGTTCTGACCCAAAGGACCAAGAATATCTGGTGGAGCACCAATGCTCGCATCCATGACTAGGTTGCCTTCATCTGCCCATGTTTCTGAACCAGAATCCGCAACACCGACGGCAAGGTCACGGTACAAGCCAACAGACATGCCTTTCTCTTCCGCTAGAGCCTGCGCCTCTTTGATTTGGATGTCAGCCACCCATTGCAGATACATGTAAAGATGTACTTGATCTTGGTTCTGCTCGATAAAATCCTGAACCGCGCGGTTTTCAAACTTACGCAACTCTTCAGGGAATACTGGCCAGCCCCAAATGTTCGCATCTTGTGCATGCAACTGAGCGTGCAGAGCATCAAACGCAGCTTGGTGAATTAGGCTTTCGCCACCTTCTTCGACGAACGCTAAGAAAGCCTGTGCACGTTCGCTATTTTTATCCAGATGACGCTTTTTAAACTCTGTAAACAGCTGCGGTAACACACTCATTTTGAGATCCGCGACTTCACTGTAATTCACCCAGTGAGATTCACGCGCTTTTTGTAGACGTTGCTGAAACTCCGCACTGCCCACTTTTTGTTGCGCTTCAATGCTGAGAGAAAACTCAGGTACAGAGCTCACATCAATGTAAAGAATGTTCAACCAACGACGTGATGAAGGGCTGTATGGACTCGCGCCTTCTGGGTTCGCAGGGAACAGTGAATGAATAGGGTTAAGACCAACAAAATCGCCACCGCGGGAAGCGATATCCGCCACTAACTGTTTCAGATCCCCAAAGTCACCAATACCCCAGTTATGCTGAGTACGTAGCGTATAAAGCTGGACACTTGGGCCCCACATCTTCTTACCATCGACGATAGCATCCTGCTTGTAACATGCCTTTGGCGTCACAATTAGCGTCATCTCATAAGGCGCTTTACGACGTTTACGAGAAATCGTCAGTTTGTGATAACCCCAAGCAATATCACTTGGTAATGCAAACACTAAAGGGCCACCCTCTTTACGCTCATCACGAACGATTTGCGATTGAAGATAGCCTTCAAGTACCTCTCCTTGCTCTGTATCCAGACGCCAGCTGAACTCACTTTCGCGAGCACTCGCACCAAGATTGAGCACCACTTCAATTGGCTCTCCATCACGGACCACCTGAACAGAAGCGAGCACCTCTTGCTTGTGCTTTTTCTCCGCTGATTTTAGAAGAGTTTCATCATTGGTTGTGTCATAGCCTAAAGACGCGAGTAGTCGACGAATAGTTTCGTCTGCAACTTTTGCTTCATCTCCCCACGCGCTTACGTAGCTGTCGGCAATTCTCGCCATTTCAGCGACTTGTTTTAATGCGTTATCTTGTTTCATCGCTCTCTCCGAAGGACTGCTTATACCTTCAAAATGTAGGGTTATTAAATCGTTATAAAGAGTAGAGCCAAGGCGCTAGGCCTTGGCTTTGTCTGGTTCAATTAGCGCGATACCGCTTCTAATTTCCAAATGTTATTGACGTAATCTCTAATCGAACGGTCTGAGGTGAATTTACCCATCAAGGCCGTATTCAAGATGGCTTTCTTCGCCCAGCCAGCTTGGTCTTTGTACTGTGCTCCCATCGCTTCGTGCGCCTGAACATATGATGCAAAGTCCGCTAAACATAAGTATGGGTCACCGCCATCAAGTAGGCTGTCGTACGTTGCTCTTAGCAGGCCTGGTTGACCAGGTGTAAACTCTTCGCCAGCCAGCAGGTCTAGTGACGCTTTTAGCAAAGGATCTGCGTGGTAGTAGTCGTAAGGGTTGTAACCCGCTGCTTTAGTCGCAACAACTTGGTCGACTTCAAGACCGAAGATGTAGATGTTCTCATCACCCACCTCTTCACGAATCTCAACGTTAGCGCCATCCATAGTACCGATAGTCAATGCACCGTTCAGCGCCATCTTCATGTTACCCGTACCCGATGCCTCTTTACCCGCTAGAGAAATTTGCTGAGATACATCCGCCGCAGGAATAATGATTTCAGCCATGCTCACGCGGTAGTCAGGGATGAAGACCACTTTCAGTTTATCGCCAATACGCGGATCGTTATTGATCTTGTCCGCAATCTTATTGATAGCGAAAATAATTTCTTTCGCTAAGTGGTAGCCCGGTGCCGCTTTAGCAGCGAAGAAAGCAACACGTGGCGTGCATTCGAAACCAGGTTCGTTAATGATTCTGTGGTACAGAGACAAGATGTGTAGCAAGTCTAGATGCTGACGCTTGTACTCATGTAGACGCTTGATTTGCACGTCAAAGATTGCGTTCGTATCAAGCTCGATACCCATGTTGTCTTTCACCCATTTAGCTAGGCGCTCTTTGTTCTGCTTCTTAACAGCCATGAACTCTTTCTGGAACTTCGCGTCCGTTGCGTACTGAGCGATACCTTCTAGCTGCTCAAGTTTCGCAGGCCACTCACTGCCAATCTTGTCAGTAATCAGCTTAGAAAGACCTGGGTTACAGAACTTCAACCAACGACGTGGAGTGATACCGTTAGTCACGTTGTGTAGGCGAGTTGGGTACATTTCATGAAACTCAGGGAAAAGATCTTTCTTCACCAATTCTGAGTGTAGTGCCGCTACACCATTCACCGCGTAAGAGCCAATCACACATAGGTTAGCCATGCGAACCATACGGTTGAAGCCTTCTTGGATGATAGATAGCTTAGCTTGTTTCTCGCCATCACCAGGCCACATTGCACGAACTTCTTGTAGGAAGCGGTGGTTGATTTCAAAAATGATTTCCATGTGGCGTGGAAGCAGACGCTGGATCAGAGATTCAGGCCAAGTTTCCAATGCTTCTGGAAGTAGTGTGTGGTTGGTGTAAGCGAAAGTCTTCGAGCTGATTTCCCATGCTTTTTCCCAAGATAAGCCTTTCTCATCAAGAAGAATGCGCATCAATTCTGGGATAGCGATTGTTGGGTGAGTATCGTTTAGCTGGATAGTCTCTTGCTTAGGCAGATCCGCCAATGCAAAACCTGCTTGCTCGTGACGACGCAGAATATCGCGAACTGACGCTGCCGAGTGGAAGTATTGCTGCATTAGACGCAGTGTCTTACCTTTCTCGTGGTTGTCATTCGGGTACAGAACTTTAGTGATGTTACCAGCGTCGATCAGCGCGTGCTGAGCTTCGAAGTAGTCACCGTTGTTGAAGCTTGCTAGTGAGAAAGGCGCAATAGCCTGACATTCCCAAAGTCGTAGTGGGTATACCGTGTCAGACTCGTAACCAACAATGGGTAGATCCCAAGGCATTGCTTTAACTGTCATGCCAGGTACCCATTTGCGGACTTCTTTGCCGTTTTCATGCGTTACTTCAACATGGCCATAAAAACCGATCTCTTGTGCCAATTCAGGACGAGCCACTTCCCATGGGTAACCTTCAACACCGCGCCATGCATCTGGGGCTTCCTGTTGACGACCATCTTTGAATGATTGCTTGAACAAGCCGTATTCATAGTGAAGACCGTAACCCACCGTTGGGTACTCTTGTGCTGCACAAGAATCCATAAAACATGCTGCTAGACGACCTAGACCACCGTTACCCAGTGATGGGTCACGCTCTTCTTCTAGCAAGTCAGTTAGGTTTTGACCTAACTCTTCCATCGCTACTGTGATTTGATCGTACAAACCCATGCTGATTAAGTTGTTGCCCGTCAGACGACCAATAAGGAACTCTAATGACAAGTAGTTTACGCTTTTCGCGTTTTTGATCTTCGGATCCTGCTCAGTCTTAAGCAAGTCAAAGGTTGTTAGTTCTGCTAGTGCTTTGCCCATTGCTAGGTACCACTCACGCGCAGTCGCTGTTTCTACAGTTTTAGCGTAAGTCGCTGAAAGGTGTTTTTTCACATCAGCTTGGAACACTGCTTTATCAAAATTTTTCTGTTGCGTAGGTTTCATTAGAGAAATCTCACTTATTGGTTTCAATCCATCTGTGCCATATCGTGCATCGACATGATTGGCAAAACATCCTCCTACTCCTAGCCAATTTAGGAGGAGGACAAAGGGCGTAGAGGGCGTACAACCAGTAGCTCAGTGATCTAGGTCTCATTAAGTTTTACCAACATCACAGCTCGGGTGATTGAGATCACACCGTCAACCAATTTAGCCTATATCTGGTTTATTAAAGATAGGTGTCGAGAAAAATACGCAATTGATGAATATGCATACTCGATCACATTAAGTTTTACTTCGCAGTGCAAATTTCACGAATTCTCGTGCAAACAGGTACTCAAATCTCATCTCACACAGATCTAATAGGAGACACTCATCACAAAAAAGGGGCGTAGCTGGCAGCAAAATGTGAATTAAGCGAAAAACCCGTCGTTGATCAATAACGGTCATGATTGTTCTCAAGTAACATCCTTGCCAATAAGCTTTACTGATTAATATTTACACAACTAAGTGTTTCACCTTCGGGTAACTTCGCTGCTCCACGAGAAAGTGGAAGGATAATAGGGAATAAAAAGATGTGGATTCCTTCTAAGTTAACGCGTCCGGGTCGATTGCATAACGCCATTGTACGACCAAGGGTATTAGATCTGCTCCAGCAGGCTCCTTTCTACAAATTGGTGCTACTCAGATCACCCGCTGGCTATGGTAAAACCACCATGGCGGCTCAATGGCTATCGGACAAGTCACACGTCGGCTGGTACAGCATTGACGAAAGTGACAACGATTCTTTTCGCTTTATGAACTACCTACTTCAGGCACTGAATAAAGCCACCGATGGCAGCTGCCCGAACTCGCAAAAACTTGCAGAAAAACGCCAATTCTCTTCACTTCACTCCCTATTCGGTGAAGTTTTCACTGAGATGTCTGACTTTCATCAAGAGTGTTATTTGGTTCTGGACGACTACCACTTAATTTCTGATGACGAAATCCACGAAGCCATGCGCTTTTTCCTCAAGCACATGCCAGACAATTTGACTTTGGTAGTCACCAGCCGAGCAGCACCACCACTTGGGACGGCCAACCTTCGCGTCCGAGACTTAATGATCGAGATCGGCGACGAAATGCTCGCCTTTGATACCGAAGAGACAACGCGCTTCTTTAATCAACGTATCGCCGATGGCATTGACGATACCACCGCGACCAATTTACGTAACTACGTAGAAGGCTGGCCATCAGCACTACAGTTGATCGCTCTCCAAGCGCAGCATCAAAACAAAACTCTCGCACAGTCGGCAGAGTCTTTTTCTCAGTTCAACCACGCACACCTATGGGATTACCTGATAGAAGAAGTGTTTGATCTTTTGGATACGGAAACCCGCCAATTCTTGCTTCAGTGTTCTGTCCTCGATCACTTTAACGATCAACTGGTCTCTGAACTGACTCAGCGAGAAGATGCACTGAGCATGATCGAGTCTCTCAATCGCTTTGGTCTGTTTATTCACCCTCTCGAGGGAGAGCAAAACTGGTACCGTTTCCATAATCTGTTTGCCGAGTTCCTTGCTCACGAGCGCAGTGCGAGGATTCCTCAGCAAGAGAAGCAACTTCACCATGCGGCCGCTAAAGCGTGGCTAAAACTCTCCTCGCCTCATCAAGCTCTTCGTCATGCACAAGAAGCCAAGGACAGTCAGTTAACCGCAGATATCCTGACTCAGTATGGCTGGAAGATGTTTAATGGTGGTGAGCTGCAAACGCTCGAAAAAGCGATCAACTCTCTCTCCACAGAACAGCTCTACAGTGAACCTAAGCTTTGTATGTTGCAGGCTTGGTTAGCGCAGAGTCAGCACCGCTACAACGATGTTGGTGACCTGTTATCAAAAGCTGACCAAGAGATGAGTAAGCTCAATGTGGTTCTGAGCACCAAAGAGCAAGGTGAGTTCAATGCGCTGCGAGCTCAGGTTGCCATTAACCGCAATGAACCAGAACAAGCGCTAGAGTTAGCAGAACTGGCACTTAGTCAGCTGGACAGCACTGTTTACCGTAGCCGTATTGTTGCCACGTCAGTCGTGGGAGAGGTCAACCACGTACTTGGTCATCTCAGCCGAGCTCTGCCAATGATGCAGCAGACAGAGAAACTGGCACGCCAGTATCAGGTCTACCATCAGGCTTTATGGGCGATGCTGCAACAGAGTGAAATCCTGATTGCACAGGGTTACGTTCAAGCCGCTTTCGAAGTACAAGACAACGCCTTTAAACTGATCGAAGAACAACAGCTGCAACAAGTTCCGCTACATGAGTTCTTACTTCGTGTCCGCGCCCAGATTTTGTGGTGTTGGAATCGACTGGATGAAGCCGAGGAATGTGCCTATAAAGGTCTGGATATTCTTGGTAACCACAGCCCGAGCAAGCACTTACATAGCTACTCGATGCTGGCACGTATCGCCATCGGTCGTGGCGAGTTAGATAAAGCGGGTAAGTTCATTGAACAAATTATTCATCTGCTGAAACAGTCTACCTATCACGTTGACTGGACGGCTAACGCCTCACTATCTCTGATCCTATTCTGGCAAGCTCGCGGCGATCTGGAGTCTATCAAGCAATGGCTAGAGACCACGGTTCAGCCTGAGCACGCATGTAACCACTTTACCCAGCTTCAATGGCGTAACATCGCACGTGCCCAAATCATACTAGGGCTTTTTGACCAAGCCACTGAGACACTTAATTTCCTTCAGCAACAAGCAGAGGAAAATGAGTTGCTGACCGACACCAACCGTAACTTGATTGTTTCCGCTGTGCTCGCCATCTCACAAGATGATGAAGAGAGAGCTCGTGAGCAACTAAAGAAAGCATTAGCTCTGACCAATCAGACGGGTATGTTAGGTAATTTCCTCGTGGATGGCGCGAAAGTGGGTCATATCTTGGAGAAACTCAACCATAAGAATGAGTTGGGAGATTTAGAACGTCACCGCGCACAACAACTGCTCAAAGACATCTCAACCACTCAACGCAGCAGTTCTGTTCACTTTGATGAAGAGTTTGTTGAAAAGCTCGTCAACCACCCGAACATCCCAGAGTTGGTTCGCACCAGTCCACTGACTCAGCGTGAATGGCAAGTTCTCGGGCTGATCTATTCTGGTTTTAGCAACGAGCAGATCGCCCAAGAGCTAGACGTGGCGGGGACAACCATCAAAACCCATATTCGCAACTTGTACCAGAAACTCAATATCGCCAACAGAAAAGAGGCGGTCAAAACCGCCGAAAATCTGTTGCAGTTAATGGGCTACTAATCCACTAAGACCTACCAATCAGCCGACAGTTCTGCTGGCTGATTGGTAGCGAATCTCACTTCCAAGCAAAACACTTTCGTCGCATGCGCTAACGCTTGCACTCTCACTCTTTAATGTCACAATGTAAATCATTAGCAGCATGAATGAGAATAATATCAATGACTTGGTTCAGAGCAACGACCCTTACCATCGCGTTAACTAGCGCTTTATCCACCTCCTGCTATGCCGAAATCGGTAACACACCTGTGGTTGGCGGTTTATTCAACTCCAGCGAAGTTCTCAAAAACCAAATTGTAGATTCTCTCTCCTATTCAACCCGCTTTGCTCGTGATATGACTCTTTTCACGATTGGCGGGATGACGCTCGAAACCTATTTGCTCTCACTTCCGTTAGATGCCAGTACCAAGACAAGAGTGATGGGGCAAATCGCCGATCCCACCTACTCAATTCCTCTCGGTTATTTCCTCTATCAGTTTTACGACCGCTACACAGGGATTGAAAGCGGAGATCAGTTCAAAACGTATCTCCAAACGGTCTATGACCAACAAGCTTTAAAGGGGTTTGAACACTCTTTATTTCAGCTTGATTCCAGCGCTCCACCAAAAGAAAAGCAACACGCCAAAGATCAGGCGCATCAGGAAGGTCTAAAAATCGATAGTCAGTTTATCGCAACTATGGTGACCGTCTATGACGCTTTGATTCAAATCGGTGAGTGGCAAGATATGGAGCAATTGCCACAGCATTACATTTATCTCGATAACACACCTAGCGACAAGCAGTTAGTCGACAAAATTCAGCCAATCGTCGTTGATATACTCAAGAAAACTGCCGCAGGAATGGACGAGGGAGAGATGAAAAATGCTCTGCTTGCCATCGTCGCAGACGGCGGCGCTGAACGAGCTAATCAACCCAATAATAAAGCACAGGCATTGACCGTCACACTGATCGACTTTGTACGCCTGAATGTCTTAAAAGCGTACCGCCAGTTCGTCTATCAAGATGAAAGGCAACAACGTCTCAACGATTGGCTACAGAAGGCCTTTGATAAGGAACCATCGACCGCGGTCGGCTTTTTGCAATCCCAACAAGAGCGCCGTTTCGCCGTTCAAATCACCGTGGATGGGCTTCAGCAAGGACTGATTGAAGGTTTAGTCGACCCGAGCAAACCCTTTATTTCTCATGCCTATCAACGTTATTTACAAAGCAAACAGCTAAACACTCCGCTTGCTCAGTCAAGCCCTGAACACCAGCAAGATATGCGCTTTTTGCAGATACTCTCTGAGCAAACTTATCGCGATCCCTATTACTTGCCGTTTTTCAAACGCCTCTATCAACAACATGCTGACTCGATTGCCAATGTTGGCATCTCTTCAACACCAACAATCAGCGTACGCAACTTACCTATCATTAAAACGGGGGCGAAAGTCGCAGGCGAACAAGGGACAGGCATCCCAAATTTTCACTTTGTCGATCGTCATCAAGATCGCGCCTACTACTTCTTTGGCAACGACGCTTTGCAGCTTGATCGCCTAATGCAGGCCAATAACGTATCGACTATGTTTGATCGCCTAGTCCATCTAAAAACCCTTAACTGTAACGCTCAATATGATTGGAATGCCCATACCAGTTACGATGGTTTGGTCAATTTAGGGGTTGGGGAGTCGCTCAGGGACTTTGGTGAGAAACGTTGTCTTAGAGAGTTGGACGAACGAGCCCAAGTTGAAACCGTGCTAACAAAACTGCGTCAGTCACTGATTGACAATATAACAGCATATCAAGACATTCCGAGTTGGGATTTCTACACCAAGTTGACTCGCAAATGGAAGATTGAACAAGATATTTCAAGCTATACCAAACTCGACGGTCAAGGCATGCCAGACTTTACCCTAGTGTACAATCCTTGGCCTGATCACTTTGCTCACTTTGTCGGTCCTTTTAGTGACGAAATCATTATGCCAACTGGGGAGCTCAATAGACTCGATTACTGGATCACTCAAATAGAGCAAAGCTACAAAAACGCGGGCATCTACGATCAAACCTTGTGGGGCATGGCTGGCGATCATGGTTTAGCTCCTGTCTATTACACGCTCAACCCTGAAAAAGCCATCTTCGAGCCTTTAGAGGAGAAATTGGGGTTCCCACTGATTATCAAGAAAATCTCTTCTGATGAAGGGGAAGGTCCAAAGATCACCAACGCGTTAAGCTATCCGAGCAATAAAGGGATAGACGTCGTTGTCGCCTCAACCGCTGGAGGCAACTTCATGTTCGACCTATTCAATTCAAAGCAAGGGTGGGACAGTCAGCCTGTCTACGCTGAGTTAATTAACTGGCAGCCGATCAATGCGGAGGGCAAAACCGTAGACATTATTGCAGAATCCCTAAACTACCTAGATGATTCATTGGACTATATGGTCGTGCGTGAGCAAGCCTGTAGTGAAAATCGCTGCCAAATACGCATCATGGCCAACCGAAATGGAACAAGGGTTGACGAACAAATCATTCAGCAAGGCGATCGCTACTATTACGGCAGCATAAACCGTAAGGCTGCGGTTCAGCTGCTTGATGCCAAGTCACTCAACCCGTACCTCTCTGCCCCAAACAAGAACGAGCTGAGTCGCTTTGCCGATCTGGTTGATCAATGTATCGAACGTGTGAATCCGAATGATAGCCAAACCTGGTGTAATGCAACTCAGTGGCGAGAACTGACCAGCTATACACCAAAACCCGACTCTGTCGTTCAGTTAGCTCAGCTATACGCCGAAGATAGAGCAGGCACAATTAACCTCTTCCCGAGAGAGGGGATTGGCTATAACACTAAAGTTCCTGGTCGACATGCGGGTGAAAGCTACTTGGAAAAAGACGCCTTTATCGGCTTTTGGGGAACGCCAATTGGTCAAGCGGCAACGCCACTTAGATCGGAAGCCAATGGTTCCTTAGCGCCTACTCTGTTTGAGTATTTGACTGGTGAACAAGTGGTTGAAGGCGAAAATGGTTGGGGCTTCCCTTCCCTGCTTCACAAGCTCGATATTTAGTGCCAAAAACACGGACCAACTTTCAAACAAATTGGTTCGTGTTAGCACTTTTACCATCAGAAATGATGGATACCACGATATCTATTGACAGAGTCAACAATTCCTTATAGTTGTTCTCACTAGCGTTGATACTTAATTCAATATGTCACTTTTGCTAGAACTTTTGGTACAAGCTACCTCAAGGAAACCGCTATGATTTCTGTTTCTCTTGTCGACGACCATATTATGGTCCGCTCAGGTTTTGCTCAATTACTGTCGTGTGAACCCGATATACAAGTACACAGCGAGTTCGATAACGCGCGCGACGCATATCGCGTCCTTTCCGTATCGAACATAGATGTTGCTGTGATCGACATATCGATGCCCGATGAGAGTGGCTTAGTACTGCTAGAGAAGTTGCGAGCAAAACAACCTGACTTAAAAGCCATCATGCTGAGCATTTATGATTCAGCATCGTTTGTCAGTAAAGCTATCGATGTTGGCGCCTATGGTTACCTTTCGAAACGTTGCGGACCGGGTGAATTGGTCACCGCGATTCGTAAGGTCGCCGCAGGTGATCATTACTTGTGTACTGACGCATTAGTTAATCTTAGCAATGCCTCGTCAGCCTCTTCTGCATTGAAAGAGCTCACCAAACGCGAGCGAGAAGTCTTCGACCATCTGATTCAAGGTTTAGATGTGAAAGAGGTCGGCACCAAGCTGTCGATCAGTCATAAAACCATTCATGTCCATCGCGCAAATATCCTCAGCAAGCTGGAGCTATCCAATAACGTCGATCTAATTCGCTTTGCACTCCATCATAAGCTGCTCAGTGATGAACCCGTATGAGTGAACTGACCCGACGACAGCAACTACCAAAACTGATTTTAACTAAAGGCTTTAGTTATAGCTTTGCCATCTTGGGATATGTTATTTGTTGGTTTTGTTTGTGGAATGTCAGTCTCTACCTAACACCTGACATCTTGTTGGCCGGTCTTCTGTTGCCAACTGGGTTTAAACTCGCAATCTATACTTTGACCACACGAAAACTTTGGCCTTGGTTCACCATGTCTGAGGTTTTGCTTGTGGCTAGCTTGGTTCAGTTAACTAATGCGCCTGTTTATTGCTACCTTCTGATACTCTTTGCCTGTTTTAACCATGCAATCGCGGTCATTTTTCAACAGTTTTGGAGACCGCTTCAGATCTATTGGCAGCGCTTGCTCGCATTGTCTGCACTTGCTCTCGCCTACGCTCACGTTTGTGGTTTTGCATTACTGCTGTTGAGTAAACCAGTAGGCTTAGGTGGCATGTATGCGCTTCAAGGTGGCATTGCGGTACTCACTGGCGGCATTCTACTCACACCGTTTTTCTACCTAGTATATGACTATCTGCGCCGCCAAGTATGGCAGCCACTCACGCCAACATTAGTGCACCAAGAAGTGGTGTTACGCCCGTCAGCCCTGATCTGGTGCCTGTTGTTTTTTGCGATTGGTTTAATTACCGAGCTGACATTATTCGAGCAGATGAAGTCTTTGGCTCTGCTGATCTTTCTGTTGCCCAACATCTTTATGGCTTATCGTTACGGCTGGCAAGGGGGCGTACTGGCCAGCGTAATGAACAGTATTTTGCTCACGACTGCACGACAGGTAACTGGCTCCTTCGATAGCGATTTAGAGTTGCAAACCTTTATCTCAACCCAAGCATTTATTGGTCTTGGTTTAGGTATCGCGATCAGTCGTCAATACTTCCTTGCACAGCAGCTTCATCAAGCTAACTTAAAACTCGCCAATGAACTCGCCAGTAAGCAGCAACTGGCAAGCCAACTCGTCCATGTTGAAGAAGACATCCGTAAGTCTGTGGCTCGCGAACTTCATGACGAAATTGGCCAAAATATTACCGCGATTCAGATTCAATCAATGCTCGCAAAGCGATTGGCAGGTGATGAACAACAAATCAATATTGCTAACACAACCAACGAGTTAGCACTAAGGATCCATGACTCAACTCGTCAACTTCTCAAACAACTACGCCCTCATGCCCTTGATGAGCTAGGTCTTGAAAGTGCGATTAGACAGTTAGTCGCGGAAATGAAGTTTGCCGAACGCGATATCGATTTTAGTCTTAACTTCGGCATTTTTGCTGAACGACTTGATGATATTACTGCGGTGACGCTTTACCGCATCGTCCAAGAACTACTGAATAATGTCTGCAAGCATTCTCAAGCCAATCAAGTACAACTCTCTTTAGTACCCGGTGTGCGCTTCAGTTTAGAACTGCGTGACAACGGTATAGGCCTACCTGACAACTGGAGGCTGAAAGGACAAGGGCTCAGAGGCATTGAAGAACGAGTCAGTGCTCTCGGAGGAACGATGAGTATCACCTCAAATTCATTGGGGAGTAGGATATTTGTTAACTTACCCACAAAAAACACAACATCTCCACCAAACTAGGAAAATTTCCTAGAGATATATAAAACCGTCTAATTCATTCCATCTATGGGTTGGTTACCATTCTTTCATGCCAAGGAGAGGAGCTCGTGTTAGTCGCTGACAAAAGCCCAAATCAAATTGACCAAATGTACCGTTATTGGCGAGTTCAGCTAATGATAGTGATGTATGTCGGATATGGTGTTTTTTACTTTACCCGTAAAAGTCTCAATTTTGCGATGCCAAGTATGATCACCGACTTAGGACTGGAGACTTCCGACATCGGTATTTTGGGAACGCTATTTTATATCACCTACGGCGTGTCAAAGTTTCTCTCCGGCATGGTGAGTGATCAAACCAAACCTGCCTACTTTATGGGGCTTGGGTTGATTTTTACAGGATTGATCAACATCGCCTTTGGCTTGAGTTCTTCTCTATTTATGTTCGCGCTGCTTTGGACTTTAAACGCGTTTTTTCAGGGATGGGGATGGCCACCGTGCGCCAAGCTGTTAACCAGTTGGTATTCACGATCTGAACGTGGCTTCTGGTGGTCTATTTGGAACACATGCCACAACTTAAGTGGCGCGATAATACCAATAACGATTGGCTTTGCCGCGGTAACTTGGGGATGGCGCTTTGGCTTTATCCTGCCAGGAAGTCTAGCCATTATCGTCGGTGTAATGCTCTGCTTCCAACTACGTGATAAGCCTACCTCGATGGGGCTACCCACGGTCGGTGAATGGGTTAACGACCCCATAGAAATAGCACATGAAGCAGAAGGACGTGGGTTACCGTTTTGGCAAATAGTAAAGACCTACGTATTGGGAAACAAATATATATGGTTGCTGTGCAGCTCTTATCTATTGGTATACGTAGTTCGCATTGCAATCAATGATTGGGGCAATCTCTATCTTACTCAGCGTCACGAATACCAACTCTTCAGTGCCAATGGCGTCGTGTCAATGTTTGAAGTAGGAGGCTTACTCGGTTCGCTATTTGGGGGCTGGGGATCAGACAAGTTTTTTCACGGCAACCGAGCACCGATGATACTGCTATTTGCTCTGGGGATTTTTGTTTCTGTGGCCGCTTTGTGGCTTACCCCTTTGGATAACTTCATCATTTTATCTGGCTGCTTCTTTGCCATTGGTTTCTTTGTCTTTGGGCCACAAATGATGATTGGCATGGCCGCAGCAGAGTGTTCTCACAAAGATGCGGCAGGCACCGCAACCGGTTTTGTTGGCTTATTTGCCTACCTTGGTGCTGCACTAGCGGGATACCCACTCGCACTTGTAATCGACCAGTTTAACTGGGAGGGATTTTTCAGCGTCGTTACGCTCTCAGCAGCGTTGATTGGACTGTTAATTCTTCCTTTTGTTAAAGCTCAACAACGGGCAGGGATAGCCATAACCTAACTGATAAATTCCCTCTCGTTGTCTTATACCGCAAGGACTTACCAACCCTACAGTTGGATACAACAAGAGGAAATAACATGAAAGTTGGAACAAAACGCAGCCTACTCTCTGCTTGCATTCTTGCAGCATCAATCGCTGCACCTCAAGCGCTCGCCGATGGTCGTTTAGTGGTTTACTGTAGTGCGACCAACGCCATGTGCGAAGCGACAACAAAAGCTTTTTCAGAGAAGTATGATGTAAAAACTTCGTTCGTTCGAAATGGTTCAGGCAGTACGCTGGCAAAAATTGATGCCGAGAAAAAGAACCCTCGTGCGGACGTATGGTATGGCGGTACGCTCGATCCTCAATCGCAAGCTGGCGAGATGGATCTGCTCCAAGCTTACCAATCCCCTCAACTCGAATTCATCATGGACAATTTTAAAGACCCAGCCAAGCGCAAAGGTAACTACTCTTCTGCGGTGTACATGGGGATTCTAGGTTTTGGGGTAAATAAGGACCGTCTGGCAGAAAAAGGCCTGGCAATTCCTCGCTGCTGGAGTGACCTAACTAAGCCTGAATATGCGGGTGAAGTTCAAATTTCAGACCCACAGAGCTCTGGTACGGCTTATACGGCACTCGCCACCTTTATACAGCTTTGGGATGAAGACAAAGCCTTTAGCTACTTCAAAGCGTTGGATAAAAACGTCTCTCAATACACTAAATCAGGCGTAACACCATCGCGCAACGCAGCTCGTGGTGAAGTCGCTATCGGTATTGGCTTCTTGCACGACTACTCGCTAGAACAATCAAAAGGCGCACCTCTAGAACTTATCGCTCCGTGTGAAGGTACAGGCTACGAAATCGGCGGTGTAAGTATTATAAACGGAGCGCGTAACCAAGAAAATGCACAGAAATTCTTGGATTTCGTTTTGTCGAAAGAGGGTCAGGAAACGGCATGGAAAAAAGGTCAATCATTCCAAATCCTAACCAATACGACTGCCGAGCAATCACCAAACGCTCTTGATCCTAAAACTCTTGAGCTTATTGATTACGATATGGAAACGTACGGTTCATCAGACGAACGTAAACGTTTGATCAATAAATGGGTGAACATCGTCAAGATGGGTCAATAATCCAACTGGGAACGGGTGATGATGCTTGTCATCACCCTACTTGCTCATAAATTTAGGTATTAATTATGAACGAACTCACCGCGCATATTAGCCCTGAACTTACTAAGCGCGATCCCGTATTTTACTGGATATTGAGCTTGGTAGTTGCTTTCATTCTTCTTCCTGTCTTTGCTCTCGACTATGGTTTGATCGACTCTACTCCTGATGAGTTTTATTCCGCCATGGGTTGGAGTGGTGTCAATATTTCGTGGTTATGGTTCGGCCTTCCTGCTGCTTTGCTGCTACGTCCATTAAAAACACAGAACAAATATGCCAAACGTCGTCATCAGTTTGATATTGGCTACTCAGCATTTTGTATGCTGTTTGTGTTGATCTCTTCTTGGTACGCCGAACACGGTATGGGTTATGCCACCATAGTGTTGTTTACGGTGTTAGGTGCCGTCATGACACTCGCATTCTCACGCCTAGAGTACCTTGGTGGAGATGCCTTCGTCGTTGGCTCACTGATCGCTATCGTTCTGTTGATCACCGTCTTTATTATCTATCCGAGCTTCGCCATTTTCGTCCCAATGTTTGAGGATGAAATGGGCAACTTTGTGGCTTGGCAGTTTGTCGATATCCTCAGTCGCTCGCACATTATTCAGATCGTAATCAACTCGGTTGGCTTAGGTATCGCTGTTGGTATCGGTGCGACTTTCTTTGGGTTGATTTTCGCTATTTATACGACTCGTATTGCGGAGCGCAGTGCGTTTATCGCACGTATATTCTCCATTTTACCGATTGTCACCCCACCTTTTGTGGTCGGCCTTGGTGTGACATTGATGTTGGGTCGCTCTGGCTACATCACCGAACTCATGGTTAACTGGTTTGGTCTACAACAGACTAACTGGCTGTACGGTTTCACTGGTATCTGGCTTGCACAGGTACTCGCTTTTGCTCCTATGTCATTTATGATTCTTGATGGGGCAATGAAGTCACTACACCCGTCACTCGAAGAAGCGTCTTATACCTTGCGTGCAAACCGCTATCAGACCTTCTTCAAAATCGTCATGCCACTGCTTAAACCGGCACTAGCCAATAGCTTCCTAATTATATTTGTTCAGTCGTTAGCTGACTTTAGTAACCCGCTGGTTCTCGGTGGTAGCTTTGACGTACTGGCAACGCAGATCTATTTCTATATCGCAGGTGCTCAACTGGACTACGCGTCAGCAAGTACTCTCGGTGCGGTTCTTTTGCTCTTCTCACTCGCCATTTTCGTCGTTCAGTACCTGTGGATTGGTAAGCGCTCATACGTCACCATCTCTGGGAAATCCTATCGCGGTGATGTGCAGCCTCTGCCTACCTCTCTAAAGCATGCAGTCTGTGGCCTACTTTACTTCTGGATGGCGTTTAACATCCTACTCTACGGCAGTATCTTCTATGGAAGCTTTACGGTTAACTGGGGCGTTGACTACAGCCTAACCCTATCTAACTACTTAAACCTATTCGGCAGTGGTTTTGGTGAAGGTGCATGGCCATCGCTTATCACGACTATGATCTACGCTGGCATTGCTGCGCCTTTGACCGCTTTCTTTGGTCTGCTAATTGCCTATATTGTGGTTCGCCAGCAATTCCATGGTAAGAAAGTGATTGAATTTGCCACCATGCTCTGTTTCGCCGTTCCTGGCACGGTTGCGGGTGTGTCCTACATTCTCGCGTTTAACGATGCTCCGATCTACTTGACGGGTACTGCGGCAATTGTGGTTATTTCGATGGTAATGCGTAATGTTCCGGTAGGGATTCGCTCTGGTATTGCTGGTCTTGGCCAACTTGATAAAGCACTTGATGAAGCCTCTCTTAGCCTGCGCGCAAACTCGCTTAAAACCATTACACATGTGCTGTTGCCGCTCCTACGCCCTGCGATTTTATCAACCTTAGTGTTTAGCTTCGTGAGAGCAATGACCACCGTCAGCGCGATTATTTTCTTGGTCACACCCGAAACTCGCGTTGCCACCTCGTACATATTAAATCGTGTGGAAGACGGCGAATACGGGATTGCGATCGCTTATGGCTCAATCCTAATTGTTGTCATGTTAGCGATTATTTTGATTTTTGATTTTCTTGTCGGTGAAGCACGCGTCTCGCGTTCCAAAGCCAATAACCAAGAGTAGCAATTGGAGATAGAACTCATGGAAAAAGAAAACTTTGTAGTCTTAAAGAATGTCTGCAAACGCTTTGGGGATAAGACCGTAATTGGCGATTTAGACCTTGAAATTAAGAAAGGTGCACTCGTCACCCTATTAGGCCCATCAGGATGTGGCAAAACTACCGTCTTGCGCTTAGTGGCGGGATTAGAAAAGCCCACCAGCGGGCAAATTTTCATCGATGGAGAAGATGTCACCAATACTTCCATTCAACATCGTGACATTTGTATGGTGTTTCAATCTTATGCCTTGTTCCCACATATGTCGCTAGAAGACAACGTTGGTTACGGCTTAAAAATGCTCGGGCTAGATAAAGCCGAAATCAAGCAGCGAGTTAAAGACGCTCTAAAATTAGTCGACTTAGAGGGATTTGGCGAACGTTACGTCGACCAAATTTCCGGTGGTCAGCAGCAACGTGTCGCTCTTGCTCGCGCTCTGGTTCTCAAGCCCAAAGTTCTGCTATTTGACGAGCCACTCAGTAACCTAGATGCCAACTTACGCCGAAATATGCGTGAAACTATTCGCGATCTACAGCAGCGGTTTAATATCACGTCACTCTATGTTACTCATGATCAAGCCGAAGCGTTTGCCGTCTCCGATACCGTTATTGTTATGAAAGATGGCGACATCATGCAGCAAGGTACACCAACAGAGTTGTACCAGCATCCGGCATCTATGTTCATGGCAAACTTTATGGGTGAAGCCAACATGTTTAGCGGCCATTACGATGGTACATACGTGGATATCCATGGCTACCGATTGAAAGCCAATCAAGATAATCTCGCTGGCATTGCCGCTGGCGACTATGAGATTGGTGTACGACCTGAAGCAATCCTCCTCGCCGAAGAAGGAGAGGCTTGCCAACAATGTCAGGTCAGCAGTTTTGCTTATATGGGGTCTATGTATGAAGTCGTGGTTCAATGGCAAGGTCACGAGCTATTGTTGCAACTCAACTCATCACAGTTCGACGCCAGTTACGCCGACCACGCCTACCTAACCATCAACCCAAATGGTGTGTTCCTGTTGCCCAAAACAGGTCAAGAATAGTTAGTGCTCACTGGGATTTACCATTGAGTAACACCAAACAAAAAAGCGCCGTTAGGCGCTTTTTTTAAAATACTTACCAGACGTTGGCATCAGAACTTGTTCGGTGCGTAGCCTGTCATCACTTCAATGCGCAGCTCTTTACCCAGCTTTGTCATTGGGTGAACTACCACTAGTCCTTTTACCGACTTTTTCAGTTTACCCATATCCGCCTGTTCCGCTTTCGTGATTTCGCGAGAGAATGGCATATCCTGCAAGCTCTTACGTTCTTTGTTGCGATCGAATTGCTGCTTGTGCTTCATTGAGCTTACTTTCTTGTTCAGCTTTTCGATTTCATCAGTGAACTGAGAAATCATTTCTTGATCACCACGACCTTTAGCTGCGTCCAGTTTACGTTGGCAAGTATCTAGACGGTTATGAAGGTTTTGAAGTTCTTTTTTAAGGCTCATGGTGATTTATCTCATAGAAACGGAAAAGGTCGGCGAGTGTAGCACAAGCATAGCGGCTTCCCTAATGATAATCATCATTTCACTCCCATCTAATCCCTTGGGCAACCCTACCCTCAATCCCTCGTTCAAGATTGAGTGTCACCAACAGCAAACTAGAGCGAAATCGTTCATTTTATGTCAGTATTAGTTAAGTCCATCCATTCCAAGACAATAATAAGGATTGAGTATGTTTTATCGTGTGTTACTTCCTTCGCTAATGCTGTTTGCATCTACTGTCTTTGCTGGTTCAGAAAGTGTTGTCATTCGCTATCTTGAACCACAAAATGAGGTTGAAAAAAAGGCCAAGTCTGAGATTGAGCAAAGTGGGGTAAACCAAACCTTAGTTGACTTATCACAGAGTATTTTTCCGTTCAAAAACACCTTAACCATCCAATACGGCGGCGATCAGGGCCCACTCTACGATCCAGAAGCGCATCAGGTTCATATGCCTTACGAGTTCTATCAGCAAGCGCTGGATTACTTTAAGAAAAATCAATATGACAAAAAATATGGCAAGAGTGCGCAAGCCGGTGCCATTGATACCGTATTACACACCCTACTTCACGAAGCCGGGCACGCTTATATTGCCGACCAAAACATCCCGATTCTAGGCAAGGAAGAAGATGCCGTAGATAATTTTGCTGCGCTAATGATGATCGAATATGTGGAAAATGGGGAAGATGCTGCAATCAGTGCCGCTGATATGTTCGCCTTTGAATCCGAAGATCGTCCTGACTACTACGATTTTGGTGAATACATAGACGAGCACAGCTTTGACTTACAACGCTACTTCTCAACGTTATGCCTAGTTTATGGCAGCAACCCTGAACAACATAAAAGCTTATTAGACGAAGTCGAAAACGACTATCTGGCTGATCGTAAAGATTTTTGTATCTATCAATATCAAGCAGTGGGTCAAAACTGGCACAGATACTTAACGTCAGTGAGCGATGAGCAATAGCCATAACGGTTTCGTAGAAACATCGAGGTGAAAGCATGACTAAATTGACGATTTTCTACGATGGCCGCTGCCCACTGTGTGCAAAAGAGATGCGCAAAACAACCTGTTGCTCGGTTTAGATGTGACATGCCAAGCATGGAAGCTCGTTGGTAAAGGTTGGTTATACGCATCACTAAGTTTACCTATTCTCCGCCCGTTTGCAGATTGGCTATACATCAAGTTTGTCAACAACCGTTACCAATAGTCTAAGTGGTTGACAGGAAAGCGTTACTGCGACGACAAGCAATGTTCTCGATAGATTGTACTAAGGTCTAATATCGAGAATCTGCAAACCCCTCAAGATTCACAGTCCTGAGCCGATAAATTGGCTAATCTTATAAGATAAACTTTTGGTCTATAAGCATGATTCCAATAACTAAGCTTCTTGCCTATTCGGTCCTCTGATCGTGGTATGGTCAATGAGCCACTATTACTAAAACAGGATGTTTGTATGAGTCTTACAATTCGTAGCCGCTTATATATTTTGGCATTAGTTCCGCTGCTAGTTATCGCGTTAGGTATGCTTAGCTTTACCTACATGAAAACCACCGAACTGAACGAGCAACAAATCGAAGTTACTCGCGCTAACTTAATGAACTTGAAGAAAGCCGAACTAAGAAACTATCTTCAAATGGCCAAATCTGCCATCGAACCTTTTCTAGAGAAAGGTGCGAGTCTTGAGGAAGCTTACCCGACCCTGAAAACACTAGAATACGGTGAATCAGGATACGTATTCGGTTACGACTCCAAAGGCGTACGACGTGTTCAGGGTAAGAGTGAAAAAGGGATCGGAGAAAACTTCTGGAATCTACAAGATCAACAAGGCAACTACCTGATCCAAGATCTCATCCGTAACGCAAAGACTGGCGAGTTCACCACTTACTACTTCCCTAAACCAGGCGAAACTAAGCCTCTACCTAAACTGAGCTACTCAATCTTTATTCCAGAGTGGGATTTGATGCTGGGGACTGGTTTTTACACAGATGATATTGATGCCATCATTGCCGATATGGAAGCCGCAACTATTAGTGCGTTGCAAACTACCTTGTCAGCTATCGTCATCTTCTGTTTAGTCATCGCGGGGATCGTTGCTGTCTTCGCAGTAGCGGTAAATCGTACCATAATGAAACCGCTAGAAATGTTTGATGACTCCATTAGCTCATTTGCAAGCGGTGACGCTGACCTGACCGCGCGTATGGAAGCGTTTAAAGCCCCAGAATTTGCTAAGCTAAGCAGCAACTTTAACGCTTTCGTTGCCAGCCTTCAGACCATCATTGCTAACGTGAGCGATGTCGGCCAGCAAGTCGTCGCGGAAACCAACAACATGTCCCAGCGCGCTGCTAAAGTCGATGAATTGGCATCAGGGCAACGCGAAGAGACAGAACAAGTTGCGACGGCAATGACCGAAATGACAACGACAGCTAGCGAGATCTCCAACAACGCGAGTCAGGCTGCATCATCAGCAAAAGAAGCGGATGACTACGCGAAAGAAGCGCAGCACATCGTTAATTCAGCGGCACAATCGGTTGAAGCTCTCGCTGAAGAGGTTTCACAAGCCAATGGCGTCATTTCTCGTCTAGAAGGCGACGTACAGAACATCTCCTCCTCACTGGAAGTCATCCAAGATATCGCTGAGCAAACCAACCTACTTGCGCTAAACGCAGCAATTGAGGCCGCTCGTGCGGGTGAACAAGGTCGAGGCTTTGCGGTCGTAGCTGACGAAGTACGCAAACTGGCTAGCCGCACTCAAGATAGTACTGGAGAGATTCACCAGATGATCGAGCAACTAAAAGCCGCCTCTGATGATGCAGTGAAAGCGATGGAGTCTAGCCAAAGACGTGGTGCAAGCACCGTTGAAGAAGCGAATGCCGCTGCCAAAGCGCTCATTCAGATACAGGAATCCATCGGAACCATCATGGATATGAACTCACTTATCGCTACGGCTACAGAAGAGCAAAGCCTAGTGGGTCAGGAAATTTCTCAACGTGTGGTGGTCATTTCAGACCAGAGCTCGCAATCTGCCGAACTGGCAAATGAGAACCGCGCGGGTAGCCAAGAACTCAACCACCGTGCCAACGAGCTATACGATTTGGTTGGCCGCTTTAAAGTGTGATGCTCAACTTTTCGTTTCCTTCAAAGCCCGCACCTCTTCTGCGGGCTTATTTGTCTCCCAAAAAACTAGCAATCACTTTCATCGTTTCCATCGTGTGTCATAACTTATTGATTATCAGTTGATTTGATATGAATTACCCAAAGGTGAAAGACGACAATTTGTCGTCTAACAAGTATTAGTCCCCTAGAGGAAGCAATCAATCCATAGGAAATTTTTGTTTCTGGTGAAGCACACGCATGATTCGGATTATGTCACCTTCGATCCAATAGGAGACGATCATCGAAATATCAGGAATTATAAGTAATCGCCCACGAATACCGCCTCGCTGCATACCCATAAGTGGCTGCTCTAGCAAGTTTTCCACTTTTGCTTCAATGAGACTGTCAGTTCTCTCAGCAGCATCAGGGTTGAAGTCATAGAGAAACTCAAAGATCTTTTCACGATCATTGAGCGACTCTTCTTCCCATAAAATCATTACATACCTCGATTACGGATCCTGGCTTTGCGCTCTTCCATTCGAGATTTAGCAGTTTGGTGCTCAACGAAAACGGATTTTCCTGAGTCTAACTTCTCAAATGCTAGGTTTACTTGTTCAGTTAGCCATGTATCGTGAGCTAATGTTTTTCTTTGTTGTTCAGCGAGTTGCACAGTTAGTTCACGGCAAGCGTCACTCAGAGTGCGACCTTGGCTCTCAGCCATTTGTTGAGCTAGGCGTTTTGTTTCTTCATCAACACGAAATTGAATTCTAGTGTCCATGATGTATTCCTTTGTTGGTGTGTGTACAAATGTTAGCACCAGCCTTTGAGATCGACAACTAACAATGCATTTATGAGTGATACCTTAATTACCAAGCGACTTTGTCATTACGTTAACTACCGAGGAAAAATGTCGGGACTGAATTATCGTTCTCTGTAAAGTATTAAAATGATTCTTTAACTAGTTCACTCCTGATAATCACTTGATAAATTTATTAATTATTAACTGGGTGTGCATCATTAAGAAAAGGAACAAAAATCACATTATTTTCAGGTCATTAACTTCAAGTCATCAGCATAGCCGCTTAAAATAATCGGCTAAATAATTAGGATTGATAATGAATTATAAATGGCTAGGTCTTCTCAGTGTGATACCTTTATTGGCGGCATGCAATAGTGATATCGATATTTCCAGCAACGTGCTTTCTCAACAGCAGCTCAACACCATTATTAGTAATGTCAATAAACACTATCCAGATGCAGACAGCGAACTCAAACAAAATATCGCCAAGGTTGCGGTAAAGTCGATTGAGAATATGGTGTTTGTGGAAGGTGGCAGTTTTATTATGGGTGACTTTCGTATGCCCTGCATGAACGACGATCTTAATCGCCCAGTCTGGACGCCAGAAGCAAGTTGTTACAGTGCTGTTGAAATGGTCAGCAGTGGAGCGGATATTCAACATGAAGTAACTTTAAGCAGTTACTCGTTATCAAAGTATGAAGCAGAGATGTTGGATTATGATGTTTACTTACAAACGCTTGGTCGACCATTTGAACAGAGTGTTTATGAAGGACAGTACCTAGAACGTGGCTCTAAGGTCTATAAAACGGTATTACCAAAATTTATAAAAAAACCAGCCAGAGAAGTAAATTGGCAAGATGCCAAAAACTATTGTCATTGGCTCGGGCAGTTAACGGCTCTACCCGTCGATCTGCCCACCGAAGCACAGTGGGAATACGCTGCACGTAGCCGTGGTCAAAAACTCTACTACGCAACCAACAATGGCTTTATTCAGTTTAGAGGAAGAGGGTTCCATAACCCAGAATTAGGTGGCTATGAGGAATTTACCGACAAAACCGCCAACATGGCCACTGGCTTAAACCCTGTAGGCATGTTTGCGCCTAATCCACTCGGTCTCTATGATATGACTGAAAATGCCGAGGAGTGGGTCAATGATTGGTACGCTAAAACTTATTATAAAGTGTCACCGAAACTCGATCCACAAGGCCCCGAATCAGGTGAGTATAAAGTTGTTAGAGGTGGGGTTGGTATGGTCACTGTCGCCCGCGCATTTGACCCAATAAAGAGTGATAATCTGTCATACCGTTCAGGATTCCGTTGCTCCGTCCAAAGCGCAGAACAAGCTTATTAGCATTGAAAACAACTGCATTATGGTGGTCGACTCTTAACGGGACACACATTTTAACTACATCAACATTAATACCGAGTTTCTGATAATTACTTGATAAATTCATTAATTATTAACTGGGTGTGCATAATTAAGAAAAGGAAGGAAAATCACATTATTTTCAGGTCATTAACTTCAAGTCACCAACTTAGCCGCTTAAAATAAACGGCTAAATAATGAGGATTGATAATGAATTATAAATGGCTAGGTCTTCTCAGTGCGATACCTTTATTGGCGGCATGCAATAGTGATATCGATATTTCCAGCAACGTGCTTTCTCAACAGCAGCTCAACACCATTATTAGTAATATCAATAAACACTATCCAGATGCAGACAGTGAACTAAAACAAAATATTGCCGAGGTCGCGGTAAAGTCGATTGAGAATATGGTGTTTGTGGAAGGTGGCAGTTTTATTATGGGCGACTTTCGTATGCCTTGCATGAACGACGATCTTAATCGTCCTGTCTGGACGCCAGAAGCTAACTGTTACAGTGGTGTCGAAATGGTCAGCAGTGGAGCGGATATTCAACATGAAGTAACTTTAAGCAGTTACTCGTTATCAAAGTATGAAGCAGAGATGCTGGATTATGATATTTACCTACAAGCTTTTAATCGACCATTCGAACAACGAAAAATCGATGGTCAATATCTCAAACGGAGTGCTAAAGATTTTGAATCAAGGAAAGAGTATTACGAAGGCAAACCCGCTAGAAAAGTAAATTGGCAAGATGCCAAAAACTATTGTCAGTGGCTCGGGCAGTTAACGGCTCTACCCGTCGATCTGCCCACCGAAGCACAGTGGGAATACGCTGCACGTAGCCGTGGTCAAAAACTCTACTACGGGACCAATAATGGGTTTAAACAATATAGAGGTGGGGGTTTTTATAACCCTAAGCTAGGCGGCTATGAGGAGTTTACAGATAAAACCGCCAATATGGTCACTGGCTTAAACCCTGTAGGTATGTTTGCGCCCAATCCCCTCGGTCTCTATGATATGACTGGAAATGCCACCGAGTGGGTCAACGATTGGTACGCCAAAGATTATTATAAAGTGTCGCCAAAACTTGATCCCCAAGGACCTGCATCAGGTGAGTACAAAGTCAAGCGAGGTGGGGTTGGTATGGTCAATGTTGGCCGTACATACCGCGAACTGGAGGTCAGTGATGACGCGATTCGCTCCGGTTTTCGTTGCTCTGTTCAGAGCAAGGATCAAGCTTATTAGCCCCGAAAACGACCGCCTTACGGCGGTCGCTGTGGTTAGATATAATAGCCATTATTTTTATTTAAGCGCGCGATTTGCCGCTCGACTCTCTCCCTCTTCTGGCTCCAACTCCAGCCAGAGCGCGGCGAAAACGGGCGCATTTGAGCAAAGTTGCTCTCGTTGATTTCATTCACTTGCGCCAGTTTTAATACCCAGTTGTTAAAGCTTGTCTGTTGTTCGCCATCTAAAATCGCATTGATGCGCGCTAAATTGTCAAACAACGCTTTGTCCTCTGCTTGTTTACCGCCTGACGGTTTTTCACCAGTGGCATTCATACGCGTGAGCACCTCTTCAAATCGTCGCCACGTTCGAACCGCGCCAAGCAATAAGATATAAATCGCCTTCTCTTGCTCCTCATCCCACGACAGATAAAACGTCGTCACTAAGGTATTGAGCATAATGCCGACGCTTTCTGGCAGCAATTCTTCAAACGGCACTTCGCCAATCACATCGCTATAGTTCGCGACAATGCGCCTAGCAAGGCGAAAGGCTTCCTTTTTCTTATCAGATTCACCCTTCCAATTTTCCAACCGTTCATCCCACCAAGTATTGATCGACTGACTGCTGTTCATCACCGCCTGTTTAAGTGCGTCTTGCGGATTAGCAATCACATCACAGGCAAATGCTATGTAACTGGACTCGATCAGGTGTTGGTACACCTCTCTATCAATATTGGCGAGTACGCGGTAATCCGTTGCTTTTAAGCCTTTAAAAAGGATAACGGCGAGCTGCCATAGTTGCTCAAAATCAACTGTCGTGCCAAACCCGCCACTGGCGCCAGGGCCAAACACCAAACGACCAGAGCAGTTAAAGTAGAATTTACCATCTTTACCAAGACTCAGCTGAAAATCCCATCCAGCACCTGCTCCAATAGCCACATTGCCGTTGGCACCCACCTTGGCGAGGGTGGCAA